>NZ_JBIQOE010000052.1:0-48408 GCF_047739415.1 Mesobacillus sp. | reverse complement strand
ACGCGCACTTGACCTTGCGATTTCAGGCGATGGCTATTTTGTTGTAAAACAAGGCCAATCCCAAATGTACACCCGTGCTGGGAACTTCTATCTTGATGATAACGGGACATTGGTAACTGGTGAGGGATTGAAAGTACAATCCTATAATCAAATCGGTCAGTTAGAAGATATAACTGTTAACGTAAATGCGCTTTTACCTGCTAAGCAGACGACTGAATTAGTAATGAAGGGCAACCTTCCAAAGGACGCTAAGGGCAATTCAGAATTACTTCAGCAAATTAAGGTAGTGGATGATCAAGGGATAGAGCACGTGGTCGATTTGAAAATTTCGCCTGTGGATGCATCTGCTGGATCTTGGAAATTAGCTTTTACTGATAAGTCAATCACAGTTGATCCTAACAATCCAAACGCAAATATTGTTGAGCAAACAATCACAATACCTGATTTTGACCCAACAAATCCGCCAGCGGACTTATCTATAACTCTAAAGGTTAATGATGGGAGTAACGGTGCCAGGGACCTAACCGTGTTAATGCCAATCAAAGACTTAACCAAGGAAGGCGGCAGCATGGACGCTAACGCCTACCCTGACGGCAATACACAGGGTGCATTGGAGAGTTTCAACATTGGTTCTTCCGGGGAAATCAACGGAGTTTTCTCGAATGGGTTAGTACTCACGCTTGGCCAATTAGCGCTTGCCAAATTCAGCAATCCATCAGGGCTTTCTAAGATCGGAAATAACACTTTCCAGGAATCAGTTAACTCTGGAACAGCCAATATCAATGTTGCTGGAGAAGGTAGGGGTTCCATCGCGGCTGGTGCCCTTGAAATGTCAAATGTAGACCTTTCAGAAGAGTTCACAGAAATGATTACGGCTCAGCGTGGTTTCCAGGCAAATACAAGAATCATTACAACATCAGATGAAATCCTCCAGGAGCTCGTAAACTTAAAACGATAGACTAGGAGAGGAGCAGGGCTGAAAGGGTATTCCTTTTAGCCCCTGTGAATTAATGTGATTAAAGTAACTAAATTAAACGGTAAATCATTTAGAATTAATTCATTATTTATCGAAGTGGTGGAAGCCTTTCCGGATACAACGATTACATTAATCAATGGGCGAAAGTATGTCGTTAGGGAAAGTGAAGATGTAGTGAGCGATTTAATCCAGGAATTTTATCAGAGTGTCGGCCTTCTTGGAGGGCGAGTGTTGGAGGAACTGAATCATGAAGAATAATAAACTAGTAATGATTATGTCGGTCATGCTGGTAGCCATATTGCTCGTAGGGACTATAGCAGTTGTAGCGGTTATGCAGCTTACAGCTGAGGATGGCGAAAAGGAGCCAAGCATCGATGAGGTGCTGGAAGCTTCGGTGGACATCCCTGAGGTAACAACGAATTTGGCATCGAATGATTTTATTAAGATTTCTTTTAAAATTGAAACAGACGGCAAAAAAGCAAAAGAAGAGTTGGAAAAGAGAGATTTTCAGGTGAAAAACCTGATTATTTATGAACTATCCGAGAAAAAGGCAGAAGAGCTGCAAGGCAAGGAAGGCAAGATGAACCTTGAAGAAACCCTCAAAGCCAAGTTGAATGACCTGATGCAGGATGGAAAAATCAATAAGGTCTATATAACGGGTTCTCTCCTCCAATAACAGAATGAATTAAATTACCGTAACTATATGGAGGTGAAGAGAATGTCGGGAGAGGTATTATCGCAAAGCGAGATAGATGCTTTGTTATCCGCTTTATCAACAGGAGAAATGGATGCGGATGAATTAAAGAAAGAAGAAGTAGAAAAAAGGGTTAAAGTATATGATTTTAGAAGAGCTTTACGTTTCTCAAAGGACCAAATCCGCAGCCTTACCCGAATTCATGAAAACTTTGCCCGGCTATTGACGACCTTTTTCTCAGCTCAGTTGAGGACGTATGTCAATATTAGTGTCGCGTCAGCCGACCAGATTCCTTATGAGGAATTTATCCGATCCATTCCGAAGATGACAATCTTGAATGTTTTCGATGTAGAACCTTTGGAAGGCAGAATCCTGATGGAGGTTAATCCGAATATTGCATACGCGATGATGGATAGGCTGCTTGGCGGAAAAGGGACAAGTCATAATAAAGTCGATAGCTTGACAGAAATCGAAACCAGGATCATGTCAAATATGTTTGAGAAAGCTTTTGAGAACTTTAGGGAGGCATGGGGTTCTATATCAGAGATCGACCCTCAGCTATCGGAATTTGAGATTAATCCGCAATTTTTGCAAATGGTTTCGCCGAATGAAACCGTAGTGGTGATTTCGCTGAACACTACTATTGGAGAAGCCAGCGGAATGATCAATATATGCATCCCGCATGTAGTTCTGGAACCAATCATCCCTAAATTGTCAGTGAAGTATTGGATGCAATCCGATAAGAAACAAAGCTTGCCTATCGAAAATTCAGTATTGCAAAGTGAAATCCAGAAAGCTGATGTTTCAATTACAGCTGAAATTGGTTCATCTGAAATATCGATCCAGGACTTTTTAATGCTGGAGATCGGCGACGTGATTGAATTGAATCAGCAGATTGATAAACCATTACTGATAAAAGTCGGAGATATCCCTAAATTTGTAGGACAGCCAGGGAAAATTAACAAAAAGTTAGCCATTCAAGTGTTTGATACATTTAAGGGGGGAGACGATGATGGTGAGCGATGACATGTTATCTCAAGATGAAATTGATGCGCTTCTTAGAGGAACCTCTGATGAAGCAGAAGAAACAGAAAGTACCATTAATGTAGATGACTATTTTTCTTTTATGGAAAGAGATGCGTTAGGTGAAATAGGCAATATATCATTTGGCAGTTCAGCTACCGCACTATCAACTTTATTGAACCAGAAGGTGGAAATTAATACCCCTACGGTTACAGTCGTGCACAAGTCAAAACTTGAAGATGCTTTTCCAGATCCTTATGTGGCCGTACAGGTTTATTACACAGAAGGATTTACCGGCAGCAATATGCTTGTTATCCAGCAAAATGACGCAGCGATAATCGCCGATTTAATGCTTGGAGGCGATGGACTGAACCCAAGGGAATTACTTGATGAGATTCAGCTAAGTGCAGTACAAGAGGCAATGAACCAGATGATGGGATCTGCTGCAACCTCGATGTCGACAGTATTCAGTAAAAGAGTCGATATTTCACCACCGAATATCAATCTGTTGAATGTGGTTGAAGGTGAAGGCACTGATTCGATTCCTGAAGACGATATTTTGGTGAAAGTATCATTCGCGTTAAAGATTGGTAATCTAATTGATTCAAATATTATGCAGCTTTTGCCAGTCACTTTCGCAAAAAGCCTGGTTGATGAGTTATTGAATCCAGGTGGTGCGTCGGCACAGGTACCTGAAACCCAGGAACCAGTTATGCCACAAAATAGTCAGATGGGTATAAATAATCCAAATGCAACTCAAGAAAAACAGGACTTCTCTCAATATCAGCAATTCCAGCAGCCGGAAAATCAGGCTCACACGGAGCAAGTTTATTATCAGCAGCCAACAAATCAGGGAGTTCCACAAGGACATGGCTATTCTCAGCCAATGCAATCTGCACCACAGCATATAGGCAATGTGATGCCAGGTGCGCAGCCAACGGTTCAACCCGCAGTATTCTCAAGTTTTGAGACAGTACAGACACAGCAGGCGGAGACAAAGAACCTGGATATGCTGCTTGATATCCCGCTGCAGGTCACAGTTGAACTGGGCAGAACGAAACGTTCTGTTAGGGATATCCTCGAGCTGGGGTCGGGTTCAATTATCGAACTAGACAAATTAGCTGGAGAACCAGTCGATATTCTTGTCAACAATCGCCTGATTGCACAGGGTGAAGTAGTTGTTATTGATGAGAATTTTGGAGTCCGTGTTACGGATATAATCAGCCAGAGTGATCGCATTAAAAAATTAAAATAATCTTCAGGGGGAATTTCAATGGCGAACAAGATTTTAGTCGTAGACGATGCGGCTTTCATGAGAATGATGATTAAGGACATTTTGACAAAGAACGGCTTTGAGGTCGTCGCAGAAGCAGCAGACGGTGCACAGGCACTTGAGAAATATAAAGAATTCCAGCCGGACCTTGTTACAATGGATATCACAATGCCGGAAATGGACGGCATCACTTCTTTAAAAGAAATCAAGAAAATCAATCCGAACGCAAAGGTCATCATGTGTTCAGCAATGGGCCAGCAAGCGATGGTCATTGATGCAATCCAGGCAGGTGCCAAAGATTTCATTGTAAAGCCATTCCAGGCAGACCGCGTTATCGAAGCGATTTCAAAAACATTAGGTTAGTGAACTTTTATCATTTAGAGGGTGCGGCAATTGTTAAGATTAATCCGAACTGCCTCGACAATTCTATTCTTATTAGCTGCTCTGTTAAGTCCGGTTAGCTTGGCGAGCGCAGAGCAGCTAAATAAAAGTGTGAAGGATTGTTTGAAAGATCAGTCGTGTGATGATGGACAGGCAGATAAAAAAACAAACATATCAGACGATAAAAAATCCCAGGTAGGGGTCAGTTTTCTGGATTTCCTCAGGATGATCCTTGCTACCGCCTTTGTGGCAGCATTAATCTACTTCCTCCTTAAATTCATCAACAAAAAGAGTATGGTATACAAAAGTTCGCAGCTTGTTGAAAATCTTGGAGGCACAAGCCTTGGCGCCAACAGGTCAGTCCAAATCGTCAAAGCGGGCAATAAGCTGCTCATTGTAGGTGTGGGAGAGAATATACAACTTTTAAAAGAAATAGACGATCCGGAAGAGTACAGCCAAGTCATCCAGGAATATAACAATAAAATGGAGCAGCTTGTACAGCCAAGCGATATTGTGACAAAGTTGCTTAAAAGAGCGAAGAAAGATGGCGGCAATCAGCGTTCAGAATTTTCCGCGTTACTGAAGAATCAGCTGAGTGATATGGCGAGCGGAAGAAAGAAAATGCTTGAGGAGATACAAAAGAAAGGGTCAGAAAAAGATGAATGAGTTTATGGAGTTTTTCAACAGCAGTACTCCTGAGAGTGTATCGACATCCGTAAAGCTGATGCTCCTGCTGACTGTACTTTCTATTGCGCCAGGCATCCTGATTTTAATGACAAGTTTTACAAGGATCATCATCGTTCTTTCCTTTGTCAGAACGGCGCTTGCAACACAGCAAATGCCGCCCAACCAAGTGCTGGTCGGACTTGCGATGTTCCTGTCATTCTTCATCATGGCACCTACTTTCCATGAAGTGAATGAACAAGCTCTGACGCCTTTATTCAATGAAGAAATCAATTTGGAGCAAGCATACGAGAGGGCATCTATCCCTTTTAAAGAATTCATGAGCGTTCATACGAGGCAGAAGGATTTAGCGTTATTTCTTGAATATTCAAAGGCTGAAACGCCTGAATCCATTCAGGATATCCCTCTGTCAGCTCTTGTCCCTGCATTTGCCATCAGTGAAATCAAAACAGCCTTCCAAATCGGGTTCATGATATTTATCCCTTTTCTGGTGATTGATATGGTAGTGGCAAGTGTCCTGATGTCGATGGGGATGATGATGCTGCCGCCAGTCATGATTTCACTCCCATTTAAAATTTTGCTTTTTGTCATGGTAGATGGATGGTATTTAGTCGTGAAATCATTATTACAAAGTTTTTAAGCAGGTGAATGAAAATGACATCAGAAGCGGTTATTTCGATAGCTGAACGAGGAATTTATACAGTTTTAATGATTTCAGGGCCTTTGCTGATACTTGCGCTGGTAGTTGGTTTGATCGTCAGTATTTTTCAGGCAACAACGCAAATCCAGGAGCAGACATTGGCTTTTGTTCCAAAGATTGTGGCCGTCCTGGTCGGAGTCGTCTTCTTTGGTCCGTGGATGTTAAGTTATATGCTGAGCTATGCGAGTGAAATATTTTCAAATCTTACAAGGTTTGTAGGCTGATGAGATGCTAGATTTTATTCCATCTTTTCCAGCATTCCTGCTGATTTTTGTAAGGGTGACGTCCTTTTTCTTGATGATGCCTTTATTTTCATATCGGACGATACCTGCATCACATAAAGTAGGACTGGGCTTCATGCTTTCTATCATCATGTTTACCGCAATAGGAGCTCCAGAAATCGCAGTAGATAGCACGTATTTCATGCTGGTCATCAAGGAAGCAATGGTTGGGTTATTCATAGGCTTCATT
This sequence comes from Mesobacillus sp., assembly GCF_047739415.1. Taxonomy (GTDB): domain Bacteria; phylum Bacillota; class Bacilli; order Bacillales; family Cytobacillaceae; genus Mesobacillus. The sequence goes on along the minus strand of NZ_JBIQOE010000052.1, from coordinate 42,206 downwards.
GCAGCGTTGATGATGGCAGCCATCCAGATTGCCGGGGGATTCATTGATTTTCAGATGGGGTTTGCGATTGCGAATGTCATCGATCCACAGTCAGGAGCACAAAGCCCGCTGATGGGACAGTATTTATATACGATTGCTCTTTTGTTTCTGCTGACGGTCAATGGCCATCATCTGTTGATAGACGGGATATTTTACAGTTATGATTTTATCCCGATTGATCAGGTGATGATTCCGTTGGGGAATGAAAATATTGCCGAATTCATCATCCTGGCTTTTAACAAAATGTTCATTATTGCCTTTCAAATGTCCTTGCCGGTGGTCGGCAGCTTGTTCCTGGTTGATGTTGCGCTGGGGATTGTAGCAAGGACCGTTCCGCAATTGAATATATTCGTTGTCGGACTGCCAGTCAAAATTGCTGTAAGCTTTCTCGTACTTATTGCGGTAATGGGCGTGCTGATTATGGTTATATCGGATCTGTTTTCCACCACTCTTGCGACGATGAGGGGATTGATGGAATTGATCGGAGGAGCTTAAATGGATTTTTTAAGGATAGACCTGCAATTTTTTGCAGGCGAGAAAACAGAAAAAGCGACTCCTAAAAAGAGGCAGGACGCACGGAAAAAAGGACAGGTTGCCAAAAGCCAGGATGTCAATACAGCTATTGTCCTCCTTGCTGTGTTTTTGTTTTTGATGTTTTTTGGCAGTGTGATGCTGGAGAGACTTATCGGAATACTTCGCCATTCCTTGCAAAATTATATGTTGATGGATTTGACAGCAAATAACATAGAATCCATTGTAATTGAAATTTTGGGTGAACTGGTCATTTTCCTTGGCCCGGTCATGATCGTTGCTTTGATCGCAGGGGTGGCTGCCAACTACATGCAAGTCGGCTTTATGTTTTCTACTGAAGCAATACAAATGAAACTTGAGAAAATTAATCCGATCAGTGGCTTTAAGAGGATTTTTTCAATGAGGGCTATCGTTGAATTGCTAAAATCAATCCTCAAAATCACCTTTGTAGGTGTGATTGCTTTCTCAGTCCTGTGGTTGAGATTGGACGAAGTCCTGCTGCTCGCTAATAAGAGTGTTGGTGCTGCAATTGCCACTATTGCCGGGCTGACGCTCCAAATGGGCCTTTTTGCTTCCGGAGCATTGCTATTTTTATCACTATTGGACTATCTGTATCAAAAATATGATTATGAGAAAAGTATCCGTATGTCCAAGCAAGACTTGAAAGATGAGTATAAAAATATCGAAGGTGACCCTCTGATCAAGTCGAAAATCAAGCAAAAGCAAAGAGAGATGGCAATGCGGCGGATGATGCAAGAAGTCCCAAAAGCGGATGTGGTCATAACAAACCCGACCCATTTTGCGATTGCGTTAAAGTATGACGAACAAAAGGCCGATGCTCCGATTGTTGTAGCAAAAGGTGTCGATTTTGTCGCTCAGAAAATTAAATTGATTGCCAAGGAAAATGATATTATTTCTGTTGAGAACCGTCCTCTGGCAAGGGCTTTATACAGCCAGGCTGAAATCGGGGATGCTATTCCTGAGGAATTCTTCAAAGCGGTGGCAGAAATCCTGGCCTATGTATATCAAACAAAAAATAAAGTGCTGTAATTCTTAGGTATGCAGTGTTTAGGAGAGAAGTACTATGTCAGCAAGAGATCTGTCCGTCCTGCTTAGTGTCATATTAATCGTAGCCATGTTGATCATTCCTTTTCCGCCGTGGCTATTAAGTGTACTAATCATGGTAAACATCTCAATTGCACTTCTGGTGCTGTTGAACACAATGAATATGACCGAGCCGCTCCAGTTTTCTGTTTTTCCTTCACTGCTGCTGTTGTTAACTTTATTCAGGCTTGGCCTGAATGTATCGACAACACGTTCAATCCTGTCAAAAGGTGAAGCTGGCGGGGTGGTTGAGACCTTCGGTACCTTTGTTGTCGGAGGAAATGTTGTTGTCGGGATGGTTGTGTTCCTGATATTGATCATTATCCAATTCGTCGTCATCACAAAAGGTTCAGAACGTGTATCAGAGGTTGCAGCAAGGTTTACACTTGATGCGATGCCTGGTAAGCAAATGAGTATCGATGCTGATTTGAATGCCGGGATGATTTCTGAACAGCAGGCGCGTGAACGACGCGAAAAAGTAAGCCGCGAAGCCGATTTTTACGGCGCAATGGACGGTGCGAGTAAATTCGTAAAAGGAGATGCAATAGCGGGAATCATCATCGTTCTGATCAACTTGATCTTCGGGATTGTCATCGGCATGACTCAATTAGGGTTAAGCATTGGAGATTCAGCTGAAAAATTTTCGCTATTGACAGTAGGTGATGGGATTGTCAGTCAAATTCCGGCACTGCTGATTTCGACAGCGACGGGTATAGTGGTTACTCGTGCTGCGTCTGACGGTAATCTGGGAATTGATATTACCTCACAGTTACTTGCTTATCCTAAAATGCTGTATGTCGGAGCAGCCACGATTTTCCTGCTGGGGCTGTTTACGCCAATCCACGATATGCTTACGATTCCAATCGCGGCACTGATGGCTTTTGGCGGGTACTCTTTCTCCCGTATTCCAGAGCCTGATAAGCAGCAGCTGCAGGAAATGGAAGAAGACATTCAGATGGACGAGATGAAGAGTCCTGAAAGTGTTGTCAATCTATTAAATGTTGATCCAATTGAGTTTGAATTCGGTTATGGGTTGATTCCACTTGCAGACGCTAACCAGGGAGGAGACCTCCTTGACCGGATTGTCATGATCAGAAGGCAGCTGGCGATTGAACTTGGACTGGTTATTCCAGTGGTCAGGATCCGGGACAATATCCAGCTCCAGCCTAACGAATACAGACTGAAAATCAAAGGAAACGAAATGGCCCGGGGAGAATTGCTTCTCGATCATTACCTGGCAATGAGTCCTGGAATAGATGATGATTCTATTGAAGGAATCGATACAATTGAACCAAGTTTTGGGTTGCCTGCTAAATGGATCACGGAAGAAATGAAGGAACAGGCTGAAATATTTGGCTACACCGTTGTCGATCCTCCTTCAGTTGTGTCGACCCATATTACCGAAGTAATCAAGGCTAATGCACATGAACTGCTGGGAAGACAGGAAACGAAGCAGCTGATCGATCATCTTCGTGAAAGCTATCCGATCCTTGTCGAGGAAGCAACACCTAATCCATTATCAGTTGGTGAAATTCAAAAAGTACTTGGCAAGCTGCTTAAGGAGAATGTATCAATCAGGAATTTGCCGATTATCTTCGAAACACTTGCAGATTACGGAAAAGTAACAACTGATACAGACATCCTTGCTGAATATGTTCGCCAGGCACTTGCAAGGCAAATTACGAACCAGTATTCGCGAAATGGAGAAACCTTAAAGGTGATTACGCTATCAGGACGAGTGGAAAAGGTAATTGCTGAAGGTGTCCAGCAAACAGAGCACGGTAACTACTTATCTCTTGACCCGGCAGTTTCTCAAGGGATTTTGGAATCTGTAGCAAATCAGGTAGAGCAGTTAAGCATAATGGAACAAACACCGATCATATTATGCTCACCTGCGGTCAGGATGTATGTGCGCCAATTGACGGAAAGGTATTTTGCACAGATTCCTGTATTGTCTTATAACGAACTTGAAGCAAATGTTGAAGTCCAAAGTGTCGGAGTGGTGAATGTAGAATGAAAGTGAAAAAGTATACAGCTTCATCCATGCCGGAAGCAATGAAACTAGTCAGAGGGGAACTGGGAAGTGATGCAGTAATCTTGAATTCTCGTGTCGTCCAGACAGGAGGGTTCATGGGCTTTTTTAAGAAAAACAGCATTGAAGTAATTGCCGCCATTGACCCAGACACTGAAGTAAGTCCAAGGCCTGCCATTATGGATAAGCCATATAAATATAAGCCGTCCGTAAAAGATGATGAAACTAAAAAGGACACACAAACTGTAAGGAGGAATCCTATAACGGAAACACCTCCAAAAGCCGACAAGGATCTGCTGAAAGAAATTTCACAGCTTAAGGAATTGTTAAAAGGAACGGGTAAATCTGAAGGAGTCTCTTTGCCAGAACCAGTGAGCAGGCAAATCCAATACTTGAGAGATCAGGAAGTAGACCATGAGATCATAGATGAATTTGCTGCAGTCCTTCTTGAAAAGTGGTACCTAGGCGGAACAAAAGCAAGTGATGAGGAAATCGCCGAATGGATTGCCACAGCTATTTCACACAGGCTTGCTCCACTTTCTTTTGAAGGTGTTACTTTCAAAAAGAAGTTTGTCAATGTCATTGGACCAACCGGAGTTGGGAAAACGACAACGCTGGCTAAGGTTGCTGCTGAATGTGTATTGAAGCACGAGAAGAAGGTGGCCTTTATTACGACAGACACCTATCGAATTGCTGCAATCGAGCAGTTGAAAACATATGCAAAAATCCTCGATGTCCCAATCGAAGTTTGCTACAACCTGGATGATTTCAAGGCTGCAACAGATAAATTCTCGGATTATGACCTTGTCTTTATTGATACAGCTGGACGGAATTTCAGAAATCAAAAATATGTTAACGACTTGAAAAATGTGATTGATTTTGGTAAGGACATGGAAACCTACCTTGTCCTCGCTATGACGGCAAAACAAAAAGATATGGAAGAAATCCGCAAGCAATTTTCGCTGATTCATATTGATCAATTCATTTTTACCAAATTGGATGAAACTGCTGTTTACGGGTCGATGCTTAATATGGCAATAAAGTTTTCGACTGGAATTGCCTATTTGACCAATGGACAAGATGTGCCAGATGACCTGATCGAGGCAAATCCTGAACTGATTGCAAATACTATTCTTGGAGCAAGCAACTATGAATGACCAGGCAGAAAAATTAAGAAACCGTCTTAAAATGGAAACTCCTGCAAAGGAAGCGAAAACACTTGCAGTGGTCAGCGGAAAGGGTGGAGTCGGCAAATCGAACTTTTCACTTAACTTCTCAATTTCCCTGGCCAAAAAGGGCTTTAAGGTATTGCTATTTGATCTGGATATCGGAATGGGGAATATCGAGATTTTAATGGGTAAAAATACTTCGCTCTCCATTGCCGATTTTCTTTCAGGCAAATCATCGATGGAGGAAGTTATTTTTCAAGGGCCGCATGGCGTTGAATATATTTCAGGCGGTACAGGTTTAAGCCAGTTGGTCAGGATGGACCGTGATAGTGTCGAATATTTTACTTCGAGCTTAAGTGAAGTACTGAGGAAGTATGATTATCTTATTTTTGATATGGGAGCCGGATTGAACGAAGAAACATTATCAATCCTGCTGTCTGTCAACGAAATATTTGTAATCACTACGACTGAACCAACTTCATTGATGGATGCCTACGCCACTATGAAATACATTCACCTTGCAAATTCAGAATTGCCTTTCTATTTAGTGGTCAACAGGGCGGGTTCTGCCAAGGAGGGCAATGACACGATGGCAAGGCTTGAGGATGTTCTTGTTAAATTTTTGGGCAGGACGCCTACCAAGCTCGGGATTCTGCCAGATGATAAAACAGTCCAGGAAGCCGTGAAACGCCAGATCCCTTTTACAATGTTCAATGAAAGGTCACAAGCTTCTAAAGGAATGGCAGCAATTATCGAAAAATATATCAATAAAGAGAGCTACAATGCCGAAAAGAGAGATAACAGGAGTTTTACAGCAAGATTGAAGCAATTCCTTTTCGAAAGGTAGTGGTCGAGTGGCAAAAATTAGAGTTCTCATCGTAGATGATTCGGCTTTCATGCGTAAGCTGATCAACGACTTTCTATCAGAACATCCAGAAATTGATGTTATTGGCACGGCTCGTAACGGAGAGGATGCCATTAAAAAATGGCGGGAATTACGCCCTGACGTTATTACACTTGATGTTGAGATGCCGAAATTAAACGGGTTAGAAGTTTTGAAGGTGATTATGCAAGAACAACCGCTTCCGATTGTTATGCTTTCAAGCACCACGAAAGAAGGCGCAGATACGACTCTGCAGGCGATTCAAGCGGGAGCTGTTGATTTTGTGGCAAAGCCATCCGGGTCCATTTCTATTGATTTACATAAAATCAAAACGGAGTTAATCCAGAAAGTTTTATCAGCGAGTAAAGCTAACTTAACTAAAATAAACATTCTGGAAGATTCGAAATCTGTTGGAAAGAAACAGAAGAGTCCAATAGATTCAGAGTTAAAGGTAACTGGGCATGTAACAACCAGAGGATTTTCCCGTGAATCCAAAAAGATTGTCTGCATAGGAACATCTACCGGGGGCCCGAGGGCATTGCAGCATGTTTTAACTTCATTGCCAAAAGATATAAATGTACCTGTGCTTGTCGTCCAGCATATGCCTCCAGGTTTTACAAAGTCACTTGCCAATCGTCTTGATTCTTTAAGCCAGATTAAAGTCAAGGAAGCGGAAGATGGCGAGATTATTCAAAAGGGAACTGCGTACATAGCTCCCGGTGGATATCACTTGAAGATTAAGACTTTAGGTTCTACGCTGGCAATCAGCCTTAGCCAATCGCCGCCTCGTAATGGCCATCGACCTTCCGTTGATGTGATGTTCGAGTCGATCAGTACCATCAAGAACTACTCTAAAATTGCTGTTATCATGACAGGAATGGGCTCAGATGGTTCAAAAGGGCTGGTTGAGATGAAAAAAAGCGGCACAGTTAAAGTGATTGCCGAATCGCAGGATACATCAATCGTTTTCGGGATGCCGAAAGCAGCAATAGCAACGAACATGGTTGATGAGGTAGCGAATGTAGAAAACATCGCTCAATCAATCATGAATTATATTTGAGGCCGGGGGTGCAGTGCACATGGAATTGAATCAATATCTTGAAGTCTTTATAGAAGAAAGTAAAGAACATTTACAGGCCTGTAATGAACAATTGCTGGAATTAGAGAAGAATCCACAGGATTTAACGATCATTAATGAAATTTTCAGATCAGCCCATACTCTTAAAGGGATGTCAGCGACAATGGGTTATGAAGATCTGGCAAGCCTTACTCATCAAATGGAAAATGTACTGGATGCGATACGGAATAACAGATTGACAACAACACCTGAAATACTTGATGTTATTTTCATGGCTGTCGATCATCTTGAGGATATGGTTCAGTCAATTGCCGCAGGGGGCGACGGTAAAAAAGACGTAGCCGAAACAGTTGAAAACTTAAAAATGATTGAAAAAGGCGAACCGCTGTCAAATTCCGCTAATAAGGAAGTTGCAGCTACAGCGGCTTTGGAAGTCAATAATCAATCTCATTATGATGAATTTGAATTGACCGTCTTGAAGCAGTCCAAAGAACAAGGATTCGGTGTTTATGAAATTGCTATCGCTTTGCGCGAAGATTGCTTACTAAAAGCTGCACGGGTTTATATGGTTTTTGAGGTACTGGAGAAGATCGGAGAAGTAATCAAAGCAAACCCATCAGTAGAGCAGCTGGAGGAAGAACAATTTGACCATGAATTTATTGTAACAATTGTCTCAAAAGATGATCCAGAGGATATTAAAGGCAAGATTATGAAGGTGTCTGAAGTTGTCAAAACTGACTTAAGATCCTTAGAGTTTGATGAAGAAAGTAATGAAGAAACTTTTGAAGTAATGGATAATTCAAAAGCTCCAAATGGATCCAATTCTTCTGTCCCTGATCAATCAGAATCAATTGCATCTGAAGTTTCTCCGGTAATTGATAAAAAAGGCAGTGTCAAACAGCAAAGTAATAGCAGTAAAACGATAAGGGTAAATATCGAACGTCTTGATATTTTAATGAATTTGTTTGAAGAGCTTGTAATCGACCGCGGCAGACTAGAGCAAATTTCCAAAGACCTTGAAAATGGCGAACTCACTGAAACAGTTGAAAGAATGTCAAGGATCTCCGGTGATCTGCAAAATATCATTTTGAATATGCGGATGGTCCAAGTTGAAACGGTATTCAACCGTTTCCCTAGAATGATTCGTCAGTTAGCGAGAGATCTAAATAAGAAGATCAACCTTGAAATCGTAGGTGCTGAAACAGAATTGGATCGCACTGTAATAGATGAAATTGGTGATCCACTTGTGCATTTATTGAGGAATTCAGTGGATCACGGTATCGAATCACCTGAAGAGCGCAGGGCCAAGGGCAAGAACGAAGAGGGGACTGTCGTACTTCGAGCTTTCCATAGCGGTAATCATGTGTTCATTGAAATTGAGGATGATGGAGCTGGGATCAGCAGGGAAAAGGTATTGAAGAAGGCCATCAGCAAGGGAATCATCACTGAACAATCAGCTGCTGGATTTACTGATAAACAGGCGTATGAATTAATTCTTTCATCTGGCTTCTCTACCGCTGAAACTATATCCGATATTTCCGGACGCGGGGTAGGATTGGATGTTGTAAAGAATACGATCGAATCCTTGGGAGGATCAATCTCTATCGATTCAAAGGAAAATGAGGGGACTATTTTCTCGATTCAGCTTCCGCTGACCTTATCGATCATTTCTGTTATGTTAGTCGAAATCCAGAAAGAAAAATTCGCTATTCCTTTGTCATCGATCATTGAGACAGCCATAATCAAAGATACTGACATCATGAATGCGCATAATCAAAAGGTGATTGATTTTAGAGGCAAGGTCGTGCCGCTGCTGTTCTTAAAGGATATCTTCGAGGTACCGTCAGAGCAAGTTGATGATCAATTCCACTCTGTCATTATCGTTCGAAAAGGAGATAAAATGGCTGGTTTGATTGTAGATTCATTCATCGGCCAGCAAGAAGTAGTCCTTAAATCACTAGGAAATTATTTAACGAATGTATTCGCAATTTCCGGAGCTACAATCCTTGGAGATGGACAAGTAGCTTTGATAGTGGATTGCAATGCCTTAATTAAATAGATTCCTGCTTAACTCAATGACGATGATATTTTAGGAGTGATGAAAATGGCTGAAAATCTGGTTTCAGACTTGAAAGTAATCGTGTTCCAGCTGAATGATAAAGAGTATGGTGTTCCAGTAAGCCAGGTGAAATCTATTGAAAAAATCATGCATATCACAAGGGTCCCTCATACGAATCCTTTTGTAAAAGGTGTAATGAACCTCCGTGGAGTAGTGACTCCGCTTTTGGATTTGCGTGTCAGGTTTGGCATAGAGGAACAAGCATACAACGAAGGTACTCGTGTAATCATTGTTTCTGTAGAAGATAAAGAAGTAGGCTTGATTGTAGACGGCGCAAATGATGTCATTGATATCCCAACAAGCTTGATTGAACCACCGCCTGAAGTCGTGGGTATAGCAGCTGAAGGTTTTATTGATGGAGTAGCCAATCTGGATAAGAGGTTATTGATTTTAATAGACTTGAACAAAATCCTTGAGTCCGATGAAGTTAAAGCTTTGTAAGTGAAGGGAATATAACTATGACTTTTCTAAAAAGCATTTCGGACATACACCTTGATATATTAAAAGAGGTAGGAAATATTGGAGCGGGACATGCTGCAACAGCTCTATCAACTCTATTGAATAAAAAAATTGATATGAAAGTGCCCAGTGTCAGGGTCGTATCCTTTGACGAAGTGATGGACCTTGCCGGTGGACCCGACAATGTGGTAGCAAGCGTTTTTCTTCGGATAGAGGGCGATGCTCCAGGGAGCATGTTCTTTATCCTTCCGCTTCCACAGGCAGAGAAATATATCGGCCAACTTACAAAAAACCAATCATTCTCGTTTTCCGAAGAACCTGATAATGAACTTGCATTTTCCGCCCTCCAGGAATTAGGCAATATTTTATCAGGGTCATATTTATCTTCTCTTTCGGATTTTACGAAACTGAGCCTGTACCCTTCAGTTCCGGCTTTAAGTATAGACATGGTAGGAGCAGTCATCAGTTTCGGACTGCTGGAATTATCTCAGGTCAGTGATTATGCAATCGTGATCGATACGGCTTTGGATGAAGAAGAAGCTCAGTTGCCTGACAGTGTGAATGGCCATTTCTTTCTATTGCCAGACCCAGATTCATTCCATATCATTTTTTCTGCACTAGGAGTAAGGGTTGATGCATAAAACAGCAGAAATCATCAAAGTTGGCATTGCTGATATGAATATTGTTAAGGTTCCGGATTTAATACGTACTACAGGTCTTGGTTCTTGTGTTGGTGTGGTATTGTATGATCAGGCAAAGGAAATCGCTGGTATGGCACATATTATGCTGCCAGATTCATCATTATCTCGTGCAGAGCCGCTGAATAAAGCCAAGTTCGCTAATACTGCCATTAAGGAACTGCTAAATTCCTTGATAAAAATAGGAGCAAGACCTTCAGGGATAAAAGCGAAGATTGCTGGCGGCGCGCAAATGTTCCAGTTTTCAGGAAGCAGCGACATGATGAGAATTGGACCAAGGAATGTAGAAGCAGTTTTACAGGAATTGAAGGAACTCAGGATTCCGGTCATAGCCCAGGATGTAGGTGGGAATAGCGGAAGGACAATTGAGTTCGACCCAAAAACCAGTTTGTTGCAAATCAGGACTGTTAATAAAGGGAATAGTGAAATTTAATGGAATTTGCTTATCTAATAGCTTCAAAGAATAATGCGTAATGCGCGTGAGGAGGATTACAATGGTACGAGGATCCACTTCGGAAGAACAGATGACATGGGATAAATGGGTACAGTTCCGTGATCCGGATGCAGGTAATTTGCTGATAAAAAAATATATGCCACTTGTTTCCTACCATGTGCAAAGAATTTCAGTGAGTCTTCCGAAAAGTGTGTCTAGAGATGATCTAAGAAGTCTAGGAATGATTGGTTTATATGATGCTCTAGAAAAATTCGATCCAAACAGGGATTTGAAATTTGATACATATTCTTCATTTCGAATTCGCGGAGCGATTTTAGATGGATTAAGAAAGGAAGACTGGCTGCCAAGAAGTACCCGGGAAAAAGCCAAAAAAATTGATGCAGCGATTGAGAGACTTGAACAGCGATTTATGAGAAATGCGACCATCGAAGAAATTGCCAGCGAACTGAACATGGATGAAACAGAAATTTACACAACAATAAATGAACATTTCTTTGCGAATGTACTTTCCATAGATGAGCATCCAAGTGAAAATGATGAACGCGATAACCAATCATTTGTGATCAAGGATGAAAAAGCTGAAATTCCTGAAGATAAACTTATTAAGTCTGAATTGCTCGAAGAGATAGCTGAAAAAGTTTCAAAATTAAATGATAAAGAACAACTCGTATTGAGTTTGTTTTATAAAGAAGAATTAACATTAACAGAGATTGGTCAAGTCATGAATTTATCTACATCGAGGATCTCACAAATTCATTCAAAAGCGATATTTAAACTGAGAAAATGGTTAGAGACAGCTTAACAGAAGGCGGGAGATCAACTTGGCGACGGAATATAAGTTGAAGTTATCACATGACAGGCTTACAGCTGAATTGATTCTGGATATCGGAAGTAAAGAAAAAGCTTATTCTGTAGATGAATTAATGAATATTTTAAAAGACGAAAAGATCGTGTTCGGTGTTAAGTGGGATGTTGTAACGAAAATCTCAGAAAATCCTAATTCCTTCGAGTATCCGATCACTATTGCTGCAGGAGAACCAAAAGTGGATGGTGCAGATTCATATTTGCGCAACGAACTCCAACAAAATAGTCCGGATGACCAAAAAGTCTTTAACTTTCGATCTGTCATCCATATTCCCTCAGTCAGGAAAGGTCAGTTGTTGGCATCTGTAGTCCCGCCAATGAATGGCCGACATGGGACAGATGTCACTGGGAACACCATTCCCGCAAAGCCTGGACGCCCCCTTAGGGTGAAGCCGGGGAATAATGTTATGTTTGAATCCGGGCAGTTCTATGCAACATGCGATGGACAAATAAGCATTACTGAGAAAGCAATCTCGGTCAATCCTGTATTCGAAGTCAGAAGTGATCTTGATTTAAGGACAGGGAACATTGATTTTGTAGGAAATATCGCCATTAGAGGAGATGTCCCAAGCGGGTATGAATTGAAAGCTGGGGGAGACATCGTAGTTGATGGACTTGTTGAGGCAGCCAATCTCCATGCAGAAGGCAACATCATCATCAAGGGCGGTATAGCCGGAGCGATGAAGGGTAAGGTTTCAGCAGGGGGAAGTATACTGGCGAATTATCTGAACCAGGCCAATGTAAAAGCAGGACAGGATGTTATCGTGAAGTCCTCTATACTGCACAGTAAACTGGCTGCTGCAGGTAATGTAGAATGCCGTACTGGAACAATCATTGGGGGGACAATCTCTGCTGGCCGAAATATTTCCGTCAAGGAATTAGGCAATGAGCTTTTTACTAAAACCGAATTAGCCGTTGGCTGGGATCCATTGCTGGAAAAAGCTGAGCTCGAAACTCTCCAATCCATCGAAACAGCAAAAGCCAATATTAGAAAACTCACTGAAATAGAAGTGAAGCTTGCTGAAATTGGCAACCGTTCAGGTGCACTTACTGCTGAACAAAAACAGATGATTGCGAAACAGCGAAATACAAGGCGGACTCTCGAAGCGGACTTAGCTGAATTGCTGTCTGAACTCGAGTTTTTACAAATTGAAAAACAGGATAGATTATTCTCGTCATTATATGTATACGATAGAGTATTCCCAAATACAAAGGTGTTTTTCGGGAAGTATGCGATTCTGACAAATCAGTTTTACAAGAAAGTTAGCTTTCATCTGGAAAATAGCGAGATTTCGATTCATCCGATTGTAGATAAAGAAAGTCCACTAGTTAGGAAGTGACATGATGAGCCTCAAAGCAATCGAAATGCAGATTGCGCTTCCGAGGACACATGATGCCGGCAAGATTCAGGAACAACTTCAGCAGCGGGGACAGCATCTTCAGGAGCATGCGGCACAAAGTGTGACAAAGGAAGATGATCTAAAGCGCAAGACCGTGGTTAAAAATAACCAAAAGCAAGAAGCCCGCCTTAATCAGGAGGGCAGCCGATCAGGCCACCAGCAGCAAAATGGCAGAGAAGGTCAAAGTGACAAGGATGACCAACCTGCACAGCATCACCACCCGTATAAAGGGAAGGTGATTGATTACAGCGGATAGAGGGATGTTATGACCACTTTTCTACTACTCTTAAGCCTCATATTAAACGCAGCAGCAATCTTCGCAATCATCCTATTATACTTACGGCAAAATCGGCTTGTGGAAGCAGAGAAAAAGCAGGAAAGAATCATCAATGAGATTGAAGAGGTATTTTCAGCATATCTCTTCGAATTAAAAGAGGAAAATGAAAAGTTCCTTGAATTGATGACACAAAATAATAGTCAAAAGCAGCCTGGAGGTATAGAAGCCACTGCTACGGGGGCAGCACAAAGGGAAACAGAAACAGGCCCAGATAAGGTTACTCCGGAAATTCAGCAAAACCGTCTCGGCAAAGGCATTTCCTATCATGCTGCAAGGAACGCATACCAGCAAAACCGTGAACCAGTACCAGCTGATTTAAATGATAAAATAGATATGGGATTGCCAGGAGATAACGTTGATTCAAAAGAATTAAGTTTTGTGGATCAGGTTGTGCACATGAAAAAACAGGGTTTGACGATTGAAGAAATTTCCAGAGACCTGGATAAAGGGAAAACAGAAATAGAACTTTTACTTAAATTTCGGCAAAAAACGCAAGAATAACTTGAATGTCACTTTTATTTATGCTATATTATCTCATGGTGTTAATACACACGTTCATTGATTCGGCCAGATGGTGCTGTTTCGTCAGTTCCTGGCTGAAGATGATTTGGACGGAGGAAATCAAAACCATTAGGAGGAAACACAATGTCAGTAATTTCTATGAAGCAACTGCTTGAAGCTGGTGTACACTTCGGTCACCAGACTCGCCGTTGGAACCCTAAGATGAAGAAATATATCTTCACTGAGCGTAACGGCATCTACATCATCGACCTTCAAAAGACTGTTAAGAAGGTTGAAGAAGCATACAACTACGTGAAAGAGCTAGCTGGTAACGGCGGTACTGTTCTTTTCGTAGGTACTAAAAAACAAGCTCAAGATTCTGTTAAAGAAGAAGCAGCTCGTTCTGGTATGTACTATGTTAACCAACGCTGGTTGGGTGGTACTCTAACTAACTTCGAAACAATCCAAAAGCGTATCTCTCGTCTTAAGAACATCGAAAGAATGTCAGAAGACGGAACTTTTGAAGTACTTCCTAAGAAAGAAGTAGTTCAATTGAAGAAAGAGCAAGAGCGTTTAGAAAAGTTCTTGGGCGGAATCAAGGACATGAAGGGCCTTCCAGATGCTCTTTTCATCATTGACCCACGCAAAGAGCGCATCGCTGTTGCTGAAGCTCGCAAATTGAATATTCCTATCGTTGGAATTGTTGATACAAACTGTGATCCAGACGAAATCGACGTAGTTATCCCTGCGAACGATGACGCGATCCGCGCTGTTAAATTGCTAACTTCTAAAATGGCTGACGCTATTATCGAAGCTAAGCAAGGCGAAGAAACTACAGAAGCTGTAGAAGCTTAATTTAAAATAAGGTGATATAGGGAAGCACCCTTTATCACCTTTTTTTAAGACTTATATTCCATATAACTTCCATTGGGGTTTATATTGGCGAAATCAAGTTAAAATAAAGTATAGTTACATATAACCAAGATTTTAGGAGGAATTTCATTATGGCAATTACTGCACAAATGGTAAAAGAATTGCGCGAAAAAACTGGCGCTGGTATGATGGATTGCAAAAAAGCACTTCAAGAAACAAATGGAGATATGGATCAGGCAATCGATTTCCTTCGTGAAAAAGGTATTGCGAAAGCTGCTAAGAAAGCTGACCGCATCGCTGCTGAAGGTACAACTTACATTCTTGCAGAGGGAAATGAAGCTGTAATCCTTGAAGTGAACTCTGAAACAGACTTCGTTGCAAAGAACGAAGGCTTCCAGGTTCTTGTTAAGGAAATCGCTGAGCACCTGCTAAAGAACAAGCCAGCATCTGTTGAAGAAGCTAATGCTCAATCAATGGTAAATGGAGAAACAGTTGAAACTCGCATCAACAATGCAATTGCTAAAATCGGTGAGAAGCTTTCACTTCGCCGCTTCGAAGTAAAAACTAAAACTGATAACGATGCATTCGGTGCTTACCTTCACATGGGCGGGCGCATTGGCGTTCTTTCAGTTCTTGAAGGAACAACAGACGAAGCTGCTGCTAAAGACGTTTCTATGCACATCGCTGCATTGAACCCTAAATATGTATCACGTGACGAAGTATCTCAAGAAGAAGTTGAGCATGAGCGTCAAATTCTTACTCAACAAGCTCTTAACGAAGGCAAGCCAGAAAATATCGTTGCTAAAATGGTTGAAGGCCGCCTGAGCAAATATTTCGAAGATGTTTGTGTTCTTGACCAGCCATTCGTTAAGAATCCTGACCAAAAAGTACGCCAGTTTGTTGAATCAAAAGGCGGAACACTTCGCGAGTTTACTCGTTACGAAGTAGGCGAAGGCATCGAAAAGCGTGAAGATAACTTTGCTGAAGAAGTAATGAACCAAGTAAACAAGAAATAATTTTTACTAGCCTATGTAATTGCAGGGAACACTCCAGTGTTCCCTGTTTTTGGACATAGCTTTAATTAGGCTTTTCCGATAGCATACTTGCTATCGCGAAGCTTTAAATTACATATGGAGGTACCCTATGACGAGCCCTAAATACAAAAGAGTTGTTTTAAAGTTAAGTGGAGAAGCATTAGCCGGAGAACAAGGATTTGGCATCAATCCGTCGGTAATCAAAAATGTTGCAGACCAGGTGAAGGAGATTGCGGAACTGGATGTGGAAGTCGCTGTTGTAGTAGGCGGAGGAAATATCTGGAGAGGCAAAATCGGTGAAGAAATGGGAATGGACAGAGCGACGGCAGACTACATGGGCATGCTCGCTACCGTCATGAATTCCCTGTCTTTACAGGACAGTCTGGAACAAGCGGGAATCGAGACAAGGGTTCAAACTTCCATCGAAATGCGCCAGGTTGCAGAGCCGTACATCAGAAGAAGGGCAATCAGACATCTGGAGAAGAAGCGCGTCGTCATTTTTGCAGCCGGAACAGGAAATCCGTACTTCTCAACGGATACGACAGCTGCATTGCGTGCTGCTGAGATCGAAGCAGATGTAATCCTTATGGCAAAGAATAACGTTGATGGCGTTTATTCTGCAGACCCGCGAGTTGACAAAAACGCAACTAAATATGATGAACTCTCATACCTGGATGTGTTGAAGGAAGGTCTTGCTGTCATGGATTCAACAGCTTCATCCCTGTGTATGGACAATGATATCCCGTTAATTGTATTCTCTATTATGGAAAAAGGTAATATTAAACGAGCAGTAATGGGTGAAACAATCGGAACAATCGTGAGGGGGAAAAACTAATGCCAAAACAAGCAATTGCTAACGCGAAAGAAAGAATGACAAAAGCGATCCAAGCTTATACCCGCGAACTTGCCAGCATCCGTGCAGGTCGAGCAAGTGCCTCTCTTTTAGACAGAGTACAGGTGGATTATTATGGAGCACCAACTCCAGTCAATCAACTTGCTGGTATTTCTGTACCGGAAGCGCGTCTTTTGGTTATCCAGCCATATGATAAGACAATCCTTGGTGAAATTGAAAAAGCGATCTTAAAGTCTGATCTTGGACTGAATCCTTCAAACGATGGATCAATCATCAGAATCGCGATTCCTCAGCTAACTGAAGAGCGACGCAAGGAGCTTGCAAAGCAAGTTAAAAAGGAAGCTGAAGAAGCAAAAATCGCTATCCGCAATATTCGTCGTGATGGCAACGAAGACCTGAAGAAGCTTGAGAAAAACGGAGAAATCACAGAAGATGACCTCCGTGGATACTCTGACGACATTCAAAAGCTTACGGATGAACATATCGCAAAAATCGATCAGATTACAAAAGACAAAGAAAAAGAAATCATGGAAGTGTAAGGCTTCTATCGTAGTCAACATCGAAAACCCTCTGTTTTCCAGGGGGTTTTTTCTCTATACATATTATGAAGATAAAATGACGTTGAGCTATAATCTGGGTGTGTTAAGGTTTATAGTTGTATTTTAAGTCCTGTTGATTGGAGTGGAAGGCGCGTAGACTCCTGCGGGATGCAGCTGGACAGGTGAGACCCCGCAGGAGCTTGCTCCGAGGAGGCTCAGCGCCAGCCCCAAGGAAGAATTCGCCTTTTGAAAAAGCCGGCAGTTGGGCTCTTTCATAATTCTTCCCGCGGAAAGCGAAGTGCCTGGAACGGAAATCAACAGCCTTATTAAGGAAGTTTATTTAAACAAAGAGTTTACGAAAACAGCCTGAATGATAGAATATAATAATATTGGCTGTTGTATTCTGTTTTACTGCCAAACAACATATTCTGTATATAAGGCTCCTTTTGTTAGGAGCAGGCTGGAATTGCAGAATATTAAGGTGTAGTCCAACGGTTTATAGAGATATCTTTTTTCTTTTTTGGTATGATAGTGGCATATGGAATTGAAAGAGAGAAGAAAAGGATTGCTTTCAATGAGCAGTCCGGCTTCAGCGCCAAATGAATGCTAGGCATAGTCAGCGCCTGGATGTATGACTCATTGGAGCTAAAGATAATCTTTTGGGGGAGCTGTCCAAATGTTAAATAAAATGAATCCGTGGAAGAAGGAGCAAAATCCTTCCAGTTTCCGTGATCGCGTACTTCAAATTAAAGATCATGAAGTCCCTTCCCATGTTGCCATTATCATGGATGGTAATGGGCGTTGGGCTAAAAAACGCGCTTTGCCCCGGGTTGCTGGCCATCATGAAGGCATGAAGGTTGTCCGCAAAATAACCAAGCTCGCCAATGAGCTTGGTGTTAAGGCACTAACTGTTTATGCTTTCTCTACTGAAAACTGGAAAAGGCCCAAAATGGAAGTTGATTTCCTGATGAAGCTGCCTGAAGAATTCCTTGGCACCTTCCTTCCTGAACTAATAGAAGAAAATGTCCGTGTCGAAATGATTGGATATATGGATAAGCTTCCTGAGCATACCAAAAGGGCAGTAGGGAAAGCGATGGAAGAAACGAAGGACAATACCGGACTGGTTTTGAACTTTGCTCTTAACTATGGTAGTCGGGCAGAAATCATTGACGGTGTTAAAAGAGTCATGGATGATGTTAAAAATGGTAATATTACCGAAAGTGAGCTGACCGAAGAAGTCTTCTCTTCTTATCTCATGACAAAGGATTTGGATGATCCGGACTTGTTAATCAGGACAAGTGGTGAAATCCGCTTAAGCAATTTTATGCTTTGGCAGCTGGCATACACGGAGTTCTGGTTTACTGATGTACTGTGGCCGGATTTTGATGAAGAACATTTTGTCGAAGCAATTGAAGCATTCCAGGGCCGACAACGGCGTTTTGGAGGAGTATAAAAAAGGTGTGAATACTTAGATGAAGCAGAGAATCATTACAGCAGTCATAGCAGCGGCTATTTTTCTTCCAATCGTTATTTTTGGAGGCTGGCCATTTATTGCAATGGTTTACCTAATAGCTTCCGTTGCTTTATATGAAGCACTCAAGATGAAACAATTAAAGCTATTCTCCGTCCCGGGGATTCTTTCTTTGTTATTATTGTGGATTTTCTTGATTCCCGAACAATATAGTGACTTTCTTAATGAATTTGATTATACAAAACTGGAACTTTTCTTCCTTGGAGTGCTTTTATTTCTGACTTATACTGTCATAACTAAAAATCGCTTCACTTTTGAGGATGTTGCTTTTTCAATCATGTCTACACTTTATGTTGGACTTGGATTTTATTTCTTCATTGAAACAAGAGAAGCAAGCCTGGATTATGTGTTTTATTCGCTATTCATTATATGGGCTACCGACTCAGGAGCCTATTTTATCGGGCGTGCATTTGGCAAACATAAGCTTTGGCCTGATATCAGTCCAAACAAGACAACAGAAGGCTTTTGGGGCGGTGTAGCTTCTGCACTCGTAATTGCCGCGATGTTCAGTGTGTTTGGAGATATGAAAGTACCGGCAGTCATACTTCTTTTGGCGACTGCATTTTTGTCTGTGTTTGGCCAAGTAGGGGAT
The DNA here is from genome assembly GCF_047739415.1 of Mesobacillus sp. Taxonomy (GTDB): domain Bacteria; phylum Bacillota; class Bacilli; order Bacillales; family Cytobacillaceae; genus Mesobacillus. The sequence continues at coordinate 23,116 of NZ_JBIQOE010000052.1, read as the reverse complement.
CTTGTCGAGTCAGCACTAAAACGACATTATAATGTAAAGGATTCAGGGAACATACTTCCAGGTCATGGAGGCATGCTTGACCGCTTTGACAGCCTGTTGTTTGTCTGGCCGTTAATACATTTATTCCATTTGTTATAATGGAGCCAAAGTTATTATTCATTTGGCTTATAACAAAACGACTGAATTTTGATTATACCGGGTACGTACCGTTTCCCGTTGGAGATATTAGGAGTGAAATTTGTGAATAGAATCAGCTTGTTGGGAGTGACAGGATCGATTGGAATCCAAACGCTTGATGTTATCAGGGAGCACCCTGAAGAATTCAAGCTTGTATCGATGTCTGCTGGTAGGAACGTGGAACTTACTAGGAAGATCATATCTGAATTTTTGCCAGAACTGGTTTCTGTGCAAGAGAAAGACGATGCTGAACGGTTAAAGTCAGATTTTCCACAGGTGAAGATTGTATATGGACAAGAGGGCCTGAAAGAAGCGGCAGTTTTTCATAAGTCGGATATACTTTTAAATGCAGTTCTCGGAAGTGTTGGGTTAAACCCGACGCTAGAGGCTATCAGATCCGGAAAAACAATTGCGATAGCGAATAAGGAAACGCTTGTCACTGCTGGCCATATCGTGATGGAAGAGGCAAAGCGTCATAACGTGCCGATCCTTCCTGTTGACAGTGAGCACTCTGCGATTTTTCAGGCATTGCAGGGTGAAAAAGAAAAAAATATTGAGAGACTGATCCTCACTGCATCGGGAGGAAGCTTCAGAGATCGCACCAGGGAAGAATTGCAGGGTGTTACAAAAGCAGATGCATTGAATCACCCAAACTGGTCGATGGGAGCAAAAATTACGATTGATTCCGCAACAATGATGAATAAAGGGTTAGAAGTCATTGAGGCGCATTGGCTATTCTCTCTCCCTTATGACGATATTTCTGTCATACTCCATCGCGAAAGTATCATTCATTCGATGGTAGAATTTCATGACACGAGTATTATGGCCCAGTTGGGAACACCAGATATGAAAGTGCCAATCCAATACGCTCTTACATACCCAGACAGGCTCCCGTTAGTCTCGGGAAAGAGACTGAATCTGGCTGAAATTGGCCGGCTTCACTTTACAGAAATGGATTTCGACCGGTTCCGGTGCCTGAAGTTTGCTTACGAAGCTGGTCGGGCGGGAGGCACTTTGCCGGCAGTCATGAATGCTGCAAATGAAGCAGCGGTAGCCGCCTTTTTGGACGACAGAATCACTTTCCTCCAAATTGAAGACTTGATTGAGAGAGCAATGGAAAGCCATAAAGTCATAGAAAACCCTGACCTTGAAACAATTCAAGAGGTTGACAAAGAGACAAGAAGCTATGTAAAGTCACTACTATAAGTTTAAGTCTCAAGAGTGGATTCTTATCCTATTAAAAGGTGGTTAGAAAATTTGAATACAGTTATTGCCTTTATCGTCATTTTTGGTGCCCTGGTATTCTTTCATGAACTTGGGCACTTGATTTTCGCCAAACGTGCAGGTATCCTATGCCGTGAATTTGCAATTGGATTCGGTCCGAAGGTCTTTTCTTTTAAGAAAGATGAAACGACTTATACCATCCGCCTCCTGCCTATCGGAGGATTTGTCAGAATGGCTGGCGAAGATCCTGAAATGATTGAGATCAAGCCAGGGCATAGAGTAGGTTTGCTTTTTAACAAGAGTGAAGAAGTTCAAAAAATCATTCTGAATAATAAGGAAAAGTATCCTGATGCACGAATAGTTGAAGTGGAAAGAGCCGACATTGAACACGAGCTTTTTATTAAAGGTTATGAAGAAGGGGAGGACGACAGCAAGCTGACAACCTTCCCAATAAGTAAAACAGCGGTTCTAGTCGAGAACGGGGTAGAAACGCAAATTGCTCCATTTGACAGGCAATTCGGTTCTAAAACGCTTGGACAAAGAACTATGGCAATCTTCGCTGGACCTATGATGAATTTTATCCTGGCGATGGTTATTTTCATTATTCTTGCTATTTTCCAGGGTATCCCTTCCAATGAACCTGTTTTAGGAAAGCTAACTCCAGATGGAAGTGCCCTTAAGGCTGGGTTGCAAGAAGGTGACGTTGTAAATAGCATTGAGGGATCAGAAGTCTCAAGCTGGCAGGATGTTGTCGAAATCATCCGCAAGAATCCGGGGAACGAACTGGATTTCTCGATCGTTCGTGAAGGACAGAATATCGAGCTGCCTGTAACACCTGAAGTAAAGGACGTTGAAGGCGAAAAAATCGGATTGATCGGCGTATACAGCCCTGTAGAAAAATCGCCATTAAAATCGATTTCCTACGGTGTGAAGGAAACATACTTTTGGACAAAAGAAATATTCACTATGCTTGGAAAATTGTTGACCGGCCAATTTTCGATAGATGCATTATCAGGACCGGTGGGCATTTATGTCTCAACTGATACGGTTGCCAAATCAGGCATCTTCTATCTAATGAAATGGGCTGCGATTCTGAGCATCAACCTGGGAATCATGAACCTCCTGCCATTCCCGGCACTAGATGGCGGCAGGCTGACCTTCTTTGCGGTTGAAGCGCTAAGAGGAAAACCAATCGACAAGCAAAAAGAAGGAATGGTCCACTTTGTTGGCTTCGCGTTATTAATGCTGCTGATGCTGGTGGTCACTTGGAATGATATTCAAAGATTCTTCCTGTGAATGATCATATCCACTGCCACATTTAACTTCCTGCCCGGACCGCACCGGGCAGGAACATTTTTTTTAAAACATGAACGAATCCTAATGAGGTGTTAATAAATGAAGCAAAGTATGTCGCTTATTCCTACTTTAAGAGAAGTACCATCGGATGCAGAAGTCAAAAGCCATCAGCTATTGCTCAGGGCTGGATTCATCCGCCAAAACGCAAGCGGTGTTTATACATATATGCCTTTAGGGCGCAAGGTTCTGCAAAAAGTCGAGGCAATCATCAGAGAAGAAATGAACAATGCTGGTGCTGCTGAGTTATTCATGCCAGCATTGCAGCAAGCGGAACTATGGCAGGAATCGGGCCGCTGGTATTCATATGGTCCGGAGCTTATGAGATTAAAGGACAGGCATGACCGCGAGTTCGCCCTTGGCGCGACTCATGAAGAGGTCATCACCAGCCTTGTCCGTGATGAAATAAAATCTTATAAACGTCTTCCTTTGACACTTTATCAGATTCAGACTAAATTCCGTGACGAAAAACGACCAAGGTTTGGTCTCCTTCGCGGCCGTGAATTCATCATGAAGGACGCATACTCTTTCCATGCGACACAAGAGAGCTTGGATGAGGTTTATGAGCGTCTCTATAAGGCTTACTCCAATGTGTTTAAACGTTGTGGCTTGAACTTCCGTGCCGTTATCGCTGATTCGGGCGCAATGGGAGGAAAGGATACTCATGAATTCATGGTCCTTTCAGATATCGGGGAAGATACGATTGCTTATTCCGATACGTCTGAATATGCGGCCAATGTCGAAATGGCGCCAGTAACTGCTGTTTATGAGAAGAGCAGTGATCCTGCAAAGGAACTTGAAAAAGTACACACAGAAAACAAGAAGACAATTGAAGAAGTCTCTTCCTACCTTAATGTAGAGTCTAAAGATTGCATCAAATCTTTGCTCTTCAAGGTGGATGATCGCTATGTACTTGTATTGGTGCGTGGAGATCATGATGTGAACGATATTAAATTAAAGAATCACTTTGAGGCTTCAGTTGTTGAGTTAGCAGATACAAAGACGACGAAAGAGGTTCTGGGCTGCTCAGTTGGTTCTCTTGGGCCGGTCGGAGTCGATAGCGTTGAGGTAATCGCAGACAATGCCGTGCAGGCAGTAGTGAATGGTGTTTGTGGAGCAAATGAAGAAGATTACCATTTTAAGAACGTAAATCCAGGTCGTGATTTCGAAGTAACTTCATATATAGACCTGCGCTTCATCAAAGAAGGAGATCCGTCTCCAGATGGCCAGGGAACAATTGTCTTCGCCAAAGGCATTGAGGTCGGACATGTATTCAAGCTTGGCACCAGATATAGTGAGGCAATGAATGCCGAGATTCTTGACGAGAATGGAAGAACTAAGCCAATGATCATGGGCTGCTATGGAATTGGTGTATCCCGGACAATGGCCGCTGTAGCAGAACAATTCAATGATGAAAACGGCCTTGTATGGCCAACAAACATTTCGCCATTCGATGTCCATCTCATTGCAGTGAATATGAAGGACAGCGCCCAGGCAGAAGTGGCTCAAGAGCTATACGCTAGCCTGCAGGCAGCAGGGTTGGAAGTCCTAATGGATGATCGTCAGGAAAGGCCTGGAGTGAAATTCGCAGATTCAGACCTGATTGGTTTGCCAGTAAGAGTTACAGTCGGAAAAAAAGCCGGCGAAGGAATCGTCGAAGTCAAAATCCGTAAAAACGGCGAAATGCAGGAAGTCCAAAAAGATGAATTAGCAGTTACTTTGAAAAACATTTTGAAAGAACTATAATCAATCAGCGGATCCTAAAAGGGTCCGCTTTTTTGGCGTTTTGAAGTTCTCCTGATTTATCGTGGTGGTTAGTCGAGTTGTAAAACTGACCAAAAAGTGTCTGAAGCAACAAGAATTCTATTCATAATGCAGTACCGAAATGGTAATATCAAACACAGGTAACGGGACATTCATTTTATGTTATAATAACCTTTGCTATTAATCACGTTTTGATACAATTAAACAAACGGGCAATTTGGCCCGATAGATAGAATTTAAGCTTTTCAGATGGGAGAGAAATAACCATGGGTGATCTTTCTTCAGGGAAAAAAGAAAGGTTTCAGCTCCTGCTGCAACAGCTGCAGCTAACAGAAGATGCAATTGTCACTCATTTTCAAAATGCTGAAATTGACAGGGTAGTGATTGAAAAACAGGCAAGGAAATGGCATTTCTTTTTCCAGTTTGAAAGAATCATTCCTTGTCAGCTGTATAGCACTTTCATAGGCAAGCTGGAACAGACTTTCTCACATATTGCGAAAATATCATACTCGGTAAGAGTACTTGAACAGGCAATCAGTGACCAGGAAATCCTTGATTACTGGAAGTCTTGCATTAAAGAAATAGATGGCATCGCGCCTCCATTGTTAAAGCTCCTGAATGAACAAGTTCCCCAAGTCCAGGGAACAAAACTCATTTTAACAGCTAGGAATGAAACTGAAGGACTTGCTCTTAAGCGTAAGTACGGCAGCATTATTGCTGAGATTTACCAGAGCTTCGGTTTTCCTTTACTTACTATTGATACGGTCGTAAGTAAAGAAAGCTCTTCGGATGAATATGAAAAATTCATGAAGGCAAAAGAGAAGGAAGACCAGGAACGCGGTCTGATGGCAATGATCGAGATGCAGAAGAAGGAAGCTGAACAAGCCAAGGGAGATGGACCGCCGCAGGATGGGCCTGTTAATATTGGTCTAACGATTAAAGACGATGCTGACTTCCGCAAACTTGAAGACATCGTTGATGAAGAACGCCGCGTAGCCGTTGAGGGATTTGTATTCTTTGCCGAAACGAAAGAACTTCGCAGCGGCAGGACGCTTTTGACATTTAAGATCACTGATTACACAAGCTCCATCATGGTAAAAATGTTCTCGCGCGATAAAGAAGACGCAGCTATTTATCAGCGTGTTTCAAAAGGAATGTGGCTAAAGGTAAGAGGAAGCATCCAGAACGACACATTTGTCCGCGACCTTGTCATGATTGGAAATGACGTAAATGAAATCAAACCTAAGGGAAGAATTGATTCTGCGCCTGAAGGCGAAAAAAGAGTCGAGCTTCACCTTCATTCACCAATGAGTCAGATGGATGCAGTGACTCCTGTCAGTGCACTGGTTGCCCAGGCAGCAAAGTGGGGTCACAAAGCTGTGGCCATTACGGACCATGCAGTTGTGCAATCCTATCCAGAAGCCTTTGGGGCTGGAAAGAAAAATGATATTAAGATTCTGTACGGTGTAGAAATAAACCTTGTTGATGATGGTGTGCCGATTGCCTATAATGATGCGCACAGAGTGCTGGCGGACGATACGTACGTCGTATTTGACGTCGAAACAACAGGTCTGTCTGCTGTATACGATACAATCATTGAACTTGCGGCTGTCAAAATCCGCGGCGGAGAAATCATCGACCGGTTCGAATCATTCGCAAATCCTCATCATCGTCTATCGGCAACAACAATCAACCTTACCGGGATTACTGACGATATGGTCCGCAATGCGCCGGAAGTGAGTGAAGTGCTTCAAAAGTTCCATGAATGGACAGGAGACTCCGTTCTTGTAGCCCACAACGCATCATTCGATATGGGCTTTTTGAATGTTGGCTATAAGAAAATCGGTTTTGGCAAAGCACCAAATCCAGTTATTGATACACTCGAACTTGGCCGTTTCCTTTATCCGGACATGAAGAACCACAGATTGAATACTTTGGCCAAAAAATTCGATATTGAATTGACACAGCATCACCGTGCGATATATGATGCCGAGGCTACGGGCTATCTATTGCTCCGTATGCTGAAGGATGCTTCTGAAAAAGGGCTTGAATACCATGACCAACTGAATGACAATATGGGCCAGGGTAAAGCCTACCAGCGCGCACGTCCTTACCATGCAACATTGCTTGCTCAGAATGAAGTAGGCATGAAAAATATCTTTAAATTAGTATCAATAGCACATATTGATTATTTTTACCGTGTGCCACGAATCCCGAGGTCTGTTTTAAATAAACACCGTGAAGGGATCCTGATAGGGTCGGGCTGTGACAAAGGTGAAGTTTTTGAGGGCATGATGCAGAAGGGACCTGAAGAGGTCGAAGAAGCAGCACAGTTTTATGACTACCTCGAAGTCCATCCCAAGGCTGTCTATGCACACTTGCTCCAACTGGAACTAGTTCGGGACCAGAAGGCCCTTGAGGATATCATTAATAATATCGTCAAGCTTGGGGAGAAGCTGGACTTGCCAGTAGTTGCTACAGGCAATGTTCACTACCTGAATGAAAATGATAAAATATACCGCAAAATCCTGGTCAATTCCCAGGGAGGTGCCAATCCGCTAAACCGTCATGAGCTTCCTGACGTGCATTTCAGGACAACGAATGAAATGCTTGATGCCTTTAAGTTTCTGGGTGAGGAAAAGGCAAAAGAGATTGTTGTGGAAAATACAAACAAGATTGCCGACATGATCGATGTCATCAAGCCGATCAAGGATGATCTTTACACGCCGAAAATTGAAGGCGCAGACGAAGAAATGCGCAGCATGAGCTATGGAATGGCACGCAGTATTTACGGGGACGACCTTCCTGAAATCGTTGAGGCGCGTCTTGAAAAAGAATTGAAAAGTATCATAGACAACGGGTTTGCAGTTATCTACCTGATCTCTCATAAACTTGTTAAAAAATCATTGGATGACGGCTATCTAGTAGGTTCACGTGGATCGGTTGGTTCTTCTTTTGTAGCGACGATGACGGAAATCACAGAAGTTAATCCGCTGCCTCCGCACTATGTGTGCCCTAAGTGCAAAAAATCAGAGTTCTTCAATGATGGTTCAGTCGGTTCAGGGTTTGACCTTCCCGACAAGGATTGTCCGGATTGTGGAATCAAATATAAAAAAGACGGCCATGATATTCCATTTGAGACCTTCCTTGGTTTCAAAGGGGATAAGGTTCCCGATATCGATTTGAATTTTTCTGGTGAATACCAGCCTCGTGCCCATAACTATACGAAAGTATTGTTTGGAGAGGACTATGTTTACCGCGCCGGAACGATTGGTACGGTTGCAGATAAAACGGCCTATGGTTATGTAAAAGGCTACCAGGGTGACAATAACCTGCAGCTTCGCGGTGCGGAAATTGACCGTCTTGCATCCGGCTGTACCGGTGTAAAACGTACGACTGGCCAGCACCCCGGAGGAATCATCGTTGTTCCGGATTATATGGATATTTTTGATTTTTCGCCAATCCAATTCCCGGCAGACAGCAGCACATCTGAATGGAAAACAACTCATTTTGATTTCCATTCGATTCACGATAACTTGTTGAAGCTGGATATCCTTGGGCACGATGACCCGACCGTCATCAGGATGCTTCAGGATTTAAGCGGGATCGACCCGAAGACAATCCCGACTGACGACCCTGAAGTCATGAAGATTTTCAGCGGGACAGAATCAATTGGTGTGACGGAAGAACAAATCATGTCGAAGACTGGTTCGTTGGGTATTCCGGAATTCGGTACGCGCTTTGTTCGCCAGATGCTCGAGGATACGAAGCCGACGACATTCTCGGAGCTCGTACAGATATCGGGTCTTTCCCACGGTACGGATGTATGGCTCGGAAATGCGCAGGAATTGATCCATAACAATATCTGTAATCTGAGCGAAGTAATCGGCTGCCGTGATGATATCATGGTATACCTGATTTATCAGGGACTTGAGCCGGCATTTGCTTTTAAAATCATGGAATCAGTCCGTAAGGGTAAAGGGCTGTCAGATGAAATGGAAGAAGAAATGCGCAAGAATAAAGTGCCGGAATGGTATATCGATTCTTGTAAAAAGATCAAGTACATGTTCCCTAAAGCCCACGCGGCTGCTTATGTTTTGATGGCGGTGAGGATTGCCTATTTCAAAGTGCACCATCCGCTTATGTATTATGCAGCTTACTTCACAGTCAGGGCAGATGACTTCGACGTCGATGCAATGGTCCGTGGTTCAGAGAGCATCCGGGCGGTGATTGAGGAAATCAACGCTAAGGGGCTTGACGCTTCGACAAAAGAGAAGAACTTGATGACCGTCATGGAACTCGCGCTTGAAATGTGCGAGCGTGGATTTGGGTTCGCTAAAGTCGATCTTTACAAATCGAGTGCGTCAGAATTCATCATCGAGGGCGATAAGCTGATCCCGCCGTTTAATGCGATACCTGGACTCGGGACGAACGCGGCGATTAATATCGTTAAAGCTCGTGGAGAAGGAGAATTCCTGTCTAAGGAAGACCTGCAGCAGCGGGGTAAGATCTCCAAAACTATTCTTGAATACCTGGACAATCATGGCTGCCTGGAGGGCATGCCAGACCAGAACCAGTTATCATTGTTCTAAATTAGCTTACTGGAAAGGCAAGCTATAACTGCCGTTTGTTTGCAATAAATATCTGGTTATGTTATATTTTTATTGGAAATACTAAGGATATCTCTGGCAGAGAGTGGGGCAACCCGCTCTTTCTTGTTTGTTAGGCACTTTTACGGGGATAAAAACCAAATAGTGATTAAGTAATGAGGTTGTGTCAAAGGAGGGATTTTATGAGCAAGGTTACCGAAGTTGTGGAAGAGCTAGTAACTCCCATCTTAAATGAAAACGAACTAGAATTGGTAGACATCGAATATGTCAAAGAAGGAAAGAACTGGTTCCTGCGCGTATACATTGATAAGGACAACGGAATTGATATCGAAGAATGCGGCATCGTCAGTGAGCGCCTTAGCGAAAAGCTCGATGCCATTGATCCAATCCCGCATAACTACTTTTTGGAAGTCTCCTCACCAGGTGCAGAACGTCCGCTGAAAAAGGAGAAAGATTATCAAAAATCAATCGGCAAGAATGTCTTCATTAAGACCTATGAACCAATCGATGGGGAAAAGGCTTTTGAAGGGGTCTTAACTGATTACAATGGGGAAACTGTCACTGTTGAAGTGAAGATTAAAACTCGCAAGAAAACAGTCGTTATCCCATTTGATAAGATTGCCAGCGCGAGACTCGCTGTCACTTTTTCATAATCTGTCCAGAAAATATCTTCAGTTAATTAATCATAGGATCGTTTCGGACCTTTTGTTTTTAGGCAAAAGCTCAAACATGCTTAAACATAATCCTCCCCACGGTGGCGGATGAAAACGTTTAAGGTTTGAGCTGGTGGACAGAGGGCAGAGTTTCGAAAAGAGCCATACAAAGTAGGGTAGTAAAAAAGGGGGATTTATATCTCATGAGCAGCGAATTGATGGATGCTCTTACGATTCTTGAAAAAGAAAAAGGAATTTCCAGGGACGTCTTAATTGATGCAATCGAGGCAGCGCTAATTTCTGCATATCGCCGCAACTTTAACCAGGCGCAAAATGTCCGTATTGATTTAAACCTTGGCAATGGTTCCATGCGCGTTTTTGCGAGAAAAGAAGTAGTTGATGAAGTTTTCGATCCGCGTTTGGAAATCTCTCTAGAAGAGGCACAGAAAATTAATCCGAATTACGTGGTTGAAGATGTCGTTGAACTTGAAGTCACGCCTAAGGATTTCGGAAGGATTGCTGCGCAGACTGCCAAGCAGGTAGTTACTCAGCGTGTCCGTGAAGCTGAAAGAGGAATCATCTATTCTGAGTTCATCGACCGTGAAGAAGATATCATGACAGGTATCGTTCAGCGTCAGGATCCCAAGTTCATCTATGTAAGCCTGGGGAAAATCGAGGCGATCCTGCCAGCGAATGAACAGATGCCGAACGAACATTATAAGCCTCACGACCGCATCAAAGTATTTATCACCAAGGTTGAAAAAACCACTAAAGGTCCACAAATCTTCGTTTCCAGAACCCATCCGGGACTGTTAAAGAGACTATTCGAGATTGAAGTTCCTGAAATTTATGATGGAACTGTTGAAATCAAATCAGTGGCGCGTGAAGCAGGAGACCGCTCTAAAATCTCTGTTCACTCAGACAATCAAGAAGTGGATCCAGTTGGTTCATGTGTCGGCCCTCGTGGAACTCGTGTCCAGGCTGTCGTCAATGAGCTTAAGGGTGAAAAAATCGATATCGTAAAATGGTCTGAAGACCCAGTCGTGTTTGTTGCCAACGCGTTGAGCCCATCAAAGGTTCTTGATGTCATTGTCAACGAAGAAGAAAAAGCGACTACGGTTATTGTTCCTGATTACCAGCTGTCGCTTGCAATCGGAAAGCGCGGGCAAAATGCGCGTCTTGCCGCTAAGTTGACTGGTTGGAAGATTGACATCAAAGCAGAAACTGAGGCAAGGGAGTCCGGGATTTATCCTCGTGACAATGAGCCGCTTTTAACTGCAGATGACGATTTTGAAGATGAAGACATCGATTAGGGTGAGGTGAATGATCGTGAACAGCCGCAAAAAGGTTCCTATGCGAAAATGTGTCGCTACCGGTGAAATGAGGCCGAAAAAAGAACTAGTTCGCATCGTTCGCTCCAAGGAAGGAGAAGTCTCCATCGACCTGACAGGCAAAAAATCAGGCCGAGGCGCTTATCTTTCTAAAGATAAAGAAGCAGTGCAATTAGCAAAGAAACGAAATATATTGTCCAAACAGCTTGAAACTCAAGTGGACGATGCAATATACGATGAGTTGAATGACCTCATCGAAAAGGAGAGCAGACTATCCTGATGAACTCAAATCAATGGATGTCATTGCTTGGCTTAGCCAATCGAGCACGGAAAATTATTTCAGGGGAAGAGCTTTCCGTCAAAGAAATTAGAAGCGGGAAGGCGAAACTCATTTTGCTTTCTGCGGATGCATCCGCAAATACTACAAAAAAGATTACCGACAAGTGCAAGTCCTATAATGTGCCTTACAAAGTGGTCCCGGACCGGTATCAGCTTGGCCAGGCGATCGGCAAGGAAGCACGTGTTGTAGTAGCCCTGTTGGACGAGGGTTTTGCAAAAAAACTGTTGACGTTGCTCGATTAATTCTAGCGGGGGTGAAGATATGAGTAAAACACGCGTTTATGAATATGCAAAGAAGCATAATTTATCGAGTAAAGACGTGATTGTAAAATTAAAAGAAATGAATATAGAGGTTTCAAACCATATGACAACTATGGAAGATGAAACCATTAAGAAACTTGACGCTGTCTATAATAAGAAGGAAGAAAAGCCGCAAGCACAGGCAAAGCCGCAGCAGCAGAGCCAGCAAAAGGCTTCACAGGGACAGAAACTAGCCCAGAACCGCAACCAAGACCAAAAGCCTAACCAGGGACAGAATCGCAATCAATCCCAAAATCAGCAAAAAAACAACCAGGCACAGCCAAAAGCTCAGCTTAAGACAACTGCTAGCGCTTTTTCAGACGACGAGCGTCGTGCAACAACTCCTGAGAAGGTGAAAACTTCAGCAGCTGCTAAAAAGCCTGGGAACTCCCAGCCTTTCAACAAAAACAATAAGAACAAACAAAATAAGAATAGAAACCAGCAAAACCAGAATAAGGGCAGACAGAATCAGCAGCAGGCTCCACAACAGCCTAAGAAGGTTAAAGAGCTTCCTTCAAAGATTACTTTTAGTGAATCATTGACAGTAGCTGAATTAGCCAAGAAGCTTAACCGTGAGCCGTCTGAGATCATCAAGAAGCTCTTTATGCTTGGTGTCATGGCTACGATCAACCAGGACCTTGATAAGGATGCAATTGAACTGATTGCAACTGATTATGGTGTTGAAGTTGAAGAAGAAATCAAGATTGACACAACAGACCTTGAAGTTTACTTCACAGAAGATGATGAAGCATCTATGGTTGAAAGGCCGTCAGTTGTAACGATCATGGGTCACGTTGACCATGGTAAAACAACCTTGCTTGATTCAATCCGTAACACGAAAGTGACTGCAGGAGAAGCAGGCGGCATCACTCAGCACATCGGTGCATATCAGGTTGAAGAAAACGGCAAAAAAATCACATTCCTTGATACACCTGGTCACGCAGCGTTCACAACAATGCGTGCTCGTGGTGCAAAGATTACCGATATAACAATCCTTGTTGTAGCTGCAGATGACGGTGTTAAGCCGCAGACTGTAGAAGCATTGAACCATGCAAAAGCTGCCAATGTACCTATTATCGTAGCTGTTAATAAAATGGACAAACCGACTGCAAATCCGGATCGTGTTATGCAGGAGCTAACTGAATACGGACTTGTTCCAGAGGCATGGGGCGGCGAAACAGTTTTTGTTCCGATTTCTGCCTTAACAGGAGAAGGTCTCGATAACCTGCTGGAAATGATTTTGCTAGTTGGTGAAGTGGAAGAATATAAAGCAAATCCTAATCGAAATGCAATCGGTACTGTAATCGAAGCGCAGCTTGATAAAGGCCGCGGATCTGTTGCTACATTGCTTGTCCAGAACGGTACACTGAAGATTGGTGACCCAATCGTAGTCGGCAACACTTTCGGCCGAGTACGTGCAATGGTCAATGATCTTGGCCGCCGTGTCAAGGAAGCTGGCCCGTCGGCACCTGTAGAAATTACAGGTTTGAACGATGTTCCTCAAGCAGGCGATCGTTTTGTAGTATTCGATGATGAAAAGACAGCCCGCCAGGTTGGAGAAATCCGTTCACAACAGGCTGTACAGGCACAAAGAAGCGAAAAGGCGCGCGTCAGCCTCGATACTTTGTTTGAACATATGAAACAAGGGGAAATGAAAGACCTAAATCTAATTATTAAAGCCGACGTCCAAGGTTCAGTTGAAGCACTTGCAGCAGCATTGCAAAAACTGGATGTGGAAGGTGTAAATGTAAGAATCATTCACACTGGTGTTGGTGCGATCAATGAGTCTGACATCACACTTGCAGCAGCTTCTAACGGTATCGTCATCGGTTTCAACGTCCGTCCGGACAATAATGCAAAGCGTGCTGCAGAGTCAGAGAGCGTAGATATCCGACTTCACCGCATTATTTACAAGGTGATCGAAGAAATCGAATCAGCGATGAAGGGCATGCTTGATCCGGTTTATGCTGAAAAGGTCATCGGCCAGGCTGAAGTCCGCCAGACCTTCAAGGTATCGAAAATCGGAACGATTGCCGGTTCATATGTTACTGACGGTAAAATCACCCGTGACAGTGGCGTTCGTTTAATCCGTGACGGAGTCGTCATCTTTGAAGGAGAAGTCGATGCGTTGAAACGCTTCAAGGATGATGCCAAGGAAGTAGCACAGGGCTACGAATGCGGTATTACCATTAAAAACTTCAAAGACGTCAAGGAAGGCGACGTTATCGAAGCATATATCATGGAAGAAGTGGAACGTTAATGGTAGTAGGCTTAGCAGCCTGTGAGTGCATCATCTATGATGCTCATTCTCTAAAAGAAAAGAGAGCTGTTTTGCAGCGGATTATTACAAGGCTGAAGCAGAAGTACAATATTTCGGTTTCTGAAGTAGATCATCACGATGTTTGGCAGCGAACAACAATTGCCATTGCAGCCGTATCGGCATCGAAGGTATCAACTGAAAGAGAGCTTCAGAATGCCTTGAAAATGATTGATTCTTTTCCGGAGATTGAACGTACCATCACCGAAATAGAATGGCTTTGATAGAACGAGGTGATTGAAAATGGGTCATAGAGTAAATCGTGTTGGCGAACAAATGAAGAAAGAAATAGGCGATATCATCAGCCGTAAAATCAAGGATCCTCGAGTAGGTTTCGTAACAGTAACGGACGTCGAGGTTACAGGGGATCTTCAGCAGGCAAAGGTGTATATCTCTGTTTTAGGCGACGAGCAACAAAGGGAAGACACTCTTAAAGGATTAGCGAAGGCCAAAGGCTTCATCAGGACAGAAATTGGCCAGCGAATCCGCCTGAGAAAGACTCCTGAACTGATCTTTGAATTTGATGAAACGATGGCTTATGGTAATCGTATCAATTCGCTAATCCATGAGCTGCATAGGGATGAGCAGCCTGGAGAAGAAGAGCAAGAAAAGGACAATGATTAAACGGATAGACATAATTGTCTGAACCGTTGATCTTGATATGAAAAATGGATAGACACTTTTGTCTATCCATTTTTTTCGATAAGCGGCGTATATACGAATAATACATTGATGTTTTCGTAAAGGTTGTTGTACGTGATAAAAAGCCATTTGTCGGTCGGTATTAAGTTTGCAAGCTCTTTTCTCATAATATGCTTTAATTTTGTGAAACATAGGTCATCCAATCCTATTTTGTAGCCCATAGCAACAAAGGTTGAGAAAAGAGCCTAATACATAAAAGAATCGAGGTAAAAGAAATGGAAGGGATTCTGCCTCTATTTAAACCAGCGGGAATGACTTCGCATGATTGTGTGTTTAAACTTAGGAAACTGTTAAGAACAAAGAAGGTCGGTCATACAGGCACACTTGATCCTGATGTGACTGGAGTATTGCCAATTTGTGTTGGCAAGGCGACGAAAATTGCCGAATACATTACAGATGCAGGAAAGGCATATGAGGGAGAAGTCACCCTGGGATTCACGACCACTACAGAAGATGCTTCAGGTGAGAAGGTCGAAGAAAAACGAGTGGACAGGGTAATAACAAGAGGCGAGATCCTACAGGTCCTTCAGTCGCTGGAGGGTGAAATTGAACAGACACCTCCAATGTATTCAGCTGTAAAAGTAAATGGAAAAAAATTATATGAATACGCGAGACAAGGGATCGAAGTTGAAAGGCCAACCAGGAAGGTGACTATTTATGGCATAGAACTTCTTGATGGCAGGAATTCGTTTGAAGGTGAGCAGGTCAGCTTTAAATTCCGGGTATCATGCAGCAAGGGGACGTACATTCGGACATTGGCAGTGACGATCGGGGAAAAATTAGGCTATCCTGCACATATGTCTTCCCTTGTAAGAATACAATCCGCAGACTTCACTATTGATGACTGCTATACTTTTCAACAGCTTGAAGAATTGGCCGAAGAAAGCGAGCTGGAAACTGCTCTACACCCATTGGAAGCTGGTATTTCTTATTTGCCGAAATATCGCATTAATGATAAAGTAGCAGAGAAAGTGAAAAATGGGGCTCTGCTTACTATCCCAGAGGATTTTAAGGGGATTGACGGTCCTATCGTAGTAGAAACAGAAGACGAAAAAGCGCTCGCGATTTA
Source organism: Mesobacillus sp. (assembly GCF_047739415.1). Lineage (GTDB taxonomy): Bacteria > Bacillota > Bacilli > Bacillales > Cytobacillaceae > Mesobacillus. Next base: position 7,277 of record NZ_JBIQOE010000052.1, on the reverse strand, counting down.
CAGGGCTCACCCAACCAAAATTGGGATGATTAAGCCTGATAAAGTTCTAAGAAATGAGCAGTAGACTATTTTTTGCTTATTTTTACAAATAAGCGATTATTGCAATTGTCTTGATAAATGAGCAGCTGGGTCAGAAAAGGTGAGTAATATCGTGGAATTGATTAAGCTAAACCATCCTCATGAATATAGAAGAGAAGATTTTCCGCCGATGGCTATGGCACTTGGCTATTTTGACGGAGTGCATTTAGGGCATCAGCAGGTCATCAAAGAAGCAAAAAAAGAGGCTGTAGCCAAAGGCCTGAAGAGTGCGGTCATGACCTTTGATCCTCATCCTTCTGTAGTTCTTGGCAAAAGTGTCCAACACATGGAATATATAACACCCTTGGATGATAAAACTCGAATAATCAAGGATATGGGTGTTGATTACCTATTTGTTGTCAACTTTTCAATCGAATTCTCAAGTCTTTTGCCCCAGGAATTTGTCGATCAATATATCATCGGTTTGAATGTACAGCATGTTGTTGCGGGATTCGACTATTCTTACGGTAAAATGGGGAAAGGGAATATGGAGACAATTCAGTTCCATTCGAGAGATAAATTCGATTTTACAGTAGTATCAAAGCTGTCCACTCTAGAAGAAGAAAAGGTTAGCTCTACCTTGATCCGTACCTTTTTAAGGGATGGAAAGGTGGCTAAGATGCCAGAATTGCTAGGGAGATTTTACACCACTAAGGGAACAGTTATAAATGGAGAACGCCGCGGGCGAACAATTGGTTTTCCAACGGCGAATGTTCAGATGGAAGACCAGTACATCCTTCCTCCAACAGGAGTTTACGCTGTAAAGATTCAGGTTGAAGGAGCATGGCATGAAGGTGTATGCAATGTCGGCCACAAACCAACCTTCCATAAGGAGAAAAAGGACAAACCTTCGGTGGAAGTCCATATTTTCAGTTTTAATAAAGAGATCTACGGGGAGTCAGCAGTGATAGAGTGGCACCTCCGTCTTAGAAGTGAGCGGAAATTCGAGGGAATACAGCAGCTTGTTGCCCAAATCGAAAAAGATAAGCAAGAAGCAGTGCTGCACTTTGAAAAAAACAAGGGTTAGACTTGCATTTTGTCGTAAAAAGATGTATTCTTATTAACGTATCAAAAAAGAACCTTTGCTTGGCAAGTCGAGTCACCGACGCTTGCTCGGTAACAGGGGATTACTAATTGGAGGTGAAACGGATGGCAATCACAAAAGAACGTAAAAACGAACTTATCAACGAATTCAAGACTCACGAAAGTGATACTGGATCTCCAGAAGTTCAAATCGCTGTCCTTACTGCAGAAATCAACACATTGAACGACCACTTGCGCGTTCACAAGAAGGACCACCACTCACGTCGCGGTCTTTTGAAAATGGTAGGTAAGCGTCGTAATCTTTTGACTTACCTTCGTAACAAGGATGTTGCTCGTTACCGCGAGTTAATCAACAAGCTTGGTCTACGTAGATAGTCTGTAAAAGCGGGATTTATCCCGCTTTTTTATTAGGAAATTTTTTTGTGTGTACATAACATTATAATGATATTAAGCGCTGTGTTTTGGCGCATACTATAACATAAAAGTCTTCTCCTGAGGCAGGACAAGCAATTCAAAATGATGTCTGGATAACCAGACTGGTCTTATGTGTTTTAATCTCTTTTATAAAGGTATATTTGTTATAAGACAGGCAATGGTGCTGTTTTTTAAATAATTTTCCCAGATAATAAAATCTGGATGGATTTTCATGGTAGAGAGGGGCTTAAATGTATGGAACAAGAAAAACAAAGTTTTTCCTTTGACTGGGCAGGCCGTAAGCTTACAGTCGAAATAGGGCAGCTTGCTAAGCAGGCAAATGGAGCTGTCCTTGTCCGTTACGGCGATACAGCGGTGCTAAGTACTGCAACTGCTTCAAAAGAACCGAAGAATTTAGACTTTTTCCCGCTAACAGTAAATTATGAAGAAAGATTATATGCTGTCGGTAAAATCCCAGGCGGTTTTATTAAGCGTGAAGGACGTCCAAGTGAGAAAGCTATCCTTGCCAGCCGCTTGATTGACCGTCCAATCCGTCCTTTATTCGCTGATGGTTTCCGTAATGATGTCCAGGTAATCAGCATCGTCATGAGTGTTGATCAAAACTGTTCGTCAGAAATGGCAGCGATGTTTGGTTCTTCACTTGCACTATGTGTATCAGATATTCCATTTGAAGGACCAATCGCTGGTGTGACAGTTGGAAGAATTGATGGAAAGTTCATTATCAATCCTTCTGTTGAAGAAACAGAAAAGAGTGATATGCATCTTGTCGTTGCAGGTACAATGGATGCGATCAACATGGTTGAAGCAGGTGCTGATGAGGTTCCTGAAGAAGTAATGCTTGAAGCGATCATGTATGGACATGACGAAATCAAGCGTCTGATTGCTTTCCAACAGGAAATCGTTGCACAGGTTGGTAAAGAGAAGCGCGAAATTACACTCTTTGAACTAGACAAAGAACTAGAAGCGGAAGTTCGCGGAATTTGCGAACAAGACATGCTGGCTGCAATTCAGGTACAAGAAAAGCATGCACGCGAAGACGCAATCAAAGAAGTGAAAAATTCCGTTGTTGCTCGATATGAAGAGCAGGAAGCAGATGCAGACCAGCTTAAAATGGTGAAACAAATCCTTGATAAAATTGTCAAAGGCGAAGTTCGCCGATTGATCACTGAAGATAAAGTTCGTCCAGATGGACGTAAACTGGAAGAAATCCGCCCGCTTTCATCAGAGGTTGGATTACTGCCAAGAACCCACGGTTCCGGTTTATTCACAAGGGGACAAACACAGGCTTTGAGCATTTGTACACTTGGAGCTATGGGTGATGTCCAAATCCTTGATGGCCTTGGAATCGAAGAGGAAAAACGCTTTATGCACCATTATAACTTCCCATTATTCTCTGTAGGTGAAACTGGACCAATCCGTGGGCCAGGGCGACGTGAAATTGGGCACGGTGCGCTTGGTGAACGTGCGCTTGAACCTGTTATCCCTAATGAAAAAGATTTCCCATATACAGTCCGCCTTGTATCCGAGGTACTAGAATCAAATGGTTCTACATCACAGGCGAGTATTTGTGCAAGTACATTAGCGTTGATGGATGCTGGTGTGCCTATTAAAGCACCGGTAGCTGGTATTGCTATGGGTCTGATTAAATCAGGTGAGCATTACTCAATCCTGACTGATATCCAGGGGATGGAAGACCATCTTGGCGATATGGACTTTAAAGTAGCTGGAACGGCAAAAGGTGTTACGGCATTGCAGATGGATATCAAGATCGATGGGTTATCTCGTCAGATTCTTGAAGAAGCATTGCAGCAGGCACAAAAAGGCCGTATGCAAATCCTTGAATCTATGCTTGCGACTATCAAGGAACCACGTGAACAGCTTTCAAAATATGCTCCGAAAATCATTACGATGTGGATCAAGCCGGATAAAATCCGCGACGTCATTGGACCAAGCGGAAAACAAATCAATAAAATTATTGAAGAAACTGGCGTCAAGATTGATATCGAACAAGATGGTACGGTGTTTATTGGTTCAGTAGACGAAGAAATGATCCAAAAGGCCAAGAAAATTATCGAAGATATCGTCCGTGAAGTCGAAGTCGGAGAAATGTATCTTGGCAAAGTCCGCCGCATCGAAAAGTTTGGGGCGTTCGTGGAAATTTTCCCTGGAAAAGACGGTTTGGTACACATTTCCGAGCTCGCTGAAGAGCGGGTAGGAAAAGTTGAAGATGTCCTTAAGCTGGGAGATGAACTTCTGGTTAAGGTCACTGAAATCGACAAGCAAGGAAGAGTCAATCTTTCACGCAAGGCAGTATTAAAAGAACAGCGAGAAAAAGCTGAAAAACAATCATAAACAAGAAATGCGGAAGCGCCTTGGTCAGCCCCGACAAGCGATGGAGGGCCTGCCAGTGAAGTCGTTCTTTGACTTCATTGGCAGGACCGAAGCGTCTCGAGGGGCTAGGCGCTGGAGCTGGACATTAATCTCAGTACAAAGATTTTCTTATAAATCATTCAAAGGCCGGGGGCAATCCCGGTCTTTTTATTATTTTCTCAAGTTTTTTACAACCCAAGCTCATCTGCAGCATTTTCCACGCAAGCCAGTAGTCATGCAAATCTCTTTTCTTTGATGGCTCAAAGTCGTCTTTCGTTCTACCTTGTCCTTCTGTTTCATAAAATTAAATAAGGCCATGTTCGTTCATTCGAGGCTAAAAGTCAATTTTACCAAATGGTCTTAACAGAAGAGGAGGCACATTAAATGAGAAAGTTCATATTAATTTCTGTCATGTTGATTGCAGGCTGGACTATGGTGAATAATCCATTCTCTCATACATATGTAACAGGACTTAAAACCGGGGCACTTGCGGTCGCAGGGAATGAGAATTCATTGATGTCAGAAATCGAAATGAAAGCAAAAGAATATGAAATTGAACCTTCGGATGCCAGGAAGGATCCGGTCTGGAAGGTGATCCCCGGCTACAACGGTCTTAAAGTAGATGTAAAAAAATCATTTAACAAGATGGAGAAGGAAGGGAAATTTGATCCGGAAAAGCTGGTCTTTAAACAGGTTCCTCCTCAAATCCATCTAAGTGATTTGCCGCCCATGGCAATTTACAAAGGACATCCTGAAAAGCCAATGGTGAGCTTCATTATCAATGTAGCATGGGGAAATGAGTATTTGTCCGAGATGCTGGCGACATTGAAGAAACATAATGTAACCGTAAGTTTTTTTCTTGAAGGCAGATGGGTAAAGAATAATCCAGGTATGGCGAAAATGATTGCTGATGCAGGCCATGAGATAGGAAACCATTCATTTACGCATCCAAACATGAAACAGCTCTCTGCCTCTAAAATCAATGAAGAGATTAGCAGGACAAATGAAGTTATTGAAGCAGTAACCGGGGTGAAAACCAAATGGTTCGCTCCACCGAGCGGGTATTACAAGGACGAGGTGGTTGAGATTGCCGCAGCCCATAAATTAGGTACGGTCATGTGGAGTGTTGATACAATCGACTGGCAGAAGCCGTCGCCAGAAAAACTGATCAACAGGGTGATGGGAAAAGTTCATAATGGCGCAATGATTTTAATGCATCCAACAGAGTCGACGGCTGCCTCGCTCGACCAATTAATCACGCAAATAAAAGGTAAAGGCCTGCAAATTGGAACCGTTTCAAATATGTTGAGTGAAAATCGGATAGTATCGGCAAAAAAAATGAAAGAATAGCATTGTATTTGGAAAAAGTAAGTTAAATGGACTATACTAAGTAAATGCAGAAGTTTTAGCAGCAGGTTCCAGAGGAGGAATATAATGATAAAGAAATATACATGCCAAAACGGTGTAAGAATCGTACTAGAACAAATTCCAACTGTCCGTTCTGTCGCAATCGGAGTATGGATCGGAACGGGCTCCCGGAATGAAAACCCAGAGAATAATGGGATTTCCCATTTCCTTGAGCATATGTTCTTCAAGGGCACTAAAACAAGGTCTGCCAGAGAAATCGCCGAGTCCTTTGACAGCATTGGCGGCCAGGTGAATGCATTCACTTCCAAGGAGTATACCTGCTATTACGCTAAGGTGTTAGATAATCATGCACAATATGCACTTGAAGTTTTAGCGGATATGTTCTTTAATTCTACCTTTGATTCAGAGGAGCTAAATAAAGAAAAGAACGTTGTAAATGAAGAAATCAAGATGTATGAAGATACTCCTGATGATATCGTGCACGATTTGCTTAGCCAGGCTGTTTATGGTGACCACCCACTGGGGTACCCAATCCTTGGTACGGAGGAAACGCTCCAAAGTTTTACAGGAGAAAAATTGGAGCAGTATATGCATGATACTTACAGACCGGAAAACGTGGTCATTTCCATTGCTGGGAACGTTCCGGAATCCTTCATTAATAATGCTGAAAAATTCTTTGGCTCATATGAAGCAAGCAAAGAGACGATGGAGTACGAAAAACCAGCGTTCCACGCAACGCAGGCTTCCCGGAAAAAAGAAACTGAACAAGCACATTTGTGCCTTGGCTTTGAAGGATTGCAAATTGGCCATTCAGACGTCTATAGCCTGATTGTGTTGAACAATGTACTGGGAGGCAGCATGAGCAGCAGATTGTTCCAGGAGGTACGTGAACAACGCGGCCTTGCTTATTCTGTATTTTCCTATCACTCCGCATATCGCGACAGCGGAATGGTGACTATTTATGGCGGGACCGGAGCAAATCAGCTTGGCGTTTTATATGAAACAATCCAGGACACACTTTCAAAGCTGCGCGCAGAAGGAATTACGGAGAAAGAACTCAACAACAGCAAAGAGCAGCTTAAAGGCAGCCTGATGCTAAGCCTTGAGAGCACAAACAGCCGTATGAGCAGAAACGGAAAAAATGAACTTCTGCTGAGAAGGCACCGCTCCCTAGATGAAATCGTCGAACAAATCGACCAGGTGACTAAGGACAGCGTCGATGGCATGGCCAATAGTATCTTCACAGACAAATACTCTGTCTCGTTGATCAGTCCAAATGGCGAACTGCCAAACTTATAAAATCGTCCCATCGACAGCAGCTTCCATGTGAAGCTGCTGTTTTTAAACCATTCAGTAACGGGTATCGGGCTGATTCCTGACAGCTTTGTGATCTTCTTCTGAAAAGCTGTCAAGAAAACGAAGGAATCGTGACAGGTTTGTCCTCTGATGCTGGAAAGTTGTCAAGAAAACGAGGGAATCGTGACAGGTTTGTCCTCTGATGCTGGAAAGTTGTCAAGAAAACGAGGGAATTGTGACAGGTTAGGCCTCTGCACCTGAAAAGCTGTCAAGAAAACGAAGGAATCGTGACAGGTTGGATATCTAATACTGAAAAGCTGTCAAGAAAACGAGGGAATCGTGACAGGTTGGGCATCTGATATTGAAAAGCTGTCAAGAAAACGAAGGAATCGTGACAGGTTGGGCATCTGATACTGAAAAGCTGTCAAGAAAACGAAGGAATCGTGACAGGCTGGGCATCTGATATTGAAAAGCTGTCAAGAAAACGAAGGAATCGTGACTGGTTTGTCCTCTGATGCTGGAAAGTTGTCAAGAAAACGAAGGAATCATGACAGGTTAGGTCCCTGATACTGAAAAGCTGTCAAGAAAACGAGGGAATCGTGACAGGTTAGGTCTCGGATACTAAAAAGCTGTCAAGAAAACGAAGGAATCATGACAGGTTAGGCCTCTGCACCTGAAAAGCTGTC
>NZ_JBIQOE010000051.1:0-28103 GCF_047739415.1 Mesobacillus sp. | reverse complement strand
GACATTGCTCCTGGCGACCTGAATGTAACCGATCTTAAGGGTTATTTTTACCAGTATGAAGTGACAAATGATGGAGTGACCAAGAAGGTTCTTGATCCTTACGCAAAATCGATGGCAGCCTTTACGGTGAATACGAAGGGCGAAGCTGGTCCTGATGGCGACACCGTTGGTAAAGCAGCGATTGTTGACTTGAGCGGAACAGATCCTGAGGATTTCGACCATGCAAAAATCAAAGGCTATGAAAAGCGTGAAGATGCAGTAATCTATGAAGTACACGTACGTGACTTCACATCAGATCCTTCCATCGAAGGTGACCTGAACGCTAGATGGGGTTCTTACAAAGCCTTCACAGACAAGCTGGATTATATTAAAAAGCTTGGCGTAACACACGTTCAATTACTGCCAGTCATGGCGTGGTATTATGGCGATGAAACGAAGATGGGGCAAAGAGAACTTGATTACTCTGCTGGCGGAAACGAGTATAACTGGGGCTATGACCCGCAAAGCTACTTCTCGCCGGATGGAGCATATTCAGAGGATGCAACAGATCCTGAATTACGTGTAAAAGAACTGAAACAGATGATTGATGCGATCCACGATGCTGGAATGGGTGTCGTCCTCGACGTTGTATACACTCATATGGCACAAGCCAGCCAGCTGAATGATATCGTTCCTAACTACTATGCGTTCCAGGACGCACAAGGAAACTTCCTTGGCGGCTTCGGAAACAACTTGGCAACAAGCCACAAAATGGCTGAAAAGCTGATGGTAGATTCAGTGAAATATTGGTTCGAAGAATATAAGATTGATGGAATGCGTTTCGATATGATGGGTGACGCAACCTATCCTGCAGTACAGAACGCGTACGATGCAGCAGCTTCTGTAAATCCTGATGCATTGTTCATCGGTGAAGGCTGGAGAACTTTCGCCGGCCAGATCGCTGAGCCAGAACTAGCTGGCATGGGTGCTGACCAGGATTGGATGGATAAAACAGATGATGTTGGTGTATTCTCTGATGAAATCCGCAACGAATTGAAATCAGGCTTCGGCTCAGAAGGTGAGCCTCGATTCCTGACTGGCGGCGCTCGTGATATCAACACGATTTTCAACAACATCAAAGGACAGCCAGGCAATACATCTGACGACGATCCAGGCGACATGGTTCAATACATCGCTGCACACGATAACCTCCCGCTATACGATGTTATTGCCCAGTCGATTAAAAAGGATCCGGCCATTCCTGAGAACAATCTTGAGATCCACAAGCGTATCAGACTTGGAAACTCCTTGATCCTGACGTCTCAGGGTACTTCCTTCCTTCACGCAGGCCAAGAGTATGGAAGAACGAAGCAATGGAAAGGCGAAGGCGTTCCTGAGCAGAAGTATCACGAATTGACGGATGAGCAAGGAGAGTCCTTTGGCTACTTCATCCATGATTCATATGATTCTTCCGATGCGATTAACATGTTTGACTGGCAAAAAGCAACAAACAAAAAGGAATACCCAGTCAATACCACAACACAGGCTTATACAAAAGGTTTGATTGAGCTCAGAAAATCAACGAACGCTTTCCGCCTCGGCGAAAAAGAACTTGTTGATCAGAATGTAAGATTACTTGATTTGCCGGAAATCAACGATACCGACTTAGTCATTGCGTATGAAAACGTTTCGACCGATAAAACTGGTACGTACTATGTATTCGTCAATGCTGATATGAAAGCTCGCACGTTGACTTTGGGAGACCTTGACTTCTCTAAAGCTAAGGTTCTCGTGGACAATGACGAAGCTGGCAAAACACCTGTATCCAAGAAATCTGGCTTTAAAATGAAAAATGGCAAGTTAACTCTTGATCCATTAACAACAGTAGTCATTAAAGTAGACCAGAAAAGCAAGAAGAAATAATTTTCACGCGGCAGGTATCATCTTTACCAGATGGTACCTGTCGTTATTTTTGCCTCAATAGTTTACTAACATCAGCATCAAGGGTATCATTATTATCACAACAAGTACGCCTAAGGAGAATCGGATGCTAGATTACAGATTGTATAAGGGCCGCGGCTCGGAGTATATTGTTCTGCTGCACGGAATTGGCGGGAACTCGAATATTTTTTACAAACAGCTAAAACCATTCCTGAAAAAATATAATATAGTCGCGATTAACATGCCTGGCCATGCAGGATCGCCAGACATAGATTCCTATGAAGAAAGAATCTCTTTTGACTTGATTGTCAAGGAAATTCTCCATACGCTGGACCATCTATCGATTCGCAAAGCGCACTTCGTCGGCATTTCACTTGGATCGATCATCGTTCATCACCTTCTTCAGACGAAGCCAGAGCGAGTAAGGTCCGCGGTTCTTGGCGGTGCAATCACAAGATTAAACCTATTTGCAAAATCACTGATTAAATTCGCCTGGCTAATAAGGGAGTTCATTCCATTTATGTGGCTATACCGCATACTGGCCTGGATTTTGATGCCTCGCGGAAACCATAAAGGCTCAAGGAGATTTTTCATCCAGGAGGCCTATAAGATGAAACGGAAAAACTTCCTTGCTTGGTATCCTCTTGCCGGTGACGTCAAAACCACCTATAGCAAGGTGCGGGAAAACAGCGAGGATGTCCCAAAGCTATATATTTCAGGTGCTGAGGACCATATGTTTGTGAGAGAATTAGCAGAAGACCTGCAAGGGGATGAAAGCTCGGAGCTGGTCATTTTGGAGCATTGCGGCCATGTCTGCAATATAGAAAAAGCCGATGAATTCAACCAGCTGTCACTCGAATTCATGGATAAGCATGAAATCAAACAAGCAAATATTAGTTAATTTAAAAGCATTTACCTAAAAATAGGGAATGAGCCAAGCAGCTCATTCCCTTTGTTTGTTGGCGTTTAATAATAATACGGATATCTTGGCGGCGGGCAGCACGGGTAAACTGGCGGGTATGGAGGATAGAATGGTCGCGGGTAAAATAACGCTCCGCCCAACAATCCACCAGCCAAACCACCTAAAAACGGTAATCCAAAGCCCCAGCCGATAAATCTCTGATCCTGCGAACGATAAGGATGTCTGTATGCACGCATACGGCTTACCTCCCTCTTCTCTTTTGTCTTCACTAACTTTATATGCATTTATCACGGCTTTGGCTTGGGCGAATGCACCTGTTGAACGGATGAAGCCTATTGGTGACTTGCTTTGGTTAGTGCACCAATAGGCTTTGTTGGTGACCTCTTTTTAGCAAATCCTGAATTTTAGGGCGCCAATCGGCTCCATTGGTGACCTCTTTTTCACAAATCTTGAATTTCAGGGCGCCAATCGGCTTCATTGGTGACCTCTTTTTCGCAAATCCCGAATTTTAGGGCGCCAATAAGCCACAAAAAAAGAAGCATAAGAACACTCACACCCCGTCCTCATGCTTCTTCACGATTTAAATTTTGAACTTCCCGACCATTTCCCTTAGATTCTCTGCCATTCTTGCTAGTGAAGCTGATGATGAGGACACTTCTTCCATTGATGCCAGCTGTTCCTCCGTTGCGGATGCGATTTCTGCAGTGCTTGCTACGGAATCGCGGGCGATTTTGGTCACCTCTTCGATTGAGGCATTTACCTGCTGGACACTTGCCGACATCTCCTCAGAAATCGCGGATACCTCCTGGATTTCCTCGCTGACATTTTCGATTGATTTTAGAATTTCTTCAAAGGTTCGGCCCGTCTCCTCAACTAATAACGACCCTTCAGAGATCTCGACCGTTCCTTTATTCATCATTTCCACGACCTGATGGGTTTCTTTTTGAATAACCTCGATCAAGCCTGAGATCTGGCTGGCAGATTGCCTTGAAAGCTCAGCCAGTTTCCTAACTTCATCTGCGACAACTGCAAAGCCTTTGCCATGCTCCCCGGCTCTTGCCGCTTCAATTGCTGCGTTTAGCGCCAGCAAATTCGTCTGGTCAGCGATGCCGGTGATGACTTCGATGATTTTCCCGATTTCTGCTGATTTCCGATCCAAATCTTTGATGACCCCATTCGTTTCGCTTGTCGTATCATTAATGGACTTCATCTTCTCAATAACTTTTTCCAGAGATTCCTGGCCAACCTGTGCTTGTTTTGCCGTTTCAGCCGCAGACTCGGCAACGGTAGAAGTCGTTTCGGCAACTCGCTGGATACCGCCTGACATCTCGCCTACCGCTTTTGCACTTTCTTCTGTGTTTTTGCTCTGGACCTCGGCACCGCCAGCGACCTCTTGGATGGCTGTTGCTACCTGGTTCGTAGCAGAGTTGGTCTGTTCCGCACTTGCCATCATTTCTTCAGCGGATGCCGCTACCTGCTCCGATGTACTGCTTACCTGGAAAATCAGTTCCCTTAAATTGGTCGTCATTTCGTTAAAGTCTGTTGCTAACTGTCCAATTTCGTCGTTATTCTTTACATTGATTTTATCAATAGCGAGATTTCCTCCAGCCAATTGCTTTGCAGCCTGGGATACTAGCTGGACAGGCTTGGAAATCACTCTGCTTATGTACGTAGCAATTCCAATTCCAAGGACGAAAGCCGCCGCACTAAGTACAATGATAAGGAGAGCTACCTTCTTTACGTTTCCAGACAACGTTTCACTCGTTAATTCCAGAGCATCTTGCTGGTACTCAATCGCATCCTCAGCCGCAGAATTCAGGCTGAAGATAAGCGGGTTTCCTTTTTCCTGCATCAATAATCTGACTTTGACCATTTGTTCATCTCGTATTAAAATAAAGGCCTCTGAAGCCATCTCATAATATTGTGCCTCAGCTGCAACAAGGTTTTCTCCTACCTTTTTTCCCTCAGCTGATTCTTCTGAGCTTAAATATTTCGCAGAGCTTTTATCAAAATCTTCTACCGCACCCTCAAACTCGATCAGGCTTTCTCCATCACCATTTGCCATATACTTTTGGAGTGCCAGCTGCTCCATCATGATTGCATCCTTCATCTCAACGATCAGATTCAGCTTTTCCATCCGTTCATCAATGGATGACGAATACTTGCTGTTCATACTGTTAAACTGAAAGTTCGTAATGATTGCCACGAGCGCCAACAAAGTTAAAACCGAGAAAAAGCCGGTCAATAGCTTGGCACGCACACTGAATCTCATCTGTGGTTTTGCGAATCTTTTCTGTGGTTTTGCGAATTTCTTCTTGAATTTCATTTTCCGCTCTCCTGTCCAGCAATAGATTAAATTACCACTCTACCTTCTATTTCGGTTCAAATTCAGAAAATTTTAGGACTTTAGCCATAAAAACTAAAAAGGACGATTCTGGAAGTTAAGAATCGTCCCACGTGCTTTTAAGAGAGTCTGCGATATTTGATTTCTCCGCCAATGATCGTCAATTCTATATCCATCGATAAAAGCTCATCCGCATCCGCCATTTCAAATGGATTTTTGGAATAAACGGTCATATCAGCTAATTTTCCCCGTGCAATTGTTCCTTTTAGTGTCTCTTCATTAGTTGGATAGGCTCCCAGTTCTGTAAAAAGACGGAAAGCATCGACCATCGACAGCTTTTGCTCTGGCACATAACCATCGTGAGTTTCGCCCGGCTTTTTCCTGGTGACTGCGGCATGGATTCCGAGAATAGGATCGACTGGCTCAACTGGAGCATCCGAGCCTCCGGCACAAATGACACCTGCTTCCATCAAGGTTTTCCATGCGTAAGAAAGCTTGATCCGCTTTTCACCAAGACGCTCCTGAACCCAAGGGAAATCACTTGCGATAAACCGCGGCTGGATATCAGCGATTCTGCTCGGCGCCTTCAGGCGAGGAATCAATTCCTTCCGTAAAACCTGCGCATGAATCAGGCGGTCTCGATAAGCTGCAGCCGGGAACTGGTCCAATACGTCCAGGACATTTTCCAGTGCCTGGTCGCCAATCGTGTGGACAGCAATCGGCATGTCCAGCTCACGTGCCCCTTTTACGATTTCATAGAGTTGCTCCTGGTCGTACATCGCATCGCCGTAATGACCTGGGGCATCACTATATGGTTCCGATAGCAGCGCGGTCCTCCGACCAAATGCTCCATCGGCAAAAATCTTCACCGCCCCGATTTGCAGCGTATCATTGCCAAAGCCTGTGTACATCCCAGCTTCTTTTAGGTTTGGTAAAAATTCATGGTTAATCAAGAGATTGCTGCGCAAGCCGAGCTGCTCTCCATTTAAAAGTTCATTGAATAGATCCCACGTTTTTTCAAGTCCGCCGAGATACAGCGGATCATTCGTATGCACGCTCGTCAGCCCTTTGCTCATCGCATAATGCATTGTCTGCCGCATTGCTTTTTTCCAGTCGTCGTATGAACGCTCAGGGATGTACTGCCTGACCAGGTTCGCTGCTGACTCGAGGAACAGTCCCGTCGGCTGCTTGGTGATTTCATCGAGTACGATTGTGCCGCCCTCCGGAACAGAGATTGACGGGTGATAGCCACTCACTTCCAACGCCTTGCTGTTCACGAGAGTTGCATGCAGGCACGTCCTTGTTAAAAATAACGGGTTGGCTGGCGCCACATAATCCAGCTCTGTAATCGTTGGAATTCCTCCGTCTGTAAAAAGATTCTCATCCCAGCTGCTGCCGACAATCCATTCGCCAGGCTCAAGCTGACTGGCTCTTGCCTTGATTTTTGCCAGCATCTCATGCCTTGAAGTGATTCCGACAAAATCGAGATTGATAAAACTATCCGCCATGATCGACAGGTGAAGATGGCTGTCAATCAGGCCTGGCGTAGCAGTCTTCCCTTCTAAATCAATAATTTGAGCATTGCCGCCCCATTGCAGCACCATGTCCTCGGTAGTTCCCATATCGATAAAACGGCCATTTTCAATGACCACTGCCTGTACAATTGGTTTGCGTGAATTGAATGTATAGATGGTTCCATTTTTGTAGATGGTTCTCAAGAAGATTCTCCCCTTTGGATAGATAAAAATTGTGAATGCCTGGGGAGTGCGTTTGGAGTTTGATAGAAGGGGATAATGGAAAGGCTCTGGCATGCAAAAAAAGCAATGACAGAAAATAACCTATCATTGCTTTTACAATATACGTTATCTCCCATTTCGATCAGTAGTTCTCCATGCACAAAACCCCGCATGACAGTCTGCTCCTTGTTCAGAAAGCATCCCAGCAGTAATCAGTTTGACCCTGATTACGCTTCGGCAAACAACCCTTTCAGCCACCATCAACGATTGTCTATCTCCGATGGACTACTCTTGTTATTCGCTCCTCTACCTCACCGATCTGATAAGATCATATGAAATTAGCTTAATAGTATCATAAATGTCCAAGAATGTTCACTGATTTTTATTTGACATTCTTTTAAAATGAAAAGGAAAGGAAGTGGAATATGATATTAAAAGAGAGAACTAAACCGGAAGAATTACTATTGTTGCAAGCACTGGAGCCCAGAATTGAATTGGAAGAGAAGGATGCGCAAAACCTGCGAACGCTGGAAAAAGGCTATGAAGGAGAGGTACAATTCGACCATTGGTTTACAAACTATAGAGCCGAATGCCTCATTATCAACGACCTGCTCCTTGAAGTGAATGGCACCCTTTTTCAAATCGACTCCCTCGTAATCACACAGGATCGCCTACACCTTTTCGAAGTGAAAAACCTTGAAGGAGACTATTACCTGGATGGAGACAAATTCAAAACTGCCGCCGGGAATGAAATCAAAAATCCCCTCCATCAACTAAGTCGCGCAGAATCACTGCTGAAACAACTGCTGAAGAGCATGGGCTTTTACACACCACTTGAACCTCACCTCGTGTTCGTTAACCCGGAATTCACCCTCTTACAAGCACCACTTAAATCTCCAATTATCTTACCAAGTCAGATGAATCGCTTTATGAATAACATGAATAGAGTGTCTTCTAAACTGACCAACAAGCATACCAAACTGGCGGAAGCCCTTTTGTCATTGCACATTACGAAATCCCCATATTCAAGAACACCAAGCTATGATTTGGGTATGTTGAGGAAAGGGGTTATTTGTGAGGTTTGCGGGGAGTTTTTGGAGAGTTATAGTCGAAATAAATACATTTGTAGGAACTGTCAATCTCAGGAATCTATGGAATCAGTCGTGCTCCACTCTGCCAAAACCTTTCAGTTACTTTTTCCAGAGCGGAAATTAACCACAACTGCTATTTATGAATGGAGCGATGGTCTTCTTCCAATTAAGGCTATTAGAAGAGTCTTCCAGAGCAACCTCTCAGTCAATGGGGAGTGTAGCTCCACTTATTATGAGTAATGTAGTTCTAGAAGAATTGCCATGATGAATTAAATGGCAATTCTTCCTCTTTTCGGACTCATGTTCCTCTAACTTGTTACCTAAATCTTCGGCACCTCCACATTTCGGGCACATGTTCCTCTTACTTGTTACCGAAATCTTCGCCTTCTCCACTTTTCGGACACATGTTCCTCTTACTTGTTACCCAAATCTTCGCCATCTCCACTTTTCGGGCACATGTTCCTCTTACTTGTTACCCAAATCTTCGCCACCTCCACTTTTCGGGCACATGTTCCTCTTACTTGTTACCGAAATCTTCTCCATCTCCACTTTTCGGGCACACGTTCCTCTTACTTGTTCCCGAAATCCTCGGCACCTCAACATTTCAGGCACATGTTCCTCTTACTTGTTACTGAAATCATCGGCACCTCCACATTTCGGGCACATGTTCCTCTTACTTGTTACCGAAATCTCCGGCACCTCCACATTTCGGGCACATGTTCCTCTTACTTGTTACCCAAATCTTCGGCTCTTCCTCTTTTCGAGCACATGTTTCCCTTCCCGGATGAATGTAAAATAATTTGGCAAAATAATCATCACAGAAAACGCTTGCAATTTTTCAGATACGTTTTATAATACTTGTATACAAGTATACTTGATGAACTAGGAAGGTGAGGAAATGACAGAAAAAAAGGAATTTCTTTATCCCCAAAAATGGCTTTCTAAGGCCTCTACTGGTGACCGTGTCGCGAGTGAGCTGCGGATGCAAATAATTTCGGGACTGATTGAAAGCGGTGCCATCCTTTCGGAAAATAAACTGGCTGCTGATTTTAGTGTGAGTCGCTCACCTATTCGTGAAGCGCTGAAAATTCTTGCCGCAGAAAACTTGATCCGCCTGGAAAGAATGGGCGCTGTGGTCATCGGCCTGACTGAAAAAGATATCGAAGAAATTTACGATGTACGTTTATTAATTGAATCATTCGTTTTCGAAAGACTAACAAAAATAGATACAACCAACCTAGTGATGGAATTGAGCAAAATTCTCGAAATGATGAAAATCGCCATCAAGTACAAGGATGCCGACGAGTTCAGCTTGCAGGATGTGCTCTTCCATGAAACGATCATCCGGGCCATCAACCATTCCTACATCAGAATGATCTGGGATAACACGAAGCCCGTGATGGAAGCTTTCATCCTGTTATCGATGCGAGCAAGGATCGAAGAAAAATACGAAGACTTCGATCGCATCATCGAGAATCATGAGCTTTATATTGAAGCCATCAAAACGAAGAATCGCGAACTTATGATTAAATCCTTACACCAGAATTTTGATGATGTTCAAGGTAAAGTAGATGACCTTTGGATATCGCAGCAAACGCTTTCCAAGGGAGTGAAAAAAAGTGACTGAGTATATGTTAGGGGTCGACATCGGTACTACTAGTACGAAGGCTGTTTTATTCAGCGAAAAAGGCGAAGTCATCCAGCAGGAGAACATCGGATACCCGCTTCATACGCCGGATATCTCAACAGCCGAGCAAGATCCTGAAGAAATTTACATGGCGGTTCTGACGGCAATCACAAAAATCATGAAGCACCACCAGCAAAAAAAGCTGGCATTCATCTCATTCAGCAGTGCGATGCACAGCGTGATCGCCGTAAATGAAAATGATGAGCCGCTTACTCCTTGTATCACATGGGCCGACAACCGCAGTGAAGCTTGGGCGCATAAAATCAAAACAGAATTGAACGGACATGAAATTTATAAGCGCACCGGAACGCCGATCCATCCGATGTCGCCCTTAAGCAAAATCGCCTGGATCGTTAACGAGCGTCCTGAAATCGCCGCCAAAGCGAAAAAGTACATCGGCATCAAGGAATTTATTTTTAAAAAGTTCTTCGACCAGTATGTGGTGGACCACTCGCTTGCATCCGCGATGGGAATGATGAATCTTAAAAAGCTCGAATGGGACGAAGAGGCTCTGCAAGTTGCAGGTATCACGAAAAACCAATTATCCGAGCTTGTTCCGACTACAAAGTTTTTCAAGAATTGCAACCCAGAATTAGCGAAGCAAATCGGGATTGACCCTGAAACTCCTTTCGTCATCGGTGCAAGTGACGGTGTCCTTTCCAACCTCGGAGTGAATGCGATTGGCAAAGGTGAGATTGCGGTCACGATTGGGACAAGCGGTGCAATCCGCACGATCATCGACGAGCCGCAAACCGATGAAAAAGGACGTATCTTCTGCTACGCCCTTACTGAAAATCACTGGGTGATTGGCGGCCCTGTCAACAATGGCGGGATGGTCCTTCGCTGGATCCGCGATGAATTCGCAGCATCAGAAGTTGAAACAGCAAAGCGTTTAGGGATTGATCCTTACAATGTTTTAACAAAAATCGCTGAACGCGTAAGACCGGGAGCGGAAGGTTTGTTGTTCCACCCCTACCTTGCAGGCGAACGGGCTCCATTATGGAATCCTGATGTCCGCGGTTCATTTTTCGGACTGACAATGTCTCATAAAAAAGAGCATATGATCCGTGCAGCATTAGAGGGTGTCATTTTCAACCTATATACCGTCTTCTTAGCGCTTACCGAAGCAATGGAAAGCCCGGTTACAAGGATTCAGGCTACAGGCGGTTTCGCTAGATCTGATGTATGGCGTCAGATGATGTCCGATATATTCGATATCGACGTTGTCGTTCCTGAAAGCTATGAAAGCTCTTGCCTTGGCGCTTGTATCCTCGGCCTTTATGCAACAGGTAAAATTGATTCATTTGAAGTTGTTTCAGACATGATTGGCAGCACTCACAAGCATACGCCGAATGAGGAAGCCGCAAAAGAATACAGACAGCTGGTGCCAATTTTCATCAGCTTATCGAGAGCACTAGAACAAGATTATTCAAGAATCGCAAACTATCAAAGAAGCTTGATTAAATAAGGGGACACCTGATCCCCACACCAAAATGTTAGCGCTTTATCTCACAAACCGCTAAATGCGGAACTTCAGACATCTTAGGGGGAAATTACAATGCCATTGGTTATTGTAGCAATTGGTATCTTAGCTTTACTTTTATTGATCATGGGCTTAAAACTGAACACTTTTGTCTCATTGATCATCGTTTCATTTGGCGTGGCTTTAGCGCTTGGTATTCCATTAGGAGAAGTTGTTAAAACAATCGAAGCCGGCTTGGGCGGAACACTTGGCCACCTGGCGTTAGTCTTCGGGCTTGGTGCTATGTTAGGTAAATTGATCGCAGATTCCGGCGGTGCCCAGCGTATTGCGATGACACTTGTGAACAAATTTGGTGAAAAGAATATCCAATGGGCAGTCGTAGTGGCTTCGTTTATCATTGGTGTCGCCCTATTCTTTGAAGTAGGTTTAGTATTATTGATTCCGATCGTATTTGCGATTTCAAGAGAATTAAAGATTTCGATTTTGTATCTTGGTATACCAATGACTGCTGCTTTATCTGTCACACACGGCTTCCTGCCTCCTCACCCAGGACCAACAGTTATTGCTGGTGAGTTCGGTGCAAACATTGGTGAAGTATTGCTTTATGGCTTTATCATTGCCATTCCAACTGTAATTCTTGCAGGACCTGTGTTTACGAAAATCGCTAAAAAACTTGTACCAGAATCTTTCAACAAAACTGGAAGCATCGCTTCTTTAGGTGAACAAAAAACTTTCAAACTTGAAGACACACCTGGTTTCGGCATCAGCGTTTTCACAGCATTACTACCAGTTATTTTAATGTCTATCGCAACAATCATTACATTGCTTCAAAAAACTATGGGTTTTGAAGATAATAGTTTCCTAGCAGGAATCCGATTCATCGGTGATGCCGGTACTTCCATGACATTATCTCTATTATTCGCCATCTACTCAATGGGAATTGCACGAAACATTCCAATCAAGACGGTTATGGATTCTTGTGCAACAGCCATCTCACATATCGGCATGATGCTATTGATTGTTGGTGGAGGCGGCGCCTTCAAACAAGTATTGATCACTGGCGGTGTGGGTGACTATGTAGCTGAAATGTTCAAGGGCACAGCATTATCGCCAATCCTGCTTGCCTGGATCATTGCAGCCATCCTGCGAATTGCTCTTGGTTCTGCAACAGTTGCAGCCTTGACAACTGCTGGACTGGTTATTCCAATGCTTGGTACAAGCGATGTGAACCTTGCTCTAGTCGTACTTGCAACAGGAGCAGGAAGCTTGATCGCATCACACGTGAACGACGCAGGCTTCTGGATGTTCAAAGAATATTTCGGCCTAAGCATGAAAGAAACATTCGCAACATGGACACTGCTTGAAACGATTATTTCAGTAGCAGGATTAGGATTTATCTTATTGCTTAGCTTGTTTGTATAAAAGAAAGGTCAGCCCTTTTGATGAGGGGCTGACCTTTTTTCACCTACGTTCGCGCATCCGCACTCCTACACAAACCACCTAATATAAACCCCAACGGCAATGAATGATAGTAAAATGACAACAATATAAATCAATGAAAGATTCGTTGTGTTTTTTTTCGTGGCTTTACTATATTCCTCATCCCCCTTGCCGGACAATAACAATGTTGCCAGCAGTGCTCCAATGAGAATTATGATGACTAAAACAAGACCAAGGGTCATGTAAACACCTCTTAATTTAATATCATATTAATTATAACAAACTACATCGAAAGTCTGAGAATTTCTCCTTCCAATCACCGAGTTTAAAAGAGTTCCCTCACTGTATAATAAAACTAAAGTATTGAATCGAGGTGCTGAAATTGAAAAAAACATGGTCTGAAAAAATGCCTGCTGTCCAATTCCGGATTGCTCGGCCAACGGATCAGTTGGAAAAGGTCGTTGAATTTTATCGTGATGGTGTCGGACTTGAAGTAGTAGGTTCATTTGAAAAACATGACGGCTATGACGGGGTGATGCTTGGTCTGCCTGATTTAAGCTACCACCTGGAATTTACCCAGCATGAAAATGGCAGTCCTTGTCCCGCGCCGACAGAAGACAATCTATTAGTCTTCTACATTCCTGAAAAGGAAGCGCGTGACGCAATCGCGCGGAGGCTGCATGACATGGGCTACCCGGAGGTCGAGCCGGAAAACCCATATTGGAAAAATGCCGGTGTGACGATTACCGATCCCGATGGCTGGAGAATCGTGCTGCAGAACACTGAAGGGCTTGGCAGTAAATAAAACGAGAAGGCACCTCTGCGGTTCAAGTGCAGAAGTGCCTTCTTGTTTAAAACTCCAGTTCCCCAACCTTTTCATAGCTGCCCATTTTATGACTCGTAATTTTTTCAGCGGACAGGGCGTACATTGTGTCACCGATATAGAGCAGGCGCTGGATTTGTTTCTCCCATTCTTCGTAATATGGCATGTCACCGTTGATATGGGTAATTTTAGACTTTAGCTTAAATCCGGTCGCAGGATCTATACTATAGACATATGCGCCCTGATATTCAAAGATTTGTTCGTATTCATTTTCCTCGCTGTTTAGGTAAACCGAGATTGGGAAGGCAAAGATGTCCTTATCCCTATTGAACAGCAGGGCCTTATGGTCATGATTCAGCGGTGAATACGTGCCGCGCCCGCCGATGATTTCGGTGAATTTCTCTTTCGGATTGGTCATATCGCTGACATCGAACAGCGAAATCTTGACTCCATCTGTAAGGATTCGCGGCTGCGAGGCTCCTTTTTCAGCGATGATTTTCGTATCCTGGCCAAATCCGATGATATGGTTTTCATCATATGGGTGCAGATAATTGCTAAAGCCAGGAATTTTCAATTCGCCAAGCACTTTCGGGTTGGCAGGGTCGCTTGCATCAAACACAAACAGCGGGTCTGTTTCTTTAAAAGTAACCATATAGATACGGTCACCCATGAATCTTGCGGAATAGATTCTTTCCCCGCGCGCCAAATCTTCAATCTTCCCGGTTTCTTTCAAATTTTTATCCAATATATAGAGATGGTTGGAGGACGGACGTTTTTCATCCCACGCATAGCCTTTCGTCGTCACGACTCGGAAATAGCCATTGTGCTCATCCATTGAGAACTGATTCAGCACAGTTCCCGGCACGGTGGCGGAGCTGTGATACTTTACATCCATGCCACTGATCGCAAATTTATGGACATTGGTGTCCGGTGCAATCACCCCGCGATCTTTCAAATCCATATCCCCATAATTCTCAACAGCCAGGTAGACATTCTCCTTTGACATATAAAGCTGGTTCCCGCTGCCCAAATACGTGGTCATGGCTACTTCCTTTTTAGGCTGGCCGAGATCAAGCGCGGCAATCATCGTATAGTTCGGCTGTCTCGATTCAGGGAAGTAATGTATATCGTCATAATCAATCAATCTTTCCTTTGAATCATATACAGTATCAGTGAACTTTGGCCTGATATCGATGTTCCTGTTCTCCTTCAGCAGCCAGTAATCCGGATAATGCTGAGTGACTAGATAAACAAGGTTATCCACCTTCCTCGCCGATACATAGGAACCTTCCACTGTGACTTCACGAATTTGCTTGGGATCAGCAGGATTTTTAACATTATAAACAATAATTTTCGTGGACTGCATCATCGGAGCGATCAACGAATCCTTAGCAGCATCTTCATAAGATCTCGTCATTTGATGATACTGATAGCCAATCACCACCAGCTGCTCGCCCTCGAGGAAAAGCTGATACGGATTAAAATCCCCATTAAACCGAATCGTCGACAGAACCTTCATCTGCGCGCCAGGCACTGCCTGAATGATCCTTACCTTATCATGCTCAGCTTGGAAAATGCTTTTCCCATCTGTTTTGACGATATCCGCTTCATCAACACCCTGAACCTGGACATTTGTTTCAGAAACATCCCCGCCGCCCCCGGACTTATCGGCAACCACTGACTCCTCTGACGCTTTACCCTCGCCAACAGAGAACGATTCCTTCAATCCACCAAACAAACTCCGGGACTTCTTCTCTTCCTCTATAATCTCTTCAAAATAGCTCGCCAGATTCTCCTGCGTGCCCACCGTCGGAAGGGTTTCTTTTACAACGAACTTCCAGGTGTGCTTAGTGTTCAGCTCCCTGCCGAGCGCAGATTTAATTCCTTTTTTAAAATGAACGGTATATTCCTTCGCTTTGAGATCATATCCGTTTTTCGGAGGATGGATGTAAATGGTTTTCTGGTCATCACCCAGCTCCAGCTTCGTGTCGATCTTCTCTCCTTTGTCATTCGTCACATAAATCAAGTTCGGATCAAGACTTTTTTCAGAGATTTTTTCAGAAAACTGCAGCTGCCATACTTTATTCGGCAGGACCACATGCTCCTCTTCCCACGCATTGACCACTTTGAACTGGGACAAAGAGTAAAAAGCCACAGCCACTATCGTAACGAGCAACAAACCGCTTAATAACCACCATTTTTTCATCATTTTTCGAACCCCCTTGTAAAATTAGACGGGGAATGCTCGCTGGCGTTTCAATTTTTATCCTAATAATTACAATTCAGGAAGAATTCTAATGAAAAAGCGGGTGCCTTTGTAAAAAATGCCTTCGAGATACGATGTTCAACTTTACTTGAAAAATTTTTATAGCGAAAAATCAAGTTTTATAGCGAAAATATCTTTTTTATAGCGACTTTTTTATTTTTATAGCGAGTTTTTAATTAATATAGCGAGAATCTCCTTTTTATATCGAGTTTTTAATTAATATAGCGAACTGGAAATTCTGCTCGTTTTTTTCCAATTGCCTTGTATAAAAAAAAGCTCCTCCGCATCACGAAGGAACCTTGATTTTACTAAACTCTTCTCCTGGCACGGGTTTACTGAAATGATAGCCTTGAGCCTGGTTGCAGCGGTGCTGTTTCAATAGCCCTAACTGGTCTACTGTTTCAACGCCTTCCGCAATTACAGACAATCCCAGGTTATGTGCCATCAATATTATCGTAGTAGCGATGTTTTCGTCACTTTTATTATCGGCGATGTCCTTCACAAAGCAGCGGTCGATTTTCAGATGATCAATCGGGAATCTCTTCAGATAACTCAGCGAGCTGTAGCCGGTACCGAAATCGTCGATCGAGATATTCACCCCAAGCTCCTTTAACTCATGAAGAATCACGCTAGCTTTCTCGACGTCCATTGTCATGCTCTCAGTAATCTCGATCGTCAGGAATCGCGGCTCTACTCCGGTCAACTCAAGTGTTTCCTTAATCATCGTAATCAAATCAGGCTGATAAAATTGGCGAATGGATAAATTGACCGATACTGTCAACCCTTCCATGCCAGTCAAGTGCCAATCCTTGAGCTGCAGCAGGGCTGTTTTCAGCACCCACTCACCAATCGGAATAATCAATCCCGTTTCTTCCGCGATCGGAATGAACTGATCTGGTGATACATGACCAACTCTGTCATTTTGCCAGCGGATCAGCGCCTCCGCCCCTTTGATCTCATTCTTGCATAAGTTCACGATCGGCTGATAATGAAGCGCAAATTCATTACGCTCTAGCGCTTTGCGGAGCTCATTTTCAACCTGGAGCCTTTCAAATGCTTTTCGATCAAGCAACACATCATACATCTGGTAATTATTGCGCCCCTGCTTTTTTGCCTGATACATCGCGACATCCGCCTTGCTCAACAGCATGTCAACTTCCTCACCATCATCTGGATAAAAGCTCATGCCTATACTCGTTGAGATGAAAATATCTGTACCATCAATGACAAAAGGCTCCTCTAATGCCTTGAGGATTTTACGAGCAACTGCTTCGGCTTTTTCTTTCGTCGTATGCTCTAGTAAAATAGTGAACTCATCCCCGCCCTGTCTCGAGAACAAGTCACCGTCTCCCAGGCAATCTTTTAATTTATCAGAAACATGCACAAGCAGCCGGTCACCAATCGAATGGCCAAGAGAGTCGTTCACGTACTTAAAACGGTCGAGGTCTAGGAACATCAGACTCATTTTTTCTTCCTGTTCCAGATTTGTCTCGGCAATGGCATTTTGGACCCTTTCATCAAACCGTCTGCGGTTCGCCAGCCCGGTCAACGCATCATGATACGCCATAAAATCAATTTTTTCTTTTGCCCGATAGTGCTGAATCACAAGGCTGGTGAGGTCTGTTGCTTTTTCAATGATTTTCCGGTCCTTCTCGCGCGGCGACCTCGTACTGCAATAATACATGCCAAATGTGCCAATCACCCTCTGGTCATCATCAAAAACTGGTGATGACCAGCAAGCCTTCAAATCATAGGGAAGAGCCAGCTCACAGTAATGTTCCCATAATGGATCGTTCTCAATATCTGTTACGACTACGGATTTTTCAAAAAAGGCCGCTGTGCCACAGGAACCAGCTGCAGGACCAATTGACATACCATCAACTGCTGCATTATATACTGGCGGCAAATGGGGCGATGACCCATGATGTAATTTCATTCCCTCTTGATCCGCAATCAGGATGGAACAGTGTGCGCCGTCCGTGAAACTCTCGATGAAAAATACTATCTCGTCAAGAACTTCCTGAAAACCAGCTCCCTTTGCCATCATTTTTAGGATCCGGTTTTGGCCTCTAACCAAAGCCTCGAGCTCCTTTTTTTCTGTGATATCCTGGGCGCAACCGACAACTCCCAGGATTTCATTTCCAACCTTAATCGGCACTGCTGTGATCATCAGATTGACACGCTCACCTGTCCCCTTCCTTAAAATGACCGTTTCAAACCTTTCACGTTCTCCTTTGGTGACCCGTTTAAAATGCTTTATTGTTTCCTCAACATAATCATCATGAACAATCGATACAAAATTCATTTCCATCGCTTCATCAATCGTATAACCCGTTATGGCTACCGCCTCTTCATTAAAAACAATAAAATTCCCTTCCATATCAAGGGCATAGCACCCATCATGGTTATAGTCAAACAAGGATTTATATACCTCAAAAAGAGAGCTGTTATTTAAATCTGGCTGCATTCCATTCACCCCGTCCCTTTACATTTTTAGTATATACATGTCATATCGGCACTCCCTTACTATGGTTGTACAGGTATTTTTTAACATTCAGGTCTGTTGGACTAGTTTTGATAGATTAGGGCGAAACGTTGTTTGATAAAACAGCTTATAGAGACAATAATGTAAAAAATAGTTTACAAAATGCAAAGGATACATTACATTTAGGGTTTATAAACAAATATCACCAAAGGAGTAAACTTGTAAATGTTAAAAAACTCTGTTCGTGAATTCCGAGCAAGATTCAGATTTTCACAGCAAGATTTAGCGGACAAGATTGGCGTGACGAGGCAGACGATTGGACTGATCGAAAAAGGCGACTATGCCCCTTCCGTCACCCTCGCACTTAAAATAGCAGCTGCCTTCGAAGTTTCAGTCGAAGAAGTGTTTCGCTTAGAAGGAGAGAATTGACCGTGTTAAAAAGAACTTTTCAATCACCTTTATTCAATATTGTCCTAATATTGGGGCTGGGCATCATCATGATTTTCTGTTGAGGAATACACCTATTTCAGTTAAAAAGAACAGTGTTCACATCAAGATAGGCGCAAGAAGGCAATTGAATTTTGCCTTGAGGGATATTGAAAAAATCCAGCCAGCCAAATTGAAATACAATAACAGCGGCGGGATCATCCATGAAAAAGGTGTGTTCCATGCCACTGCCTTCCCGCAGGCGCTCACCAGGATCTTCGGGATGAGTGATGAGGCGAAGTATGAGGTTATCTTCAAAGAACCGATGATTGCAAGAGGATATTTCGGCCAGGAAAAAGAAGTGCAAAAGGTACTATTCTACATCGACCAGCCGGATGAATTCGCTGATTTGATAAAAGAAAAACTGGACCATATCAATGATGATAGATTGGTAAAGGTATAACGAAGGCCACTTGAACTCTCTCAAGTGGCTTGTCATTTCAATATTTAACAAAAGTTGTGATACTCCGCTTATGACAATCAATATTTAACGAAAGTAGTAATACTCCGTTTCGAGGCAGTCGTCTTTCTGGCGAGCTCTTCCTTCCAATTGCTCTCGTCCAGTCGGAATTCACCATTTTCATTCTTATAGGTCTTTTTCAATAGATTGATTGTCCGGGCTTCGTCAGGAAGATTGACAGACAAAGGTCTCCCCCGTTTTCCTTCTTCATATATGTAAAACTCAACAACGTCGCCAACTTCCATGAACTCATCCAGAAACGTGATGAATTTGGAATCCTCGCTTCCGTATTCATACACATATGGAAGAGAAAGCGGAAGTTCCTTTTTATAAGCTTCACCACTTATAAATGGGTAATCATGGCCCTTTAAATGGAATTGCTCAATTGGCCTCATCGTTGCGATAAAATAGTGGCTGGTCATTTCATTCACCCCTTTTTTTAGTCACTATTTATGAAATCCATTCTTCATCTAGTGTAAAGTGCTATAAATATGTAACCCTGACAAATTTTTATACTGTTTTATAGAGAAAAAAATTATTATATAGCGACTTTTTTATTTATATAGCTAGAATCTCTTTTTTATAGCGACTTTCAACCTTAATATAGCGAGTTTTTCATTTTTATAGCGACTTTCTGATTTATATAGCGAATTGGAAATTATGCTCGTTTTTTCCAGGTAAAAATGCAGCGAGGACCTTTTCAGGCACCCGCTGCATTTTTTTCGAATTTAATAGACAGCAAGACCACAAAGTGACAGCCGCTGCACCGTTTCCCGATTTAAACAGACAGCGGGACCGCGAAAGGGCTCCCCTGCATTTCTATTCATACCTTAATGACTCAATCGGATCGAGTCTTGATGCTTTGTTGGCTGGAAGCAGTCCGAAGACGACTCCGATGATCATTGAGAACAGCATGGCGCCGGTCACGACCTGCCATGACACTAGCGACGGCCAGCCGGCAAAAAAGGAAATCAGTGATGCGGAGCCCCAGCCTACCAGGATGCCGAGCACCCCGCCAATAAGCGTCAGCGTGACGGATTCGATCAGGAACTGGGTCATGATTTGCGACCTGGTCGCACCGAGCGCTTTCCTGATACCAATTTCCCTCGTTCGCTCGGTTACGGAGACGAGCATGATATTCATGACGCCAATGCCGCCGACAAACAGGGATATTCCGGCGATGCTGCCGATAATCAAGGTCATCACCTTGGTGATTTTGCTGATTCCCTCAGCCATTTCCTCCATGTTGATGACCATGTACGATTCCTCGGTGTCATGCATTTTATTCAGCAGGTCTGCCGCCTTTTTGCCGGCGATCTGAAGCTCATCAGCGGACGCTGCCTGAAGTGTCACCTGGTTAAAATCGCTTTTGCCGTAAATGACCTGCCAGGTTTTACTCGGAACGTATATTTGCATGGTCCCAAACGCGAACAGTCCAGTTGGCTTTTCCAGTACACCGACGATCTCGATCGGCTGGACGCCGATGCGGATCACCTTTCCAATCGGTGATTCGCCACCGAACAATTCCTCCTGCATCGAATAACTGATAATCCCGACCCTTCTGCCGCCAAGGAAATCAGCTGCGGTGAAGCTTCTGCCTTTTTCCGCCTTGATATCGTTCATTTCGAAAAAAGCTTGGCTCACTCCGGTTGTGGAAGCATCCACCGTATCTTCCCCGAAGGAAGCCTTTGAAAGCTGGGAGCTTGATGCCACCACCTGCTTGATTTCCGGTATTTTTTCCAGTGCGCGAATATCTTCCTGTTCAAATGGGGCTTCATTGAAAATATTCGGATTGGCTTGAATTTCTTCATCCGACGGCTGGTAAAACAGCTCAATCGTGTTGCCCGGACCAGTCAGCTGCGTTTTCAGCATTGCTTCCCCGCCCTGCCCTATGGCAACAACAATGATCACTGCCCCAACGCCGATGATGATGCCGATCATCGTTAAAATGGAGCGCATTTTGTGTGCCTTTAGCGACCCTAGTGCCATCCGGAGGTTTTCCATCATATTCATGAGCGTATCCCCCTTCCAGCGGGTGTGGAAGAAACAATCAGACCATCCCTGACCATGATCGTCCGCTGCGCATATTCCGCAACTTCCGGTTCGTGCGTGACAAGGACGATCGTGGAACCCTCCTCATTCAAACCGGTAAAAAGCTCCATGATCGTCTCGCTCGTTTTCGTATCAAGTGCGCCTGTCGGTTCATCGGCGAGGATGATTTTCGGCTCATTCACGATTGCCCTGGCAATGGCGACACGTTGCTTTTGCCCGCCGGACAAGGCATTCGGGAGATGATTCATCCTGTCGCCAAGCCCAACCTTCTCGAGAGCAGTACTTGCCCTTTCCAGTCGCTCCTTTTTCGAAACGCCGCTGTAAATCATCGGCAGCTCGACATTCTGGACTGCCGTCAGCCTCGGCAACAGATGGAACTGCTGAAATACAAATCCGATCGATTGGTTTCTCACCTTCGCCAGTTCAGCATCCAAATAGCGCGAGACATTTTCACCAGCCAGTTCATACTCACCGGCAGTCGGTTTATCGAGACAGCCGATGATGTTCATCAAAGTGGACTTGCCCGAACCCGACGGCCCCATAATCGCGACTGATTCTCCCGCCTGGATCCGAAGATCGATTCCTTTTAAAACATCAATCGTTTCCTTTCCCACTTCAAAGGATTTCGTAATTTGCTTCAGCTCAATCACTTTACATTCACTTCCATTCCATCCTTAAGGTTGTCGGACGGATTGGCAATAACCTTATCTTCCTCGCTCAAACCACTGATGACCTCCATTTTGCTGCCAAAAGCGATTCCTGTTTCGATTTCCTGCTTGTGGCTTTTGCCTTCTTTTACAAGAAATACATAGACAGTATCCTTGTCAGTCAGGACAGCCTCCGCGGGTACAGTCAGCGCCTCTTTCCGTTCTGTCTCGATTTCCATGATTAACTGGAATCCTGGCTTCAAATCCATGCCGCTGACTTTCACCTTGATGGGATATTGCGCGGCAGTACTCTCGCCCAATGCCTGAGCCTGCGTCTCTTCTGGAAAAACAGCAATTTCCTCGACGATACCATTCCATTCTTGATCCGGCAGGACATCTGATCGAAGCTTGACCTTCTGCCCTTCTTTTACCTTCATGCTGTCAAACTCAGATAAATAACCGGAGGCTCCTTTGGCATCAAGATTCCCAATATGAATCACTGGCTTCACTGCCGCCGCAGGGTCTGCTGGGCTTTCCTCATTCACCTGAAGGACAACGCCATCTATAAAGCTATTAATCTCCAATTCCTTTAACCGCAATTCTGCGTCCTTCTGTTGGAGCAGCACCTGTCTGAGGTCAATATTCGCCAGCCTTTTTTCAGCCTCAAGCTGGTCGATTTCCGCTTCAGTCTGTTCTTTCGCAGCTTTTTTTCCT
This sequence comes from Mesobacillus sp., assembly GCF_047739415.1. Lineage (GTDB taxonomy): Bacteria > Bacillota > Bacilli > Bacillales > Cytobacillaceae > Mesobacillus. The sequence continues at coordinate 5,547 of NZ_JBIQOE010000051.1, read as the reverse complement.
ATTTGCTTGCTAAGCTCCGACTCTTTCTCCCGGAAATCTTTTATCCTCTTATCCAACTGATTGATTCGTAAATAGCCTGATTCCGCCTGAAGTTTTACTCGCTCTAGTTCCAGGTTCAAAGCGCTGGCATCATACTTTGCAAGCACATCACCTTTTTTCACCGGTTCGCCTTCTTTCACCAGAATCTCAGCCAGCTTCCCTTTTTCCGGTGAAGCGTAAATTTTCTGTTCTTCTTCGAGTAAGACGGTTCCCGGGATCATGATTTCATCCGCAATTTCTTCCTTCGCGGGATTTACCACCTTCACTTCGGGCCCCTTAGCAAAAGCCTGCCTGTAAATGCTCACCCCGGCCATCAGCAAAACCAGGCTGGCTACGCCAATGGCAATCCAAATCTTTTTATTCATGGTTAGACACCCATTGTGTTAGAGAACATGGCTCCAATAATGGCAAACCCGATACCAATCAGGAAGAATACGATGGCAATGCCCCATGCCCATCCTTTTGACAAACCTGCAACTCGGTGAAGTCCGATCGCTGTCAAAATCGTCTGCCAGATGGAAAATACCTCGATTGATCCCAGGACACCCGGCTTGTCACTGTTCACCAGGCCGGCAAGACTCGTAATGAAAATTTCAGGGTTCCCTCCAATTGACGCCCTAAGAAGCATATTCAATAACAGGCCGGCAGCACCGATTATCATGATATGTGTATTCATTGAAAATAACTGTTTGAACGTTACATTAGATCCGGCGATTTTTGTGAAAATCATATAAATCGCACTCGATATCAGCACTACGAACACAGGTGTCAGGATTCCTGTGATTGCAACCGTAATCTTAGAAATAGCCAAAAACATGGCGGCTTCTTCCTCACTCATACCATCAAGCCCAAGGTAAGAGGCATCCATTGATAATGTCATCAGATACATGCCAATTGCATACAGAACGCTCACTAAAATCAGCGGGATCCAAATCCTCGGGTTCTGGCGTATCCTGTCAAACTGCTCTCCTGGACTCCAGAACATCCCTATTAAACTCGGTTTCTCGATTTTGCTTTTCACTTCATGTTCCATTACATTACACTCCCATTCTTATTTAAGCCTTTCGACTTACCTTTTACGAGAATGATATGTAAAAAGTTTCAAAATTAACCAATTTTATAATTAACTGGGAGTGTCACCTTAAAACTTTCCTTCTCGTGTATTTAGGGTATACAAACTCTGACAGCCAAACGATACTTCAAAAAAACAGCCTCAAATAGAGACTGTTTCTTCAATATTTTGTTTAGCATCCGCCGCCAAAACAACAACGCCATAACCTTCGAATGATGCAGTAGGCAAACAGGATGACGACGATAAATCCAATAATCCCTACAATTGTGCTTATAGTACCAGCCAATGCAGCTCCGCCAAGGACAAAACCGATCAGTCCAAAGTAAGACAACAAAATCAATCCTACCCCCAGCAAGACTCCAAGAAACAATTCGAACACGCTGCACGCAGCATGAACACCATTACTCATATGCTTCACCTCCAAACTATTGTTCACCTTCATCATATGCATGTACCAGAATGCTTGTTTATTTTTTAAAGGTAAAAGAGGCGATTATCATATCTATTTAGGCCTTACACCCATATTTCCATCTATGCTGTAAGTGGTTTATGATGGAAATATCCAGAACGAACAGGAGAATAATAATGGAGAAACAACAAACAAGCTTAAAGCCTTTCCTTTCACTGATTTTATCGACGAATATTCCGAAGGCGGCCCTTTTCACCGGGCTGGCTGCCAGCCTCATCACTACTCTGGCTGGTCTGGTGGTTCCGCTTCTGACGAAAAATCTGGTCGACGGCTTTTCTGTTGAGGCGATCAGCGTTCCGCTTGTCATTGCGATTGGCGCTGCCTTCGTTATTCAGGCATTGATCAGCGGAATTTCCATCTACCTGCTCAGCTATGTCGGTCAAAAGGTAGTGGCGAGGCTGCGGGAACGGATGTGGTCGAAGTTGATCCGCATGCCTGTCCGCTACTTTGACAAGCAGTCCAGCGGGGAAACGGTCAGCCGGATCGTCAATGATACGAGTATAGTTAAAGAGCTGATCACGAGCCATTTTCCGAATTTCGCCACAGGAATCATCTCCATCATCGGTGCTGTTGTGATTTTGCTCGTGATGGACTGGAAAATGACCTTGCTCATGCTCATTTCCGTGCCGCTCACGCTGGCAATCATGATGCCTCTTGGCAGGAAAATGGCCAAGATTGCACGAGGACTGCAGGATGAGACCGCTGTTTTCACCGGACATATCACCCAGACACTTGGGGAAATTCGTTTAATGAAAGCTTCGACGGCTGAAAAAATTGAAGAAGACAATGGCTATAATGGAATAGATAAGCTTTTCAACTTTGGTTTGAAGGAAGCTCGCATTTTCGCGTTGATTGGTCCAGTCATGCAGCTGATGATCATGGTCGTTATCGTCATCATCATTGCCTACGGAGGCATGCGCGTAGTGAATGGAACCATGTCGACAGGTTCGCTTATCGCCTTCCTGCTTTATTTGTTCCAGATCATCATGCCGATCACTTCGTTCGCGATGTTCTTTACCCAGCTGCAAAAAGCAAAGGGCGCGACAGAAAGGATCATTGAAATTCTCGACCAGCCACTTGAAGAAGAACAGGAAGGCATTGAAGCAGACATCAGCAACCTGCCGATCACCATCGATAATGTCAGCTTTGCATACAGTGAGGAAGAGCCTGTCATTGAAGGAGTTTCATTGGATGCACAGCCCGGCCAGATGGTTGCTTTCGTCGGACCAAGCGGCGGCGGCAAAACGACGATGTTCGGCCTGATTGAACGTTTTTACGAACCGACAAATGGAGAAATTCGGATTGGCGACACGCCGATTCAGAAACTATCGCTCACCTCCTGGCGCAACCAGATCGGATACGTATCTCAGGAAAGCGCGATGATGGCCGGTACCATCCGCGAAAACCTATTTTATGGACTCGAAAACGGAGATAGAATTCCGGATGAACGCCTGTGGGAGGTCGCAAAAATGGCGTATGCTGATCAGTTTATCGCAGACTTTCCAAAAGGACTTGATACGGAAGTTGGCGAACGTGGTGTCAAATTATCTGGCGGACAAAGGCAGCGAATCGCAATCGCTCGCGCCTTCCTGCGTGATCCTGAAATTCTGATGATGGACGAAGCCACCGCGAGCCTCGACAGCCAGTCAGAAGGCATCGTCCAGCAAGCACTGACCCGCCTGATGGAAGGCCGGACGACATTTGTTATCGCTCACAGACTCTCCACCATCGTCAATGCCGATAAAATTGTGTTCATTGAAAAAGGAAGAGTCACTGGTATCGGCACTCACCAGGAGTTAATCCAGACACATGATTTATACAGGGAGTTTGCACAGCAGCAGCTGGCATAGCCATCATTTACACAGAGAGTTTGCACAGCATATGGCATAAACAACAAAAAGGAGGTCCGCCGGCATGGCTGGACCTCCTTTTCTAGTTTTCACTTATTGTCCTAACTCTCCCTAAACAAAAATAATCTCCTCAGTAGCCCTGTAGTCCCTTGGTGACAGACCAACGTATTTTTTAAATGTTCCGCTGAAATAGTTTGGGGTATTGTATCCCAGTTCTTCTGCGATGGCTTCCACTGTGTGGTCGGTATGGCGCAGAAGCCAGACACCGCGCTGCATGCGGACGAAGGTGACATACTCGACGAAGCTGCGTCCGGTTTCTTGTTTAAAGATGCGGCTGAAGTATGGCACGCTGAGATTGATCTGGTCGGCAACCTGCTTGATTGACAAGTCCTCTGTACAGTACTGGGAAATGTACTCGGCGCACTTTTGAATTTGCAGGTCCATCGTGATTTCCTCAAAATAGCGGAGCTGTAGTCTTTCGTACGGTGATGTCCGCCTTGCTTTACAAGCCTCTTTGTACGAATGGTGAAGCAGCAGCGGCTCGCGATAAATGGAGCCTACACCAATATAAAGCTGTATCCCATATTCATTTTCCAAAGACTCAATCGTTCCAAGGATTCGCTCCTCCCCCTCTTTCCAATGCTTTAATGAACCATACTCGGACGGCACCTGGAGCAGCATCAGCAAATGTTTCCTGTAGGACAGGAAGGTGAGCTGATCCCCTTCAAACTGCTTTTTTAAAAACTCCTGGATGACCGTTGATGCCTGCCAGCCCTCTTGCATTCGCTTAGCCGGACAGCGGACGAATCCCTGAATAAAACAGACCACATTCGGAACAGCTTCCCCCGGCAGGAAAAAACGGGATTGCAGAAGCTCCTCCTCTGTCTTCACTTCCCCTGACAACAGTCTTCGTAAAAAAGCCTCCCTAAATGGCAAGGTATTGCGCCCAACTGCCTGTGCCGCATCGAAATGATGGAAAACTTCCTCGCTTTCTGCGAATCTGGTATTCTCACTTTCAATCTCTTCGACCGCTCGTTTTAAGGTACGTAAAAAAATTCGTTGTTTCACCGATTTTACCAGCAGGTAGGTCAGCTTGAACTCGATTGCCAGCGGAGAGGTGTGCAAAAGTGAAGGGGCCAGCAGCGGAATGATCCGGCAGCCTTTATTCCGTTTACGGAACCGGTGTATTTTTACCCAATCATGCCATTTGTTCACTTCAATGATCGCGATATGTATATCATTCTCTTCGTCTACGAGCTTACAATTCTCCTCGCATTCTTCTAGAATCCACGCAGCCAGTTTCCCATACTCCCCTTCATCTTCAACACCAAGCCATATTGAATGCAACCGTACCACCCCCTTGTATTATTCAGATGAGTGAATAAAAATTTAAATCATATTAAATATTTGTATATTTCTGATAATTTATTGTAAGGTATTGGACAATTCTCTATCGTACAATCAATTTAATCATATCACGGCTTACCTAAAGGAGGGAAATCTTGATAACGGGAAAAGCCAAAATATTATCTAGGGGGAATTATAATTGGCAGGGGAGTATCGGGAGTATAATTATGTAGCGGCTGATACAATTGACGTCAGCGAGCTCGAGCCACTTGATCCGGAAACAAAGCAAATCATGAAAAGTGAATTCAGTACTGGCATTAAACTTACGCTCTTTTATTATGTATTCATTCTTTCTATTCCTATTTTAAATTGGTATGCAGGTGAGTTCATGTTCTCCCGGATGTGGGGCGGCATGACCTACAGCTGGTTCTTCACAAGCATTGTCGCGATGGCGATGGCGTTCGTCATAGCCCTCATCCATACGACTTTATATGAAAAACGCCTGAAAAATCAATCAGAACAATCCTCAGCTCCTGCTGATGGAAGGAGGATTGGCTGATGTCCACATTCCTTGAGCCGAAATTCCTGTTAACGTTGATCCTGATGGGAACCATTGTTTATATTACTTATCTTACTAAAAGAAGCGCAACTGCTTCCGACTACTTCGTCGGGGGACGCAGCTTCGGCTGGTTCACCAACGGCTCGGCGATTGGCGGCGATTATTTGAGCGCAGCCACCTTCCTTGGGATTGCCGGTCTGACCTATCAGCT
>NZ_JBIQOE010000050.1:0-2347 GCF_047739415.1 Mesobacillus sp. | reverse complement strand
ACTTGTCTAGCTGCGGCTCCTAACTCCTCGAGACGCTTCGGTCCTGCCAATGAAGTCAAAGAACGACTTCACTGTCAGGCCCTCCAGCGCTTGTCGGAGTTGAGCAGTCGCCTCCGCTTTTCGAATTGTCTAGTGTCGCCTACTAGAAACTCCGAAACTTCAACTCCGCCGGCAGAAGCAAAAAGCGCTTCTTTGTCGGAGTCTCCAGTTTCTGCGTTTCTGGGCAGTCGGCTATACTTTTTGATTTCGGTTCGCTCGGGTGAAGTCAAAGACCGACTTCACCGGTCGGCCATCTGGGGCACAGGACGTGCAGACCCGACAGCCACAGGACGTGGCGTTATTGTCGGGCAGCGCTTGTCGGGGCTAATCAAGGCGCTTGCGCTTTTCGAATAATCCACCAGTAAGGACAGAAAGGGTTGGCTTATGAATACAGATCAATTTAAAGCTTTGCTCGCTGAAAAGGGAATCGAGCTTTCTCAGAGGCAAATGGAACAATATGAAAAGTATTACCACATGCTCGTCGAGTGGAATGAAAAAATGAATTTGACTGCGATAACAGAAAAGCCAGAGGTGTACTTGAAGCATTTCTATGATTCCGTTTCTGCAGCATTTTATTTTGATTTTAATAAGCCGCTCAATTTGTGTGATGTTGGTGCCGGTGCCGGTTTCCCAAGTATCCCGATTAAAATTGCTTTCCCGGAAATCAATGTTACAATTGTCGATTCCTTGAATAAGCGAATCACGTTTTTGGAGCAGCTTTCAAAAGCATTGGGACTGGAAGGAACAACTTTTATTCACGATCGTGCGGAGACATTCGGACAAAATCCTGCTCATCGTGAAAAATATGAAGTTGTGATGGCCAGGGCTGTTGCCAGAATGTCAGTATTAAGCGAACTTTGCCTTCCGCTAGTGAAAGTTGGCGGGACATTTATCGCTATGAAGGGCAACCAGGCAGGAGAGGAACTGCAGGTTGGTGAAAAAGCGATTGCTGTTCTTGGCGGGAAGCTCGAATCCGCTCATTCATTCACATTGCCGGTGGAAGATAGCGAACGGAATATTTTAATCATTAATAAACAAAAGCCAACACCTAAGAAGTACCCAAGAAAACCGGGAACTCCGAATAAAACGCCGATTGAATAGTGGCTTTTATTATTCTCAGCGCCTCCAGAAAAAATTTGAGGTGCACGAATGAATTCAATCCAGGGGGAACCGGCCATGTTCGCTTGCGCTTTTTGTCCTATTTTCAATAATGAATTTAGTTTATAATAGAGTCTATAGGCAGGAACTTGTCATTTTTATAGAGAATATGTAATAGGGAGTTCATAAAGGTGGTGTAGGGTGATGAAGCCTTCTTTTTCGCGCTTTTTTGGCCTTGGTGAAAAGGAAAAAGAACGGAATGAAGTGGAAAAACTGAACCAGATGGAAGAACAGACGGTTGAGGATATTGACAACATAGAAAACGAAGAAATAAAGAAAATTCCGATTGACCATATTATTCCAAATAGATACCAGCCAAGAACTGTTTTTGATGATGAAAAAATTGAAGAATTGGCCCGTACCATTCACATACATGGAGTAATCCAGCCAATCGTCGTCCGTGAATTCGATCAGGATAAGTTTGAAATCATTGCAGGTGAACGCCGCTGGCGCGCGATGAAAAAGCTTGAGTGGGAAGAGGTTCCTGCAATCGTTAAAAATTTATCCGATTCCGAAACGGCATCTGTTGCTTTGATCGAGAACCTCCAGCGTGAGGAGCTGTCACCGATTGAAGAAGCAATGGCTTATGGGAAATTACTGGAAATTCATAATCTGACTCAGGAAGCCCTTGCTCAAAGACTGGGAAAAGGTCAATCAACGGTTGCGAATAAGCTGCGATTGCTTAAGCTTCCACAGGAAGTGCAGGAAGCGCTTTTGAATAAATTGATCACAGAACGACACGCCCGTTCGTTAATTCCGTTAAAAAATCCTCAGCTGCAGGTACAGATATTGGCAGAGGTCATTGAGAAATCCCTCAATGTCAAACAAACGGAAGAACGAGTCGTCAAGCTTCTGAGTCAAAATGAAGAGAAACCAAAGCCAAAGCGGAAGGCATTCAGCAAGGATATGAGGATTGCGGTCAATACAATCCGCCAGTCGCTGACAATGGTTTCCGACAGCGGCATCAATCTCGATTCGGAAGAAGAAGAGTTTGAAGAGTTCTATCAATTCACGATTCGCATACCAAAGAAGAAATAATAGATTGCTAGCGGGGGACAGGCTGTCTCCCGCTTTTTTGTTGGCTAAATTAACCCGGTCAGAAGCAAGATAACAGTGCTTTTTGTTAAGTAGACATGTTATATTACCGCAT
>NZ_JBIQOE010000049.1:0-12756 GCF_047739415.1 Mesobacillus sp. | reverse complement strand
GTAGAAGAGGTTTACTTTTATCCAATTTCATCACCCTAAATTAAATTTAGGTTTAGTTTATCTTGTTCAGTTACAATCATACCTTCTTCAACTAAACTGCTCCTTTCGCACAATAAGAAAAGGCTTCCGCAACGACAGCCCGGACCTTTCAACTCACGCACCCTATAGTTTAAGTACACTTATTCACAAAGTTAATTAACAAAAACAAGAGAAGGACGGAATCTAAACACGTCCTTCTTTCTCTTTTTAATTTACTATTTTATTCTCTTTATTATAGATAGTAATATGGTACGAATCATTTCCTACTTTCGACTTCATTTCTTCAGACTGAAGAAAGTCATTTATCACTTTTTCAAGCTGTTTAGCAAAATCCCTAGTATTTTGGGTTTCCCCTGATAGCGTTATGAACGCCTGAATCTCCGGCTCTGGATGAATTGAATATCCAACCATCCTAACTTTGTATTCCTTTTTACCAAGTATGTCTTCACCTACCAGGTCAAGAATCCCTCTCCATCTTTCATCCATTTCCAATTCAGCCATATCAATATTCTTTACCTTTAAAGAAACATCACTTATACCATTATCTCTCAGGACATCTTTCACGATTTGTTCCATTTTACTAATTCTAGTCTCTGTGTCGGGAATGCCAATTTCCAGCTTTTTCGGAAGATCGTAACTCATCTCCAGGACATTATAACCCTGTGTTTTTAACCTTTCTTTAATATCATCTATAATTTCAGCGTGTTTTAACTCTTTTTCACTGAGCCTCTCCTCAATTTCCTTTGGTCTCGACAGGACTACTTTTACTTTATATGCATCATAATTGCTAGAATTTAATATATTCGACGCAATTTGGCTAACATCATTTTTCACTTGATTAAAATATTCCTCTGAACCATCTACACTTATCATAATTACCTTTTCAGGATATGATACACCTGCTGTAACTTTGTAACCTTTTGCTATAAGTTCCTCCGATATTTGTTCTATAATACCAAACTTATTTCCAAGAATTTGTCCCAAAAAAGGAACTTTAGCTACAACCTGTGCTATAGCCGGTGATACAAATGCTGAACCAATAAATAGAGATAAAACAAGAACTGCTGCACCACTTAAAGAGAGGACTTTATTAAAACGAACTGCATAACTCCTTTTATTTATTGTTACACCATCGTTATCTCCCTGATTCAATTCTAACCTGGCAAATGTGTCTCTTTTAAATTGCTCAATATCAACTTTATGTTTAAAGTAACTTTTTGCTGACTTTAAAACCTTTTCTTCCATAGCCATCCTCCTTAATTTTAGTACTTAATAATTTGCGACCACGGGCAAGTCTAGATTTAACTGTCCCAATATTAAGATTTAAAATTTGTGAAATTTGCTGAATGGAAAGTTCCTCGAAATAGAAAAGAATAATGGGAATACTGTAATGTTTCGGGAGATTGTATACAGCATTATGAATTTCTTCTTCCTGAATATTTCTGATGTATAATTCTTCAGTGCTTTCCTGCCGGCTTTCAGGTAAAAAGTCCGATATTAATTCTCTCCAGGATTTTCGAAATGAGCTTTTGCATTCATTGATAACTATCCTTGCTAGCCAAGGAAAAGGCCCCTCTTTATTCTCTAAACTCTCCATTGATTTATAAGCCTTAATAAATGCATCTTGTACACAATCCTCTGCTTTAGGCCAATCTTGGACATAAGTATAAGCGAGTCTAACAAGACGTTGCGTATAGGTATCAATCCACAATTCCAAGTCCTCTTTCTTATCCAAGAATTTGCCTCCTTTCATCTTCATTTTTGGTTTTCAAATGTATGATGCAATTACCCAAGAAAAGGTTCCATTTTTTTATCGTAATGAAAAAAGGACTAAAACCAATTACGTTTAGTCCAAATTGTTCGCTTGTTCAACTAACCTGCATCGTTTGTTCAAAAAGGAATTCAACAAAAAAGGTGCCTAATCCTTCCTGGATCAACGCACACGTTAATTCAATAAGAAATTACATTGTTATTAACATCATTACACCTACAAAAACAACTCCAATGCTTATTAAAATTAAAACAGTTTTAGCAAACCACCACGGAAAAATGCTCATAATCAAACTGAAAATAAATCCAAACAAATCGTAACTACCGCCAGAAAAGTTGTCTTTTTTGTGTTCATCCTTTGAATATTTAAAAATTGTTGCGAACAATGCTATTAGTCCAAATATTATCATTCCAAACGCAAATATATAATCCAAGTTATCACCCTTATATTAAGTTCAAAAAGATGGTCATTTTATTATTGCCTTACAAATCATCTCAATTCATTGTTAAATTAAACTGCATCGTATGTTCAATAAGGCATTCAATAAAAAGGTGCCTCAATCCTTCGTGATTCAACCTCGTATTGTTTAAGAATTTTGCTTAATCATTTCTTCCACATAAGTAAGTAAATTACTGTATTGGCAGTTTCCTTTCAAAAGCTTCGAAACTATACTTAAAGGTAATATAACTTTATCCTTCTTTTTAGAATAAAGTACACTCTGTGTCTTATTAACACTATGCAATTCATTGAGATTGGGAGAATAATTTTCTACAGAATCGGATTTATACCAGTGATAATCTTGGTTGACATTACTTTTAATAACTTCACCTACATATGCACCTATACGAAGCACTAAATTATCAAAATGCTTACTTAAAAGTTCAGTGCCAAACTCCGTACCCATTAATCTTTTTGTGTACATATCAATATATCGAACACTTTCAATAGTAAAGTCTAAATTTCTTTTAGTAAGGTTCTCTTTATCCCAGGAATCATTGAATACATCCTGATACATTAATTTGGCAATGCCTTTTAAATCGTCTTTTTGTAATTTTGCCTTATTGAAAACATTAAACATAAATTAGGATTTCTCCTTTATCAATTATCTACGAGCGTAGCTATGATGATTATACCTTATTGAGCTATCCTGCCCGTTTGTTCAATTAGGAATTCAAAAAAATGAAGGAAACCCTACCTGGATATACGCACCCTTAGTTTAATATCAACTTTTACTCTGCAACTTTATTACATCTTGTTTATCTTTAAATTTTATAGTTAGTTTATATTCATCTTCTTCATATGTCTCAAAATTCACAGTACCAACTAAAAAAGAAATGACGTTACCTTCAATTTTTGTTTCCATATCTCCTACATTCCCTGTAATCAAACCATCGCTACTTTCAAATTCAATATCAATATTTTGTATATCTTCCTGTGATAGTTCTATGTCTTTCGATTCAATTTCAACCCAATTTACTTTTTTTTCATCATACAATTCTGGATTGTAGATGTAACTTACATTCCAATATTCTCCTTCACCATAAAAGATTACTTCATCAGAAACAACAGTTTGTGAGTTTGATGAACAAGCCGTTAAAATTATTATAAGAAAAATAGCAAACAACACTCTCAACTTCATTATAAAAACCCCTTGTAATAATAAGTTGCCTACATAATAATAACCATTCTTTTCTTGTACTAACCTGCTGCTTTACTTTAATAAGAAAAGGTGATTACCCTTTGGTCCAGTAATCACCACCTGCCATTTCTTTTCACGGTATGAATGCCATTGAACTTCTATTTCAAAATCTATTATTTTGTCCTTAAACCTTCTAAAGGCACCCTTTCCCTTAATTGCCCTAAATAAGGATTCCTGCTTCCGTTGATCACATACTGTTAAGCAAAAGTTTTCCATTACTTCATATTCATTCACTTCATATTTTGTGGGTAACTCTATATAATTTTCAAAATTTTCAACCACATCAATTGCAATCATTCTATTTTCTTGTTCCCATTCAGGTAAATGATCAAATGGTTTTTCGTCTTCAGCAGCTCTCAAGTCCTCCGATGTTACTAACACTATTTCACCAGTAGTAATATTTAGTAATGAACGTGAATCTTCAAACTGTATTTCCATTTCTACAATTATATCTTTAAGCTTTACTTGAATGCTCATAATAAAGTTCACCTTCCATTTTTTCTAGTGATACATAAGTTAATCAACAATAAGATGTAAGAGTGCCTCACAGAATAGTTTAGCCGGAAATTCCTGCTTATCAACAGTCAAAGATGCATTTATTTAACTACATTAAAATTTAATGATTTATTTAATCTTTCTCTGTTATCGGATTTCTCTAGCTAAGGTCATCTTTTTTTATAGCGTGCTCAGCTTCAATTTCCTCACTTAACTCTGGGAACTGTTTCTTAAAAGATTTTACAATCTTTGTGGTTTTACTGAATACATATTTTTTTACCTCACCATAAGGAATCCATATCTCTCTATTCTGAATCTGTGCATATAGGGATGAAGTAACTATATCGCGTTGATTAGGAGGTAGTTTCTTTGTTGTACGTCTTTCTTTCATCTTTTTGTGGTATAGCTTATAAAGTTCTGCTGCGATCCATTCCTTTTGGCTATTTTTCAGTTGTGTAAAACGTTTGTTTGTTTGAAGAACCTTTCCGTTTACTTTGATATGATTTTTCATTAAGAATCGTCCTTAAGTCATTATTAGTAAATTTTAATTTTAAGATATTGTTGTTATCTCACACTCACTTTTGACTTTCGAATACTTTAAACGGTATTTATTGCTGTTAAGGTTAAGCTTTTAAATTATCAGCACAATAAACCTCTGTAAAAAGCACCAATTTGGTGCTTTTTACAGAGGTTTATTCGATATTTTAATCGTTTATTAAGGCATTTTTTGTTCAACTATACTTCATCCGTTTCTTCAATAAGAAAAGCCGCCGAAATGGCAGCTTATTCATAAACTCTTGCACCCTTATGTTTAAGTACATCAGTTCACAAACTTATCCACTTTTCATCTAAAACAGGAATGCTGAGCAGCAGTTCCTTTATTATTCCTAAACTTAGCCCCCGTAAGTTAAATTTAAAACTTCAAAACCTTTATGAAGTTGCCTCTTCTTTTGTATATTCTAAAATATCACCAGGTTGACAATTTAAAGCCTCGCAAATTCCTTCTAAAGTTGAGAATCTAATAGCTTTTGCTCTTCCATTTTTCAAAATTGAAAGATTAGCCATTGTAATTCCCACCCTTTCCGAAAGTTCGGTAACACTCATTTTTCTTTTAGCTAGCATTACATCGATATTAATTATAATTGACATTTTACCACCTTAAATAGTTAATTCATTTTCAGATTTTAGTTCAATTGCACTACTTAACAAATGCTGTAGAACAGCCGAAAAGTACGCAATAATTAGACTGGAAAACATTATTGTAATACCTATAATAGCAATGCCAGGATGCAAAGCGTTCAAGACAGCCAATATAATAATTCCTATTACATATAGTACCGATATTGTGATTGCACAAACCATAATATGTCTTAACGGCATAACGCCTAATTCTGAAAAGGCTTTTTTGTTCTTTATAACATCTAAGAGATTGTATGACTGGTACAAAGCGAAGAAAAATGGTATCGCTGAAAAGTACAACCCAATTAGAACAGGATATTTTAAAAATGCAAACTCTGGATACGTACTTGCTGTATATCCAGCAAGTGAAGGTAATGCAAAGATACATAAGCTTAAAATTACAATGGCAATAATAAACACTGCTGATTTTAAGAAGGTTATTGATCCTCGTTTCATAAGGCACCTCATTCATTTTATTTACAACCATATTATTACAATTTTTATTGATAATCAATATGTTTTTACTGATTATCATTGTTTTTTTGTTTAAATATAAAAAGGACTTTTACTCATAAGAGAGAAAAGTCCACAAATAATTCACCAACAATTTTATCCTTATTCAACTCTTTGCTTCGTTTGTTCAGTAAGAATCCAATAAAAAAGGCGGCTAATCCAAACTGGATCAACGAAACCCGCCAGTTTTCGGAAGAAAAGTAATTTTTATTGGTTAACACCGAAATTTATCCCCATATTCTTTGAACCTTCACTAATTCCTTTTCATTGAATTCCATTCTATAAATATCAGGCTTTGATGTACTATGTAAAAAGTTTAAGTCATAAGAGGTATCGAAATATCCCATCATCAAGGTCATAACAGCTCCGTGAGTACCTATTAATATTTTGTTATCTCTAAAGGTTTCTAAAAGTTCATTTAAGACTTTTATAGCTCTTTTTTGACAATCAGCATTTGATTCTCCTCCCTCTAAGGAGAAATCAGATTCGGAAAATGACTTTTCCAAAAGTGGACCTAATTCTTTATCAGAAAGACGATTGCCTTCAGATGAAAATATTCTCTCTTTTAAATCTTCAAACACTAAAACTTCTTCTCCTATTTGTTGAGCTAAACTTTCGACAGTTAAGATTGAGCGTATGTATGGACTTGAAACAACTACATCAATTTCTTCATTTTTCAATATGTCAGTCACTCTCTGAGCATCTAAATAACCTTTTTCAGTTAACCCTCTTGTTCTTTCATTTCCTTCTTTTGGAGATTCACCGTGTCTCACCATATAAACAAAGGTACTCATAATATATACTCCCCCCAACAAGTTCCTCTTTTTTCTTGTTCAACTATCCTTGTTCGTTCGTTCAATAAGGAGTTCAACAAAAAAGGGTGGGTCAATCCTATGTGAATCTTGCACTTTGAGTTTAAGCATAAATCTTCACAATCTAAACCTTTTTATTCTCAACTAACTTTTTTATTGCAGAGACCACTACTTCCGGTTCGTCTTTTTGTATATAGTGAGCACTATTTTCTGCAATGATCATTTCTCCATCTGAGGATATTTCAAGAATCTCTCTCTGCATTTCATTCCATAACCCTTGTGATTCGATAGAATAATGAGCTTTCTTACCCGCTGAAAGAACAATTAATGGTACGTTTAATTTTTTTCTAGTTTCTTTTAATTGCTTAAGGCTTTCCATAAATTCATCATAATTTCCTTCGTAAACGAATTGCTTGTTATATGCTTGCTGAAAATTTTGTGACATCGTGGGGAGAAACCTTTCTCTGTAGTGTTCAGGCGTAGAATCAATCAGGACTAAACCACTAACTTCATTTGTATATTCTGTAGCAAACATCCGCATATTAACTCCACCAAATGAATGACCTACTAATATGTAGGGAGGTTTGATTTGGGCTTCACTAAGTAGTTCCTTTAATTCTTTCACCATTTCACGGCTGGTTCTGGGGTTACTACTTTTTTCACTTTTCCCAAGTCCAGCTCTATCATAAATTAGAACACTAGAGAGCATTGAAATCTCCCTTAATACTGAATTCCAGGCCTTAGAAAAATCTCCATATCCAGCATCCATTATTACTGTTGGCTTTCCCTTATTCTTTCCCACTAATTTAGCATATAGTTTACAATCACTTATTTGTATAAACATTTCTTTATCCATTGGTTCATTCCTTTCGATTGGAAACCTCTATTTAGTAAAAATATTACATCTCACTTCTTCTTCAACTAACCTGCTTCGTTTGTTTCTGTAGTGCTTTTACTAATTTTAATTATGTTTATAAACACTACATACTACCGATAGGTATGGGTTTTAAATCTTAGTTAATAGAAAAGAATTATGCAATTTTACTATTTTTAATTATAATAAAAACGCCAGTGTACTTTTGTATTGAACGTGGGTTCCCAAATGGTGAAACTCTACCGTTTGTTTGAGGACACTGGTTTTTTTATTTCTTTTTTTGCTTTAGAATAGAGGTGTGCAGTGACCTTTATAGTGATTCCGACTTACTGGAATGGGGCTAATATTTAGACCTCTAATATTGATGTGGGGCACTCCACTTACACAAGTACACGGCACTGCACTCCAATTTAATTACTCAAATCCAATCCTGTATTTTTTTACAGGGTTTTTTGTTTTTATAGGAGGAATTATGAAGGTTTATGTCGTAATTTATTTTTTGTTTAAGAGACTATATTGAAGAAAAACAAAAACAATATAAAGCAGTTGAAACTCTACCGTTGATTGGAGCTAGGAAACTAGACTCTTGTGTTAAATATGAGATTTAATATCTGGCGATATAATCCTGACATACTACATTGGGCGTAAAGCTCTCACAGAAACTTGGATAGTCAGATATGTCATACTGCGGCTAGGAGGAGAAATGATGAACACTACCATTACTCCATTTAGTTATGGAAACGACACGCATAACAATCAAGGACAGCGTAAGTTTTATCAGTTTTATGTCGGCATTGATATTGGAGCGAGCTTTCACGTTGCATCCTGTATTCCGTTTGATGCATTCTTGGATCCTAAAGGCATTGCCTGGAAACGGACGAAGACAATGAAATTCAACTCCGATAGTGCTGGTATAGCTGAGTTTTTAGATGCTTTAGGAAAAATTGAAGAGCAGTTCTCTCTTACTCCAAAAGACTTTTTAATCCTTTTGGAACCAACAGGAGGGCACTATTCATATCTGGTACAGCAAGTTTTACTAAATAAAGGTTATGACCTATTTCAAGTTGAGAATAGTGCAGTAAGTGAATTTCGCCAAAAAAACTTAGGCATCTCTGAAAAGACGGACTCAATGGATGCCAAAGTAATGGCATATATGGGGTGGCATAAACAACTACATCCCCATATGCAAGGTGTAACACTTATAAGACCTCAATCTGTTCTTCAATCCTTATTTAGGACTGTGATGAGGGACAGATGGTATTTAAATGTACAACTAACTCGTCGAAAGAATCAGGTTCAACAGCTCTTAAAAGTCACTCATCCTGATTTAAATAAAGCATTTAAGAGCCTATCTAGCACCTCTGTATTGAAATTAGTCTTAGAGTACCCTACGGGTCTTCATATGAAAGAAGCGACAGCAGAAGAGATGTATAATGTTTTATTGAAAGCTGGTGCAAAAAGTGTAGCTAAACAAGCAGCGAACACATTGGCTAAAGTAATGCCTAATACAATCGCAGTTCCAGCTGAACATCTTGTAGAAAGGCAAAAATGGGTTATAGAAGAAGCCTTGAGACTCGAAAAAAGCCTCAAGCTTATTGACCAAGAGATTCATAAACTTTTGTGGGGAGACCCTGACAAAGGAATAGATCCTCACCCTTATACAGAAATTTTAATGTCCCTTCCATTTGTGAGTGAAAACATCGCTTGTACTTTGATTGGTGTCATAGGAGACGTTGAACGATTTAGTACATACAAAGAGTTCAAGAAATATCTCGGTGTTTCTGCGGAAAACAAGCAGTCAGGAACATCAGTAAATGGCACAAGACAGACATACAGCGGTGTTAGAGATGCCAGGAGAGTCCTATATCAAATCGCCTTAATAATTTTGGCGAACGGACAAAAACAGCCTACCGTCTTTAAAGCATACTATGACCGTAAGGTAGCCGATGGAATGAACAAGAAAAAAGCAATAGGACATTTATGCGGTAAAATAGCGGCCCTTATTTATACAGTCTTGAAAAACAGAGTGATATACGATCCAGTCACTCACGCTAAAGCTTGTGGAGTGGCTTTCGACAATCTATATATTAAAAATAACAAAAATAAACCAAAGCAAATTAATCAAAAAAATGATTAAAAGTTATAAAACCCTAAGTACTTTAAAAGGAGTGGAAATCACCTATTATTTGTAAATTCTAGGTGGTTTCTCCTCTTTAAAAATGAATCTTGATTTTTCAAAGCACTACACTACATTCAATAAGGTATTCAAGAAAAAGGCAGTTAATCATTCTGGATTAACACACCCTTCAGTAATAAATTCAACAAACTTATTTAATAAACCGAACTAAAGTTTTATTTGGAATACGGATGTTATTTACATCGAAGCTATTAAGCTGGAGGATTAGCTCTCCTTCCCGCTTGTCAGCTTCATCCCCAATCCAACAGCTATACAGTTCGAAATAATCTCCTTGTTCAAGATATTCATCCATAATTTCACACAATCTGAAGAGCTTGTTCTTTGATTCAGCATTTAAACTTTGGTTATTATATTTGGAAATTTCAATCCCCCAATCAGTAGATACTTCATAAATAAAAGCAGTGGTAAAATGGTGGCTCTTTACTTTTATTCTATGATCTTCATCCGAGAAACTATTTCCAAATATTAATATATCGTCTGAATTCTTATCACTTAGTGGGATTTCAATGTTACAGCCAATATAACTTGCTAAACTCAACCAAAAGTCCTCCTTTCATAATCCTTTCCTTTCTCTTCTCTTTATTCTGAAGATTGGATAATGAAAATATTATGATTTTTTATTAAGCTAACCTGCGTCGTTTGTTTAATAAGCTTAAATCCACTCAGCAAACCAAGCGACATAGTACGCAGCTGGAATAAATATTAACTGGGCAGCTATCGTTCCAACCAATTTGGAGCTAACCATTGTCAAAGAATAACTTTTTAAGTAGATATACTGACTTTGATTATTAACCACCCTATCAGCCAAAACGGATGCTTTTGGATCTACAAATAAGGTCAGAAGAATAGTCGCAATTCCATTAATAATTCCCGAAGACATCAATGCAGCCTGGGCATAATCACTTGGGACTAACATTGAGGCGTAAATCGAGGAAAGAACACCTGTCGTAAACACAGCAGAAATAATAACATTAATTAAAAAAAGACGTTTAGGAATGGTCTTTAAAGTTATTCCTTCAAGGTATGACCATCTTGGCATCCTTGCACATTTGGCAACCTTTCTTAACCCAGATAAATTGAATTGTTTAATAAAAAGTGAAACTAATGAACCACGCTCTTTGGATAGTTGAACAATTGCTCTTGAGAAAATATTGATAAAAGTGGGGAACAAAACGATTCCAAGTAAAACACCTATGGAAGTGACACCGATTAAAATTCTATATTGTTCTTCAATGAACTGGAGTTTATTTGTATCGGGAGCTTCAGCAATGAGTTTAGCAGTTAAGGGTTGCTGTATCATTGTTGAAAACCTTGAAATAATCACTAAGGTGCTGAATAATGACAAGGCAGTAGCAATTAACTTTATCCTTGCCCCTGAAATTCTTGTAGAATATGCTAATGTTTCTATCGTCGTTACGACCAATAAGAATACAGATATTAATATGACTTTGTTTGTGATTAATTCCATAATTTGAACTCCTTAGAAAACATATATTACCTGTATTATAAATGAAATTTCATCTTTGGAACTAATTTACATAAATTATCTTGTTGAACTAACCCTGTTTGTTGAACAAGAACTTATTTAGATTTAAAGTAAATGATTTCAGGGTCACCTTCATCTAAATTTTCAATATACCCACTTTGTATGAATTCATTTGCTTGGAAAACTTCTTGCATTCTTTGATTTGATTTATTGGTTGAAGAGAAAATCTTCTTTGTTGGGGAAACGTTTATAAAATACTCTATAAGCGATGTAGCATATCCTTTTCGCCTTTCAGCTGGTATAACAATTATCAGTGAAATGAAGGCACAATCAAAAAAATGAGTATCGAATATTAAATATCCCACGATTTTATTCTTATCATTAGCAACTATACATCTCTTTTCTTCAATTGCTTTCCTAATATATTCATATCTGCTATTGTTGCCGATTACTTCCTCATCAATTTTCACTACATCATCTAAATCAATTAATTGAGCCATTTCTAAAGATTTCAAAATACAATCTCCCTTAACCTTTTTAATTACTAATTTCGTTACTGCGTAAAACAAATCCTTCTTGAGCTAAACTGCATCGTTCGTTCAATAAGTTCAACAAAAAAGTGCGGTAATCCTTCCTTGGACCATCGCACCCCGTCAATACAACAAACCCTTACTTCCTATTATCTTTATCTTCATCAATGCTTTCTCCCCATTTAAAACCAGACTTACCCAAATAATACAGAACAGTTACGGAAGAAAAGACAGCTAATATTGCTATAATAAGTTCCATTTTAAGCCCCCCATTGTTCATTTTCCCCTTTGTTTAAATACGTATGTCAAAGAAGAATGTTACATAAAAATTTGCAGGCCTTTTAAACTAACCTGCCGCGTTTGTTCAATAACAACGCTGCCTGTTCTTATGCTATAAAGATCACTTGCCCTCTAAGGGTAAAATGATTTATCGATAAGATAATTTCTTTTTTAGGTAATACTGCTGATTTTCTTTGTTTGGATGTCCTTCAATTACACCGACTATCTCATAACCATTTTTTTGATAGAAGTCCGGGGCTTGAAAGCTAAACGTATCAAGTTGAATTAGTTGGCACCTGTTTTCTCTAGCTATTTTTTCTATACGGTTTAATAACTCTTTCCCATAACCATTACCCCTAAGCGATTCATCAACCCATAGGAAATCAATATGTAAGTTATACCAAAAAATTGTTCCTGTTATGCCACCTAATATTTCTCCTCCTTCATCCCTAAGAATAAAGCTAATATTCTTGACTGGATGTTTTACATCATCAGGTAGCTTAGAAAGATTATGTTCAATTACTTTCTTTCGAATGTATTCACTATCTTCTTGAACCCATTGCTGAGTTATTATCATAATTTCACCTCCATCACTTTTGCTTGTTCAACTAAACTGCTTCGTTAGTCGAATAAGGAATTGCTGCACGTGCTCAGTAAGGAATTCAACAAAAAAAGGCCGTTAATCCTGCTGCCGGATCAACGCACCCGTTACTTGAATATAGTTATTAGTGTGGTATTGAATTAGCTCCAAGATAAAAAGCCATAAATATACTAAAACAACCTAATAAAAAGAGAATTGTAAGGACAACCTTTCTGCCTATTTGTCCAATGAAGTATATATTCACTAAAAAGAAAAAGATAGAAGAACTTAAAAATATGAAT
>NZ_JBIQOE010000048.1:0-6537 GCF_047739415.1 Mesobacillus sp. | reverse complement strand
TTTACACTGCATCTAGCATATTGAATTGTGCTTTGACAAGGTGATGATATTCTCCCTCGAGCTCCATAAGTTGAGCGTGATTACCTCGCTCGATGATCATACCATTCTCTAGCACGAAGATATTATCCGCTTCCCGGATGGTCGACAGTCTGTGAGCAATGATAATTGCCGTTCTGCCTTTCAACAGGGTCTTCAATGCCTTTTGGATTTTCACTTCCGTTTCTGTGTCGATGCTTGCTGTCGCTTCATCCATGATCAGGATCCTTGGATTGGCTAGCAATGCCCTGGCGAAGGAAAGCAGCTGTCTTTCACCTACTGAGAGGATATTTCCTCTCTCTTCCACTTCTGTTTTATATCCATTCGGCAGCTTCTTGATGAACTCGGACGCCCCTACCGCTTCAGCCGCAGCTCTTACTTCTTCCTCTGTTGCATCCGGCCTGCCGAACAGAATATTATCGTAGATCGTTCCAGAAAAAATAAAGGTGTCCTGCAATACGATACTGATATGCTTCCTAAGGCTGCCTATTGAAACTTCTTTTAAGTCATGACCATCAACCAATACCCTTCCCGAGGTTGGATCATAAAACCGGCTGATCAAGTTGGCGATTGTCGTCTTTCCGGACCCAGTGTGGCCTACTAGGGCAACCGTCTGGCCTGCCTTCATTTCAAGGCTGATCCCCTTAAGCGCTGTTCGCTTGTCATCGTATGAAAAGACCACTTTTTCAAATTTAATTTCTCCGCGCATATCCTCAAGTTCGACCGGATGATCTGCCTCAGAAACAATTGGCTTTTCATCAAGAAATTCAAAGATACGTTCCGATGAAGCCATCCCCATCAATAACTGGTTATACACCTGGCCCAGTCTTGAGATTGGTTCCCAGAACATACCAAGATAGAAGGCAAATGAGACGAATACACCTATTGAGATTGTTCCATTTTGGATTAAACTCGCTCCATACCAAATCAAGACAGCCGTTCCAAGCGCGTTGGTCAGTTCAACCATCGGACGGAACATCGCATTTTTCTGTGAAGCCGACTTCCAGCTTTGGAAGGTCTCATCGTTAACTCCATCAAAAAACGCCATATTTTCCTTTTCCTGAGTAAAAGATTGTGTAACCCTGATTCCCTGGATACTTTCATTCAGGTGAGAATTTAACTTGGATTGTTTCATGCGAACATCCTGCCAGGAACGCCTGATATTTTTCCTCAGCTTTGTTGAAATCAAGAACATAATCGGTAAAATAATCATGATTGCCAGTGTAAGCTGTGGACTTAACGAGAACAAGATAAAGAAAATACCAATCAACAGAACAATGTCCATCAATAAGTTGATGACACCGTTGGTGAACAATTCCTGGAGAGAATTGATATCATTCATGATCCGCACAAGTATGGATCCAGCTGAACGCTGGTCAAAAAAGCGATGGGAAAGATTTTGCACATGTGTGAATAAGTGTTTGCGCAAATCATATATCACATTTTGGCCCAATTGGTTCATCCAGCGGATCCTGAAAATATTTGCTATATAGGAAGCCATATACAGCCCTCCTATAAGCGCAACAAGCCAAAGAAGCATGATGGCATCTTTGTTTTTAACAGCTCTGTCAAGCGTGTAGATCCCAATCAAAATTGGGATCGCCAGTCTTACCGCTGTCGTGATTAATACCATGGCAATCGACAGCGGAACAAGCGTCTTTTTGTATGGAAGCATATAACCAAAAAGTCTTGACATTTGTTTCCAGTTAAAAGGTTTATCAATAACCTGGTCGGTAGAATAATGGAACCTTTTCAAAACTTGAGAGTTTCTATTCTTGCTCAAAACCTTCCCCCCTGTACATTATAGATAACTGGTGTTATGACCAAATGACGATCAGATATCAATTATTTCGATTTTCAAATCAGCCGGTTTGCGATACCTTTTGGCGGTCTTTAAATTGTATATCATAGATTTTTTGATATGTGCCGCCATTCTTAATCAATTGCTCATGTGTACCTCTCTCAGCAATTGATCCATTTTCAAGAACGAGAATTTCATCTGCATGCTTAAGGGAAGAAATACGGTGTGCGATGATGAAGGTCGTCCGTCCCTTCATGACTTCGAGTAATGCTTGTTGGATCTTGAATTCAGTTTCCATATCTACTGCACTTGTAGCATCATCAAGAATTAAAATGCTTGGATTGACACAAATCGCCCTGGCAATCGCGATCCTTTGCTTTTGGCCACCAGACAGTCCCATACCTCTTTCTCCCAAAATCGTATCGTATCCATCCGGGAGCTCCATAATGAAACTATGTGCCTGTGCCCGTTTTGCAGCAGCAATGATTTCATCCATTGTTGCGTCAGGATTACCATAAGAGATATTGGCTTTAATCGAGGAAGAAAATAAGAAAGATTCCTGGAGGACAATCCCTATATTGCTGCGAAGTGATCGAATTGAATAGTCCTTCACATCAAGACCATCAACCAGCACCTGGCCGTCGACTGGTTCGTAAAACCTTGTCATCAATTGGGTAATGCTTGTTTTTCCTGAACCTGTAGACCCAATCAGCCCAATTGTCTGTCCTGGACGGGCTTTAAAGGTAATATTATATAAAGCTTCGTTTTCATCATCTCCATACCGGAGTGTTACATTATTGAACTCTACATCTCCTGTAAGTTTCTCGATTTTCAGAGCCCCGTTCTTCTCTTCGATCTCCTCATCAGCCTCAAGTATTTCTAATAATCTTTCACCTGATGCTTTTGATTGGGAAAATAGATTCACAACGAAACCAAGGTTCATGATTGGCCACATGATGTACCAAACGAGGCTGTAAAAAGCCACAAGCTCCCCTGGGAGCAAAGATTCATTCATAACAAGGAAGCCGCCATATCCTAAAAGCAGGACAACACTTAAATTCCCCAAAAACTCCATTAATGGAAAATACTTAGCCCAAATTTCCGAAGTGAATAAATATTGATCTTTATAATTTCCATTCGATGCATTGAACCTGCCAATCTCATAATTTTCGCGAGAAAGAGATTTAACAGTGTTGATTCCGCTGATATTCTCCTGGACCTTCGTATTCAGCTTCCCAAACGATTTCCTGATGCCCCTGAACGCTGGATGGACTGCCCTGTCAAACTTATATACAACTACAGCAAGGAAAGGCAGCGTCGCAAGAGTCACAAAAGTCAATGAAATAGAATAATAGAACATAACAGAAAAGCTAATGCCAATTAAGAGGACAAAACGAATCAACTCTGAGAAGCCAAAGCTTAGAAAGAAGCGGAAGCCTTCTACATCTGCAGTAAGCCTTGACATCAAATCCCCTGTCTTGGCATTGTCGTAATATCGGAAAGAAAGGAACTGCAGCTTTTCATAAAGCGAGTTTCTCAGCTTATAGACAGAATGAATCCCGAACAGGTCCCCTGTATATTGATAAATGTAGGTACAGATTCCTTTTACGATCATTGATCCGACAAATCCGGCAGCCAGCAGCGGAATCATTTCATATCTTCCTCCAATGACGGATTCGTCAATTGTAAGCTGCAGGATCATCGGGTAAACAACGGTAATCGCCGTTACAATCAACATAAATAATATTGACCATATAAAGTAATTTTTATAAGGCCAATAATATTCCTTTAATTTTTTGAATGTCTCCATTCATTTCCCCCCTTTGGAAAATTAGAGATTCTTCTGGCAAGAAAGTTTTGTTTCTCTTTTCGGAAGTATAATGAGAACTAAATTCACATCCTAGTTAACATCCCCACTTAACATGAAATTCTGGAAAAGCTTAGTAAAAAGAAAATGCACGTATACATTAATATATCGAGTTTCGAAATATTTTTCCAGTACTTTGTTAGAATTTTTTTATTTTTTTGTATATGTGAATTATCTGATATTAACGTGTGAAGAGCAGTTGCAATGGTTTTGGATGTGAGAATCAATAGTGAACAAAAAAATGTCCGTTAGAATTACTCTAACGGATAAAGAGGTGATTCTTATTATGAAATTTGTCCGTTAGAAGGTCTCTATCGGACAAATTCGCAGTCTTTCTGAAGATATGTGTCCGTAAGGAGGTCTCTATCGGATAAACTCGTAGTCTTTCTGAAGAATTGTGTCCATTAGAAGGGCTCTATCGGACAAACTCGTGGTCTTTCTGAAGATATGTGTCCGTTAGAATACGGAAGCTCTCCTTTATTCTTCCTTTTCCATTTCTTCGAGTACCCTGTCCACGCGTTTTTCTAGCATCTTTAATCCGCTGCCGCCAGCCTGGAAATGCCTTAACAGACCGTTTCTGTCAAAGAGATAGTAAGCAGGGACATACTGGTTTTCAAAGGAAGCTGTCAATTTATGTTCATCATCAATGAAGATGGGCTGTGAAATCTTATGTTCTGCTGCCAGCTGTTTGATTTCATCCATATTCATGTCTTTATCGGATCTGGGCATATGGACAGCCATTACATTCAGTCGATCTTTATAATTGTCACGAAGTTCATTCACCGATGGCATCGCTACCTTGCATAGATGGCAGCTGATCGACCAAAAATGGATCAATGTCGGCTTTTCACCAACCAGCTGATTCCTAGTAAACTCACCATTTAGCCATTCAGTTGCTCCGGATATTTCAGGCATAGGCTGACGCAATCTCATATTGAACACCTCTTTTTTGGAATGTCAATTTCACTGACACTTTAAAGCCGGATTGACAATATCAAGGATTTAATTGCTTTTATACTCTATATACTTTGTCAGCAAGTCAACCGCTGACTTGATGGCGTCCTCATCCGGGTCCAGCTTGGCATGATGAAGACCATGGTCTGAATGGACCCCTAGCCAAAACATGAAGCCAGGAATTTCTTTAAGCATATAACCAAAGTCTTCACCCGTCATGGCTTCTTTACAAACTACCACGTCGATATTTTCCTTTTCTTCAGCAAAGGCGATAAAATCTCGTGCCAGTTCTTCATTGTTATAAACTTGATGGTACATGGCCCCATAGTCAATCGAAGTCCTGCATTGGTACCCAACTTCGATCCCCTTGACCAGTGCCTCAATTCTTTCCTTCACTCTGGCCATAGATTCAACGGACAGTGTTCGAATAGTCCCTTCAAGCCTTGATGTTTCTGCGATGATATTTTGCACGGTACCCCCGGTTATCTTGCCAATCGTGATAACGGCACTGTCGAGTGGGTCAATGTTTCTAGAGACAACCGACTGAAGCTGGTTTACGAGAGCACATGCTGCAACAACCATATCATTTGTTTGGTGCGGATAAGCTGCATGCCCGCCTTTCCCCTCAAGGTCAATGAACAGTTCAGAAGTATTGGCAAAAAGCAGCCCCTCCCTTGTTGCAATCGTTCCAACTGGATATTCGGGTGCAATATGCAAAGCTATGATCATATCAGGCTTCCATTCCTGCATGATATCAGTCTTAAGCATTGGCTCAGCACCACCAGGTCCTTCCTCGGCAGGCTGGAAAATGAACAGCAGATCATCATCAATTGGGTGAACAACGAAATATGAAATCAATCCAAGCGCAATGGACATATGAAAATCGTGCCCGCATGCGTGCATCTGTCCTTCGTGAATTGATTTAAATTCCAAACCAGTTGCTTCCGTGATCGGAAGACCGTCGATATCTGCTCTGTAACCAATCGTCTTCTTGGGATTTCTTCCTTTGATCCTGACAAAGACCCCTGTCTTCCATTTCTTAATTTCAAGGGTGTCCTGTGGAAGGCTGCTAAGATAGTCAAGGAGATACGCCTGAGTTTTGAACTCCTTGAAACCCAGCTCAGGAATTTGATGCAAATCTCTTCTAATTTTTACGAAAGTAGAAAAATCCATAGAGTTCTCTCCCCTTATAAAAGAAAGCGCGGACCTAAAATCCACGCTTTCTTTCTTCCTATTAAAGCTGGCGAAGCTCCTGCTTGATTTCTGTTTTTGACTTCGTTTTTTCGTCGATTTCCTTGATAACGCGAGCTGGTGTTCCAGCTACTACGGTATTTGGAGGCACATCGTCGATAACAATAGCTCCAGCAGCAACAACTGCACCTTTGCCTACTGTTACACCTTCAAGGACAACAGCGTTGGCTCCGATTACTACATCATCTTCAACAATGACTGGCTTCGCTGAAGGTGGTTCGATAACGCCAGCAAGCACAGTACCTGCACCGATATGGCAATTCTTACCGACTGTTGCACGGCCTCCTAATACTACGTTCATGTCGATCATAGTACCTTCGCCAACCACAGCGCCGATATTGATTGAAGCCCCCATCATAATAACAGCATTATCACCGATTTCCACCTGGTCGCGAATGATCGCGCCTGGTTCAATACGAGCCTTGATATTTTTCATATCCAGCAATGGAATAGCTGAGTTTCTGCGGTCATTTTCAACCACATAATCTTCAATCTTAGCCTGGTTAGCTTCAATTGCAGGATTGATTTCAGCCCACTCACCGAAAACAACGCCAGTGTTACCTGTGATGAAGGTCTTGGCATTCTCGCCAAAGTCAATTCCTTCCAGATCACCTTTAATATATACCTT
>NZ_JBIQOE010000047.1:0-3873 GCF_047739415.1 Mesobacillus sp. | reverse complement strand
ACGATCGTTGAGGAGCTGTACAACAAGCAGGAACAGGGGGGAGAGCATGAGAAAGTACTGGCAAATAGCTAAAGGGCGGATGCAGGAGAACACGGCCTATTCCGCCTGGTACTGGGCCGGGACCGTATCATCAGTGATGCGGCTGCTGATAATTTACTTCTTCTGGCAGGCGGTCTATTCGAACCAGACGACAATCCAAAATATTAATCTTGAAACAATGCTTACTTATATTGTAATTGCAATGCTGCTGCAGGGATTTGTTGGCGGTGTCGGCAATGAGCTTGCGGAAAATATCAAGGAGGGACAGGTAGCAATTGAGTTGATGCGTCCTTACGATATGATTTTTAAAATGTTCGCAGTTGATGTGGGTGAGAAAGTCATGTACTTGATTCAGGGAACGATCCCGATGATATTGATTGCTTACTTCTTTATGGATTTAAGTTTCCCGAAATCGCCAGAGACGATTTTGCTTTTCGCAGTAAGTGCGCTGGTAGGAATCTGGATCGGTACGTTCTTCGATTTTCTCGTCGGTGTCCTCGCGTTCTGGACAGTCAATGTCTGGGGAGTCAGAGTACTGAAGGAGTCAATGATTACGTTTTTCTCGGGAGCGTTGGTACCAATCACACTTTTCCCGGATTGGCTCAGAACCATTACAGAGTTTCTCCCGTTTCAGGCAATGGTATATCTGCCTGTATCAATTTATTCCGGCTTAATCACCGGAACGGAGGCGTATATGGCACTTGGAGTTCAGTTATTCTGGCTCATTTCATTATATGTTTTGGTAAGGGTAATCTGGTCGCAGGCGATTAAACAGATTACGATTTTTGGAGGTTAGGAGGCGATTCTATGCGGCGACATACGAAATTATATTGGGAGTTTGCGAAGAGCCATATGAAGGTGATGATGGAGTACCGGATCGACTTTTTGATTGGTGTCGTCTCAGTAATGCTTGAGCAGTTCGCTTCCATCTTTTTTGTGAAAGTGGTGTTCGACCACATTGAGCAGATCAATGGTTGGTCGTTTTATGAGATATTGTTCATCTACGGAATTGCGGCAACGGGCCGTTCGATCCACCAGATTTTCTTTGATAATCTATGGACGCTTGGCTGGCAGTATATCAGGCCAGGGAAGCTTGACCGTCTGCTGATCAGGCCGGTCAACCCATTGTTCCATGTGGTAGCTGATCGTTTGCATCAGGATGGATTCGGCCAGTTGATTATTGGATTAATCATTCTGGGAACAGCGATTCCGCAGCTTGACCTCGTTTGGGGAGCAGCGGAAATTGCGATGCTGGTCATTATGATCATCTCATCCGGATTGATTTTCGTGGCCATTAACTTATTTTTCGCGACATTCAGCTTCTGGATGATCGACAGTCTTCCTATAGTATGGGCGGTCTTCAACCTGAGCGATTTTGCCAGATACCCACTGACGATCTACCACAAAGGAATTCGCATGTTCCTGACTTGGATCATTCCTTACGGGTTCACGGCATTTTATCCAGCAGCTTATTTTATAGATAAGTCTGGATACAAGGATTTTGCGCTGTGGACGCCGGTTGCAGCAATTGTCTGCTGCGTGCTTGCCTATGCATTTTGGAATAGAGGCTTGAAGGCTTTCGCAAGTACGGGCAGTTAAGCTAAAAGCAACCCGTAAAATATAGGGAATTATCAGATAATACGTTCATATTCGGATTGCCCATGGGACTTCAGTCGGGTATGATGAAAATAAAGTAGTTTGATAGAGGTGGCGAGTGTATTGGATAACAAGTCAGTTAGAGAAGTATGGCAGGAAATCGAAAAGGTCATGAAAGAAAGACCAGAGCCGATTCAAGGCATGAATGTTGTTTATCAGTATGATATTACAGGCGACGACACCGGTACGTTCCAGCTATTTATATCTGACGGAACTGCACGGGTAGTCGAAGGTACTGAAGGAACCCCAGATTGCACCATGAAGCTTTCAGACAAAAACTTCAAAAAGATGATCATGGGCAAGCTGAACGGAACAGCCGCCTTCATGACAGGAAAACTCAAAATCCAGGGCAGCATGGGACTCGCACTCAAACTCGAAGGAATCCTCAACGAATACAACCTAAGCGAAACAGCTTAACAACAAAGGACCAGGCGGATGAAGCTTGGTTCTTTCTCATTCCATAAAAAAATCCTTTCTACCCATAAAAAATATTTATTAAAAATTCATTGCATGATGAGACAAAATGTAACAAGATCTGACACATCCTGATATAATAAGGCTATCAAGTTTTCAGATTTAAGGAGATTCGTATGGATCCACTCAAAAAAAATTCGGTTTTAGTTTATGAAGAAGTAAAAGCAGTTAAGTTCTTTTTGTGGACTTTTTATATAATCCTTGTACCCTATGATTTTGTTTATTATTATCTAGTCCCCTATTTTAATAAGCAAGAAGTTGGTTTGCCATTAGGAGGATTAGGTTTCTTCTTTCATATATTCCTGTTTGCTTTAATTCCCTTAGCTATTTACTTAGTAAAAAAAGGGCAGCCTGAAAAAATTAAATATATTTACTTCTTAGCATTTATGCTGCTGGACGTTGTAAACAACTTTATGATTTATTGGGGAACACAAAAGCAGTTTGGCAACGGACATGTACTCGAAATTTATTTTATCCTATTTTCACCGATTTTTGTAAGTAGTCGTTTCTTTTGGACAATGACTCTAGGATTTTTCCTTAAGTACCTTGTAACCGGACTAGTTTTCCAATCTGGTGAAGTACTTGTTCCGATGGGACTAATAATTTTCATATCTACAATTGCCTGGATATTGCTTAATCGCTTCCAATCTTATGTTAAAGCCATAACCTCTATCTTTGAGGATTTAAGACAGAAAGAAAAATTGGCTGTGATTGGACAGATGGCAACTGCAATTGCACATGAAATTAAGAATCCATTATCATCTTTGAAAGGCTTTACTCAGTTGCAGCAGGAAAAGGATAAAGGTGACGAACAATACTATCCAATCATGCTAAATGAAATCGATAGAATCAATGCAATTGTAAATGACCTGCTGATTCTAGGAAAACCTAATACGGCTATTAAAACACCTAAAAACCTTGTTGATATAATCCATTACGTTATATCAGTTATTGATCCTCATGCTCAAAGGAAAGATATTCATATTGAGTATGATGTAGACGATTCAACTGTACTATTATGTGACGAAAATCAGATGAAGCAAGTTTTTATCAATTTAATAAAAAATGCGATGGAATCAATGCCTAATGGAGGGAAAGTAACCATTCAATCCAAAATTGATGACGGTCGTGCTCTAATCTCAGTCAGAGATGAAGGATGTGGTATTCCTCCAGAGAAACTTGCTAAATTAGGAGAACCATTTTATACAACCAAGCAAAACGGAAACGGATTAGGCTTGATGGTAACAAAAAAAATTATTGAAGAACATGAAGGCACATTTTATATTCAAAGTGAAATGGAAAAAGGAACAACTGTTACTATATCGGTTCCGATTTTTGAGTAAAACTATTGCCGAATAATGAAAAATCATCCAATAAATAAACCAAAAGGACTATTTTTATAATAGTCCTTTTGGTTTATAATGAAGAAAAATGTCGAATGTTGGCATTTGTAAACTAGGTCTTATTATTCATTTTTAACCTTATTTTACTAAAACTATTAATTTGAAAAGAATAATGGCGATATCAAGGTAAACAATGATTTAGTAATAGACAGAAAACGAGGTACTGCAATGCAAAATTCTTTTAAGGATCCATCTTTACATCATGAGGAAAAAAGAACATTAAAGTGGTTTATTACTTTATTTTATATATTGTTCATTTCCTTTGAGATTTTCTACTATTATATAAATCCAACATATGTTA
>NZ_JBIQOE010000046.1:0-3037 GCF_047739415.1 Mesobacillus sp. | reverse complement strand
GACTAACGGATGGGCTCTAACGCACCATAGTTCAGCGACCTTCCTCTTCCAGCCGTAGAATCAGTATTGACGGTTCGGAACCATTTTCATTCTCTGTGGTGAAGCGCCGATTTTCTCGCTTCATGGATGGCTAACGGGTGCTAATCTTCAATACAGTCAGATAATAAATGCTTGGAGCCAAATATCGGTCTCCAAGAATTTTTGAGCTAATTTACTTTTCAAATTCTGAAGAGACGACTAGGTTGGAATTTAATAATTAAAGTCTACGGTGTGTAGTTCCTCGGGGTCGTTGGTACTTGTGAGAATATAAAATGTGTAACCGTATGGGCGTAAGGGTTAACTTCTTCAATGAATTTCTCAGCTTGTGAAAAGGTTTCGAAATGAAGCTTAAGCATAAAACATGCATTGCCTGCAATTCGATAACAAAACTGTACATTAGGAAGGTTTTGAATATAGTTCTTGAATGACTTGTAATCTCCGTTTTTGACGGTTGCTTCAACAATACATTGGATTGGCTGTCCTAATTTCTCATAGTCGAGTTCTACTGTATAGTGTTTAATAATTCCAAAAGACTCCATTTGCCTGACCCGTTCTGTTACGGATGGGGAAGATAAATTCACTCTTCTGCCCAGTTCACTCATTGAAAGTCGGCTGTTTCTGCTTAATTCATCTAAAATCTTCCTGTCTGTATCATCCATTTTCATATTTAATGTATTTCCCCTCTAATTCCTTAAATTTATTAAAAATATCTTAATTTTTAATTCTTGGTTTAATGTAAATTAAGTATTTGGTTTTCTATAATTAACTATAGCAAAGGGGGAATTTCAATGGCAAGAATAAATGAATCAAGTATTGGAGATACACCATTTCAACGTCTTTTAGGTCATAACGCAGAGGTAATGCATGGCTGGTTTCAGCTAGGGAATGTATTAGAAAAAGATGGACTGCTTACTTCAGAATTAAAAGAACAGGTGAGAAGAACACTGGCTCAGCGCAATGGATGTGAATATTGTAAAGCGAAAGGTAGACCGGATCCAGAAAAGTTCGATGAAAAAACGTCGATCGCAGTTGGTTTTGCTGAAGTCTTTTTAATGCAGAGGGGTGATATACCTGATTCAATCTTTCAAGTATTGCAAGACAGCTTGACTGAGGAAGAAATTAGCGAACTCATTGCTTTTATTTCCTTTACTACCGCTTCACAATATTTTGGAGCGATTATGAAACTTCAATCCGAAGGCGAAATGAGTACCTCTATATAAGTTCTTGGATTGCCGTGCAGTACTGATCCAGGAAGGAACGACAGTCAGAGGCAGAACTTTAACTAGTTAATTCTGGCGTTTAATAATCATATACTTCCAAAAAGCGGTCATCCTTTAGGGTAACCGCTTTTTAGCTCGTATGGCCTGATGGAAGGATATCGAATAGGGTGGACCAGCAATTATTGAGATTAAATCTACTTGTAATGTTGGATTCACCAACAATATTTCCCTTGTTTGCTGAAAAATAATTGGGAACTTTTTGCAGATGAGTTTCGTATGTAAAAAGAGGTGAAGGCAGATGAAGAGAAGGTTAAAGCTCAGCTTCTATATAGTGGTCAGCACCTATGCAGCCCTATCTCTGATCTTATTTATTATGATTGGGAAATTTAATGCGAATATGGTTGGGATGTGGGGATTAATATTAGGTTTCATACTGTTAATTGCCGCTTTGCCTTTTCACAAGATCATTTACTTCGGAGGAAGAGGGCTAATGGGTGTGCAATCACCTGAAATACCTGGCGATGAACATCTGCACCATAAGCTTCACAAACAATACGAGAAAGAACAAATCGGTGAAAATCGAGGCAAAAGTTATACGCAGGATGTACTTACGATCTCAGGGATATCCATCATTTTAATCGCCGTTTTCTTAGTATAAATTGAAGTCTTGATTTTTTCGTTGAAGTGTCAATTGAACTTAAAGCTGTGTCGGAAATTTGATGGGGAAACATTGGACAAAAAGGAGTATTATTATGTCGGACAAAAAGCCAATTAATGATGCGATGGAACATATGAGCAAAATCGAAGGAATCCCAACTGATGTAAATCTCAAAAAGTTGCCTAAGCCACTAAGGTATTTTGGCTATTTTATGATTGGTTTCTTTACTCTATCCATACTCTTTATCATAATCGCTAATTTGTTGAAATAATAATAAAGGTGTTCAATCAGATGTAACTAATTGTTCTGGAGCTAGAAAAGGCATTTAAGTTAGTTAATATAAGTAAATAGTATGGTTTCTATGCTTCCTCTTGTTCTTCAGACCAGCAAATTGGCATTCTATTATTGTTTTAGTTAGAATGGAGTTAATTCATACTATTGAGGGAGTACTAAAATGGGACATTCTAACCATCAGATAAAAGTGAACAAAAATGAATTTATATGGAATAGCCGAGAAGGGGAACTGACTTTTGATGGTGCCCCGGCTTTGCTTTTCTGGGATTCAGCGATTGAGCTGTTTCTGAATACGATTGAGGAAATTTCCGGAAGCGATGTGTCAACTACTGTCTATGAAGTGACTGGATTCCGCATGGGTAAGCTCGTTAGCTCTTATTATGAAGGCAGGACCGATGTGGTAGAGTTACTGAATGAATATAGTGAAATCTATAAAAGCGCGGGCTGGGGAATCTTTGAAATTCATGATTACTCCTATGAAGAGAAAAGAGCTGTCGTGAGAATCCGTAACAGCTGGGAACACCGGATTTTCAAGCTCTCTGGCAAGGATGAGGCTGGGGTGTTGCTGCCAAGCCATTGGGCAGGGATTTTCAGCGGACTATTCAAGCAGGACATGTGGTATAAAATGACGAAAAGCCAGCAGGAAGGCCATGAATATGATGAGGTTGAAATCTTCCCATCAACAGTGACCATTTCGCATAACATCCATGAACTTGCAAGAAAGAAAGAGCAGGAAAGCATCATGGAATTGGAAAAGAAGGTAGAGGCCCGAACAGAAGAACTCTCCTCCTTGATACAAGAGCTCTCCTCGCCAATCATTCCGGTT
>NZ_JBIQOE010000045.1:0-6374 GCF_047739415.1 Mesobacillus sp. | reverse complement strand
TTCAAGTATGCAATCAGTGTGAACCCAGTGAGTTACATTCCATGGTTAAGCAGGAACGGATACGCCAATCCCCCTTATCCAAATACCTTTTTTGGCAAAGAATAAGCATGAAACAGCAGCCAAGGCAAAATGGTTGCTGTTTTTTTTTATCTTTTTTACAATATACGCATAGTTTTTACCGTAGAGGGTATAAAAACTAGTGAGTATTTTTGCAGTATGGATTCCGCGAATTCATAAATACTAATGATTAGGAAGGGGGATTACTATGTCAATTTCTGCGGATAAAGTACTGGACGCAAAGGGACTTGCTTGCCCGATGCCGATTGTCAAAACAAAGAAAACCATGAATGAATTGGAGCCAGGGCAGGTCATCGAAGTGCAGGCTACTGACAAAGGGTCAACGACAGACCTAAAAGCATGGGCTGAAAGTACAGGCAATCAATACCTCGGTACAATAACTGAAGGAGATGTGCTTAAACACTATCTTCGTAAGGCTAGTGAAGAAGAACTAAACAATGACTCACCTCATCCCCACACAGCTTCACTTGAAGATGTGCTGGCAAAGCTTGAGGGGAATGAAAAAATAACGATTCTTGATGTCAGGGAATCAGCTGAATACGCTTTTGGGCATATTCCGAATGCTAAATCGATTCCACTTGGAGAGTTAGAGCAGCGTTTCAATGAACTGGATCCTGAAGAGGATGTATATATCATTTGCCGCTCCGGCTCAAGAAGTGACATGGCAGCAAAGAAGTTGTCTGAAAAAGGATTCAAAAAAACAATTAATGTCGTTTCGGGAATGAAGGACTGGACAGGCCCTACCGAAACTTCAGTTGAAAAATAGGGAGGAACCAAAAAAATGAAAGTAGCTATTATCGCCTCTAACGGCGGAATGTTCGACGCATACAAAGTATTCAATATCGCAACTGCGGCAGCAGCAACAGACGCAGAAGTAGGAATCTTCTTTACGTTTGAAGGTTTGAACCTGATCCATAAGGAAGCGCACAAGCAACTTCCTATGCCTGCAGGAACTGAACATTTCCAGGAAGGTTTCGCAAGAGAAAACGTTCCTCCAGTAGAACAGCTTGTTGAAATGGCAGCGGAAATGGGTGTCAAAATGATTGCCTGCCAAATGACAATGGATGTAATGTCTCTTGAAAAAGACCAGTTTGTTGAAGGAATCGATGTGGGCGGAGCTGCTTCATTCCTTCACTTCGCAAGCGATGCTAACATTACATTGACATTCTAAAAATCAAAGCATAACAGGAGGAATTAAATGGTAAAGACAATCTCAGCAAAAGAATTAGCGCAAAAAGTCATCAACCATGAAGACCTGTTTATCCTTGATACTAGAAATACAGACGACTTCGATGATTGGAAAATTGAAGGCCGCAATGTAAAAGTCCATAACACGCCGTACTTTGACCTGCTTGAAGGTGTTGATCCGGTAAAGGATGTTTTGCCTAAAGATCAGGAGATTTATGTCGTATGCGCAAAGGGTGGATCGTCCGAGTTTGTTGCCGAGCAAATTGAAGAGGCGGGCTACAGCAATGTCTACTCTATTGAAGGCGGCATGAAAGCCTGGAGTGAACATTTAGAGCCTGTGAAAATAGGTGATCTAAAAGAGGGCGGTTCTCTTTACCAGTTTGTCCGTATCGGGAAAGGATGCCTTTCCTACCTCGTTGAATCAAATGGCGAGGCTGCAATTATCGATACAAACCGGATGATTGAACAATATGAAGAGTTCATGTCAGGTAAGGACTACAAGTTAGTTGCCTTGCTTGATACACACCTTCATGCTGACCATATTTCGGGTGGAAGAAAGCTAGCTGAAAAAGTGGGAGCTAAATATTACCTCCCGCCTAAAGATGCTGAAGAAGTAACATTCCAATATGAACCTCTTCAGGATGGCGATGAAATCAAGGTTGGAAACACCGTAATCCGTTCAGTGTACTCTCCGGGTCATACAATCGGAAGTACTTCTTTCATCATTGATGACCAATATTTATTGACTGGTGACATTCTGTTCATCGACTCAATTGGACGCCCTGACCTAGCCGGATTGGCTCAGGACTGGGTAGGAGACTTGAGGAACACTTTATACAAACGATATAAAGAACTTGCGGATGAACTACTTGTTCTGCCAGCTCACTATATGGGAATCAATGAAATGAATGATGACGGCAGCGTTTCTGAAAAACTTGGTGTCCTGTACGCCGAGAATCACGGTTTGCAAATCGACAGTGAAGATACATTCAGGAAAACAGTGACCGAGAATCTTCCGCCGCAGCCTAACTCCTACCAGGAAATCAGGCAGATGAATATGGGTAAAATCAACCCGGATATCGAAGAGCAGCGAGAAATGGAAATCGGACCAAACCGTTGTGCAGTAAGATAATCATGAAGGAGTGCCTTATGTAAGGTACTCCTTTTGTATATAAGGAAAAAGGCTTTTTCCATAAGCTTCATGCCAATCAGGACGCTTATTGAAACAGCTTTAACAATGGAGGAGAGGATACTATGACTAAGTTGACAATTATCCAGCAAAACGATACACATGGGAGCCTGGATCTCCATCATGAATTATTTTGGAAAGACAACAAACCAGAACTGCGTAAAACAGGTGGATTGCCGAGGATTGCGAAGTATATAAGAGATCTTAAATCTGATGCTGGAAATTTTCTCTTCCTGGATGGAGGAGACCTGTTTCATGGGACACTTCCTTTAGTAGCGTCTAAAGGCGAAGCAATTTTACCAGCATTGGAAAAAATAGGGCTGGATGGCTGGGTCCCTGGAAACTGGGATTTCGCCTACGGAAAAGAGCAATTGTCTTCTCTGGTAAAATCATTGCCTTTTCCCTCTGTCGCCTGCAACGTAAGAAATCAAGAAACAAATGAATCGTTTATGAAGCCCTTTATCATCAAGGAGCTTGAAGGCGTCAAGGTCGGTATAATTGGACTGACCTATCCATATGTCGATGAGACTATGCCTGAAAGCTTCTCAAAAGGCCTTGCGTTTTCTAGAGGTGTGGAGGAAACGCGTGATTGTGTGGAAGAGTTAAAGGATCAGGTAGACCTAATTGTGTTGTTAAGCCATATGGGGCTCCCTCTTGATGTAGAGCTGGCAACCCTAGTAGATGGCATTGATATAGTTTTGTCGGGGCACAGCCATGACAGGGTAGAAGAGGCGATCACCGTCAATGATACACTTGTCGTCCAAGCTGGTTCAAGTGCATCATTCCTAGGAAAACTGGATATTACCCTTGAAGGCGGAAGGATGGAGGATTATCGATACGAACTAGTGGCAATTGATGAAAGCTTCCCAGAGGATGAGGAAATGGCGGGAATCATTGCTGATATATTAGAGCCATACAGTAAGGAAAGGGGCAATATCTTCGGGAAGACAGATTCGATTTTACACAGAATGACCTTGAATGAAGCACCGATGGACCAATTGATCACAGATGCCTATCTTCATGCCTCTAATAGCGATTTGGCATTCTCGCATGGGTGGAGGTATGGTACCCCAGTTCCTGCAGGGGATATAACCGAGTATGACCTGCATACTATCATTCCTACGAACCCGGAAATGTTTACACTCGAAATGACCGGAGAGCGCCTGATGAATGCCCTCGAGAAGAATCTGGAGATGGTGTTCTCAAGAGACCCTTTCAAGCAAAAAGGTGGATATATACTGAGGGCCTCTGGATTATTCATGTCCTTCAAGCCATACAATCCGGAAGGAAACAGGATACAAAAGCTGCTCGTTGGCGGACAGGAGATCGATCTGAAAAAGAAATACAAGGTTGCGGGGGCCGGCAAGCAGCTGTTTAAAGGTGCTGAAGCAGATAAAACCTATCATGGTGTCCATGCAGTTGATGTTATTAAGCAGTTTTTGAAAGAAAAAGGGACTTTCAAAGCCGCTGAAGAACAGAAAATCCTGAGCACCTAGAAATCCATTGGTTTAATGGACATTTCGAAGGCGAAGGAGCGCCAAAATGTCCAAGAAAGAGGGTTTAATGAACATTTCGAAGGCGGAGGAGCGCAAAATGTCCAAGAAAGAAGGTTTAATGGACATTTCGAAGGCGGGGAGCGCCAAAATGTCTAAGAAAGAAGGTTTAATGGACATTTCGAAGGCGGAGGAGCGCCAAAATGTCCAAGAAAGAGGGTTTAATAGACATTTCGAAGGCGAAATAAAGTCAAAATGTCTTAGAAGGAGTGTTTAATGGACATTTCAAACTCTGAGCGGCCTTAAATTGTCCATTAAACACAAAAAAAGTCGCGGCCAATGCCGCGACTTCTTTACTTAACACCAGTAAGGTCCTTCATCATTTTCTCATCCATAGGGCCGACAATTTTCTTTAGAATAACGCCGTTTTCATCAAGTATATAGCTGGTTGGGATGGTGAATGCCTGGTAGGTCGTTCCGGTGTATCCCTCTTCATCCATAGGAATCGTAAAGGTCAAACCGTACTCCTCAACGAATTTTTTGACTTCATCCTCACCTTTATCCATATTGGTCAGGTTGACAGCGAGTATTTCTATGCCTTGATCATTGTATTCTTCGTAGAAATTTTGCATATGCGGCATTTCGGCCTTACATGGTGGGCACCATGTTGCCCAGAAGTTCAATATCACTTTTTTGCCGCGATAATCAGATAGCTTGATTGTTTTTCCATCAAGAGTATTCAACTCAAAATCAGGTGCCTCAGCGCCTTCGCGCAACGAAGACAGCTTCGCGCCTGGAATATCCTCTGTTGTTTCTACAGAATCGCCTGCTGGTGCTGTTGTGTTCTTTTCACTTTCTGTTGATCCCGGTTTCCAGATATTCACGACAAGAATGACAACAGCCAGTGCTAAAATCGCAAATGATAAAAGATTTTTATTCAATGCTGAATTTCCTCCTTATTAAAACGCTGAAAGATAATTAAGTAAATTCCGAGTGCGAAAATCAATAGATTTTCCACAGAGAGCATATCAGAAAAAAGGCTAAGTATTAGTGCTTCAAGCATCAAAAACAAGATTGCATACTCAGCAGTAAGCTTAATGTTTTTTAAGTAAAACAAAATGAAGCCTAATAAAAGGACGACCTGTATCATAGCTGCGAGAAAGTCCTGTGAAAACGCAAATAACCCTGTCCAATACAGTAAAAAGAAAATAAAGTACACAGGCAGATACTCCTTGATGGTGCTGCCCTTTTTCCTTGTAAGCCAATATAAATAGAGTGCGATCCCGATATAGGCAAGAATCTGGCCTTCTGTACCGCCATTAAAGTAGAGAAGGGAGAATGGAGTATCAATGAACAGTTTAAAATTGAAAAGTAGATAGCTGAGTTTATACACCGCTATGTAAAGGAAGAAGCTGTTCCAATACCAATCATCGATACTCTTTTTCTCCCTGGCCCGGTATATCAGGGCTCCGATAAAAATGGCAGCAAATGCTGCAAGCAAATCTGCAGGCAGCGTGAATCTGCCGAAAGTTATATAGTTCAAGCAACATCACCTTTTTTTGGCTGGTCTGGCGTGAACTCAATCTGATAAGCGATGTCGATACTTTGTATTACAGATTGGATCATGCCGCAATTTTTCAGGACAAGTCCGGCAAGCTTTTCAGCTTGATCAGCCTTGTCAATAGTATCTGTCTGAACACTTACATTGAAGATCAGCTGTTCAATCCGGTTTGCCTCTTCCGGATTCCTGCTTGCTGACACTTGTACGTCAATTCTTTTATAGTCTATTCTCTTCTTAATAAGAATATTTGCGAGCACCGAGGTGCTGCATCCAGTTAAAGAGGACACGAACAGCTCCATAGGCCTGTAGCCCATCTCCGTATTCGGAGATATTGGCAGGAATCCATATTCAAGCTGGCCAATTAGTTTTTCATTATAATACGTAAATTCCATCACAATCGCTCCTTTTGTACGAAAACATCATTTACCGTCCAGTATGTAATCGCATTGTTAAGGATTGATTAAGATTTTTGGTGGATTGGAATCGTTATCCAAAATGTGTGATTATGCCCATCTGTATCAACGCCGATGTTCCCTTGATGGGCGTCAATAATACTTTTTGCGATGGCAAGTCCGAGTCCTGCACCATCAGCCTTGGTGCTGCGGGATTCTTCCACCCTGTAAAATCGTTCGAAAATGAGTTCTTTCATATCCGGGTCAATATATTTCCCCTGGTGGGAGAAAGTGATTTTGTACACCTTACCATCAGGCAGTGCAGAGATCGAAATGTTCCCGCCAGTATCATAATCAATGATATTTTGCAGGAGATTGGATAGGACTTGCTTTAAACCGTCTTCATGGCCAAAAATGGGTGCATGTTCTAAATGCTGATTGACTGTTTCAAATTTGTTCGATAACTTTAGCTG
>NZ_JBIQOE010000044.1:0-49969 GCF_047739415.1 Mesobacillus sp. | reverse complement strand
TCAAATCCAAAACTCCTCCACCTTACTAAAATGATGGAGGAGTTTTCTATTGGTAAATAGCTTGGCGACGTATGGTAAAAACTTTGGCGTAAAGTGGTAAAAAAGATGGCGTAAGTGGTAAATTCCTTTGGCCGTAATCACTTAATTTCCTCGATACTTCGCATAACCGCGTCATCAATCCCTTCATGTGTTCCACAATGGCTGCAAACGAATTCCTTTTTTTCAATTTTATCCAAAATCTGATGACACTCTTCACACATAAGCCCTTTCGCCAATTGTTCATATTCGTACTTTGGAACTCGCTTATAAGGGGAGTCGGTTTGGTGCAATTGTAAAAGCTTTTCTGCAATTTTTCTGTGAAGGGTTGTCAGGTTGGAATGTTTCTTGTTTAGATTTTTCATATAACGATTTAATTGGCTCGGGAAGATGATGGGTGCATCCATAGGGGACTGGTATAGAGTAAATTCAGGGTTGATGAAGACGACGGAGGATTCAATCACAAGGCGAAAGCCTAAGCTTTCAAATAGTTGTCGAAGCAGGGAGATACTCCGTTTTAATTGAAGCAGGGGATCTTTGATCTCACTTCCGTTGATTTTTTTGAGGCGTTCACCTTCGTAGTAGTAGTCACCTACGTAGTACTTAACTTCGAACACTAGAATTGCATCTTGAATGATGACAAGAGAATCAATCTGGAAGGTTGTGCCTCCTACTTCTAGGAGCAGGTCATTCAGTGTCAGATGTTCAATTTCAAGGCTTTCCATCCATATGTCAAACTTGATTTCTCCTTCAAATCCTTTCCTGAGACTAAAGTGCCGTTGTTTCTCTTTCTCAGTAAATTCCATCCGTGGTGCTAACCAATCCAACATTTTTAACTCATTTGATTTGACTCGTTTTTTTAATATCATACTCCACATCCTTTCTCCTCCATTTTTAAG
Source organism: Mesobacillus sp. (assembly GCF_047739415.1). Lineage (GTDB taxonomy): Bacteria > Bacillota > Bacilli > Bacillales > Cytobacillaceae > Mesobacillus. Next base: position 49,034 of record NZ_JBIQOE010000044.1, on the reverse strand, counting down.
CAAAAGAGAATAAATTGCCAGTGAACATTTTGAGGCAAAAAAGCCTGCCGAACATCAGCCGGCAGGCACAACACTATTTCTCCACCACCGGCAATACAATCGATGACGGATATTTTGAGTTCGTCAAAATCGTTGCGACTCCACCGAGCTGATTGAGCAGCTGGGGTGCAGGTGACATGGAGTGCGGAAAGTCACTTGGCCCGATGGCAACGCGGAGTCTGTGGCCTTCTTTGATGACGAAGTTGCTAGGGAAAATCTCGACGTCCAGCTCCATAACTTCATATGGTTTAACTTCCTGAACCGCTGTCCTCGTAAATGGGTGCCATGGCTGGATGTTCTCTCCATCGAGGAAGCGGCTCTTGCTGTCGTCGACTGCCCGATGCGAGGCGGCTAGCCAGCCTGCGGTAATCTCGCGAGAAGTCCCATCCGGTGCGACATCGGTTACACGCACAGACAATACAAGTTCACGCACGGTTGTTTTAGCGAAAATTTCAGCGGCGATCGGCCCGGAAACACGCAAGTCTGAATTCACTGGTGACGTCGTATAGGTGAGCTCGCCCAATTCAGTCAGCCGGTTATCCTTCGTACATGGCAGGGCATCTGGAATCCCGGCCATCCACTGGTTGGTGCTGCCTGAGCAGATGCCGTTCAGCGGCTGCTGGAGCATTGTGCGCGAGGGCTCCGCAAAGGAAGGGGACTCCTTGGTCAGCAAATTCCCGCTGCGGAGGTAAAACTTTTCAGCTGCTGCCTCCTGATGCGGCCAGCCTGGCTGGACCTCGAAACGATCCTCACCGAGCACATACTGAGTGACATCCGGAATTTTATTGATGTTTGTGTTGATTCCCATCAAATATTGGTCAAACCATCGTAACGCAAGCTGGTCAAGGGCAGGGACATTATCAGCAGGCAAGCCGCTGCCATAGTTTCCGTGCGTCCAGTTGCCCATCAGCAGCTTTGTTTGTACGCCATTCGCTTTTAATTTTTCATAAAGAAGCGGGGTGCCGCGCTGGAAAAGGTCATGAAGTCCGCCGGTGAAAAATGCCGGTACTTTAATTTGATCGGCAACCGCCAGTGGGGAACGCAGCTGTGCGGCTGGTCCATCATAGGCGAAGTCGCCGCCTGTAATCGCAGAGCTTAGGGTGCTGACTGGAAAGCCGAGCAATTGTCCAGTATGGTTTAACAAAACCGTCGTGCCCATGATTGGTTCTGACAGAGTGTAGGAAGGCGGGAGCAAGCCGCTGCCTGTCACAAGTCCAAGCCAGAGCGGGATGAATCCTGTGTTGACCATTCCTCCAGACATAAGAATGTCGCGGTACATATCACCCATCGGCACGATCGGAAAAATGGCTTCCAGTCCTTCTGGCTGCTGGGCTGCGGTTAATAGCTGGTTGATGGCCCGGTAGGAGGAGCCGTATAAACCAACCTTGCCATTGCTCCATGGCTGGCTTGCTGCCCATTCGACAATTTCCTTGCCATCGCGCTGTTCTGCCTCACCAAAGGAATCCCATGCACCCTGTGAGGCGCCCGTTCCTCGGACATCGACTACAACATGGGCGTAGCCGCGCTTAATAAAATACTCATTCAGATTCTCAGTGCTGCTAACGTTCTTGTTATACGGAGTTTGTGTGAGGATGACAGGGAACGGTCCCTGGCCATCAGGGAGGTGCACATCCGCGGCTAGAATAACGCCATCTCTCATCGTGATGAAAACATCTTTTTCTGTAGTAAAGTTTGAATACTGTTCTGGGCGGTCATAGATTGTGTCTTCCCATTCATGAGCTGAAGCGGAAGCCTGGGAAGAACCAAGCCCTGAGAACAGGCTGAAGATAAGTAAAAAAGCAAGTGAAATATTGAATGATTTCATCAGCAAGCCTCCTGTAAAGGTTTTAATTTAATCTTATGGAAATCACCAGGACACTTATATACGATAAATGTCGTGTTATTAAAATCACCGAAAATAAAACAGTGTGATCCACCAGGGGATCACACTGTTAAAATTCTATTCGTCCGCTTCTTCACTCTGCCTGTTGGTCTGTTCAGGCAGGGTATCCCAGAAGCTAGTATCCATTGTTTCGATAGAGTCATCAGCAATCGCTCTGACTGTAGCATCCAAAGTGGTGATGGTCTGCTTGATCAGATAACCGTTGCTCTTCTGTCCTAATGCATACGGCTCATAGTAATGATCGGACATGCCGCGCATTTCGAATAATAGAGTCGAAATGTCATAGCGGACAGCCGCTCCGTTTCGGCCGATGTTTGCACCTTCACCGCCGCGGTATTTGCCGATATGGCCCCAGCCAGTATCCTCAAGCGCATTGTATACGACTGCTCTAAGCTTCTTCGAGCCTTCAAGTACCTCCGGCTTCACATTTTCATTTGTAGGGTAAAGAATCGAGCCGGAAACGAGTTCACCTTCTGTTTCGCTAAGTGTACCCTGGTGATGAAGGTCGATCATGTAATCGATATCATATTTTTGAAAAACATTCTCATGAAGCGCGCGTGCCTCTGGTTCCATCTCGCTCGTATCTTTGTCATGCTCCCGGTTAAGGTCAACTTCGTTTGCATTGTAGCGGGTAAGGTGGCGGTCGCCATCAGCATGATAATCTTCAAGCGAGAAGTCAACATCCCCCATTGCTCCGTCCGCATTCAGCATTGGAATCACAAGGATGTTCACATTATCGAGGACTCCACTTGTTTTGCCAGTGCCTAAGTGTTTGATAAATTCAAGCGCACCCTCAGTTGTCAGCTGCTCGTTCCCATGCTGCTGTGTCAGGAACAATACGGTTGGATTTTCCGGATTGGATATATACTTAGCCATGTGAATATCGCGGCCTTTAACGGTCTGGCCGATCACTTCCAATTCCATTGCCTCTTGTTTGGCATCCTGAGTCTTCAGGTAATCTACTAAACTTTCATATGTATACAAAATCGAAGTTTGTACGGAACCATTTCCGGCACTCGGACCATTCCCGACTGCACCTGCAGGCAGAGCCACCGCTGTCACCGCGCCAAGAGCCATCATGCCTGATAAAGAAACGGAAAGAACCTTCTTTTTCAATTTCATCGTCATTCCTCCTATGAACTAGATTCACCATAAATATTACTGAATTTTTAAAAAACGTTTAATAGAGTATGATGCCTATTTTTCAGACAAATTTCGAGCCTCGAAATAAGTAAAAATGATAGAGTTTAAAAGTGTGATAACGGGGTTTGATAGGTAAAAAGTAATTAGTTAGGATGACTTTACAGAAATCGCTATAATAAGAGTAACTAGAACTGAGTAAGGAGACACAGTGATGGCAGCAATCTTAATTGTGGACGATGATCTCAATATTTTATTTTTGGTAAAAAGCCAGCTTCAGGCAGCAGGACATGTTGTATACCAGGCTCAGGATGGAACCGGGGCTTTGAAAACGCTGAATGAAACTGTCATCGATTTGGCGGTAGTGGATGTGATGATGCCGGGAATGGACGGATATGAGCTGACAAAGCAAATCAGGGAAATGCACGATATTCCGGTGATCATGCTGACGGCGAAGGGGCAGATTGAGGACAAAGAGCAGGGATTCCTTTCCGGCACGGATGACTATATCGTAAAGCCATTTGACCCGAAGGAGCTGATTTTCAGGATCAATGCATTATTCCGGCGCTACCAGAAGCGGAGCAATATGCTGATCACAATCGGCAATGTGACGATCAATCAGCAAAACTTCGAGGTGCAGGTGGATGATAGGACACTCATTTTGCCATTGAAGGAGTTTGAGCTTCTATCTTACCTGGCAGCGAAGCCAAACCAGGTGTTTACGAGAAACCAGCTGATCGAAGAAATCTGGGGCCTTGATTTTTCAGGAGATGAACGAACCCTGAATGTCCATATCAAAAGGCTCAGGGACCGGTTCTCTGAGCTGACCGATGACTTCACGATTAAGACGATCCGAGGCGTCGGCTATTTGGTCGAGGTACAAAGCAAATGAAATCCATCTATTCAAAATTTGTGATAGCGACGATAGCCATTATCCTGATTAGCACGCTGCTTGGATTTTTGATAGCCAATACCTACTACCATCAGCTGGTGAAGCCATTGAATGACGAGAAAAATATCAGTGTGGCGCAGAATCTTTCAAGCTACATTGAGAGCCAGGAAAATATCATGCTTGAAGACTATCTCGAAAGTGCAGCATCAATGGGCTATCAAATATATACAGTCAATGCCGGCGGATACGAACAGTATTTTGGCGCTCCTTTCAAAAGCCAAAACCTTCAGCAGGATGCCGTAGATTCGGTTCTGAGCGGGGAAATCTACCACGGCATGAGGGAGTTCCCGATGGAAACGTTCGTCACTGGCTTTTTCGCCAATGAGCTCCGGAATACGGTAGGTGTTCCATTTACCTATGAAAATGAACGATATGCGCTATTCATCAGACCTGACATCAAGCTGCTGTTCAGTGAAGTCCATGTGCTGATGGGCTGGATGATCTTGATTATGTTCATCATCTCTGTGATTCTTGTGCTGATTGCTTCGAAGTATCTTGTAAAGCCGATCACAAAGCTGACATCCGCAACAAAAGAGATCCAGACGGGAAATTTTGATATCAAGCTGGACATCAGCCGGCAGGATGAACTTGGTGTCCTGGCTAGAAGCTTCGAGGAAATGGGTTTGAGGCTCAGCCAGCTTGACCAGATGAGGAGAGAATTCGTCTCGAATGTATCTCATGACTTCCAATCACCGTTACTGAACATCCAGGGCTACACCCAGCTGCTGGGCAAAGAGGATTTGAAGCAGGAAGAAAAGGCGCATTATATCCAGGTCATCCAGCAGGAAACCAACCGGCTATCTTTGCTGACAAAGCAGCTGCTTTTGCTGACCTCCCTGGAAAAAGAAGAGTTCATCTTCAAGCCAGCTACTTTTAATTTAGGCACCCAAATGAAGGAGCTCATCCAAAAATATGTATGGCAGCTGGATGAGAAGGGGATTGCCCTCACCTTTCATTTGCCGGACGTCATCTTCCGTGGCGATGGAAACCTTCTTCATAATGCCTGGGAGAATCTTTTGACAAACGCAATCAAATACAATAAAGAAAACGGAGAGATTGAAATCTCCCTCCATGAGGAAACTGACCGGGTGAAAATCATCTTTAAGGACACCGGCATCGGTATGTCCCCGGAAGAGGTCGAGCGGATATTCGATCGTTTTTACCGTGCCGATCCGTCGAGATCAAAGGAAATCGAGGGCACCGGTCTTGGTTTGTCCATCGTAGACAGGATCATAAAATTGCACGATGGAAGTATTACCGTAACCAGCGAGCCTGGTAAAGGTTCAGAATTTGTTGTGATGCTGCCTGAAAATAGCATGCCTCCTCATTTGTAATATCCAGTTCACCTTCTGTTCACTTTCGATTCTTATAATGAGAATCGTAAGTAATTACAGAAGGTTTTTTTATGGAGGAGGAGTTTTTATGAAGGGGAGAAATTTGGCGCTGCTGCGATTTTCAGCAGTGTTTTCAGTAATCGGCGCGGTGCTTGGCGCTCATATGGCGGGTGCGGGTTCATATGCGTTCCGGCCAATCCATGCCCATATCCTGGTTGTCGGGTGGCTGACGTTGTTTGCCTGGGCAGTTTATTATGAGGTATTCACCATCACGTCGAAAAAATTGGCGTCGTGGCATACATGGACAGCGATCATTGGCACGACAGGATTGACAGCTGGTATGTGGGTCCATAACCTGAAGCCGTTTGATTTACCAGAGGCTTTTTCACTCGTCCTATATATTGGCGGAGGGGTGACATTGCTTGTCAGCTTTATCCTCTTCCTGGTGTCGACATTTTTTATCGAAAGACGTTAAAGAGGGGGAGAGGGAAGAATGAAGTGGGCTAGGAATTTAACGGCTTTTTCGGGCAGCCAAAAGGGCTCGAAAGGAATCGTGGCCATCTGGATAGTTGCTGCAATGTTGCTTGGCTGGCTTGCACCAAGCGCGAGTGATTATGCAACAAGCGTAAATGAGTCGGGTCTTCCTGAGGATTCCGTTTCGTTAAAAGCGGATGAAAAAATCCAAGAGTATTTTCCTGAAGACAAAGGAACTCCCGCACTGCTCGTTTTTAATAAAAAGGGAGAGTTCACCGAGGCTGATTTTGCGATCATTGACCAGGTGAGCAAAAAGCTGACAGAGGCAGAGCTTAAGGGTGTAAAGGCGGTGGTGCCGTTCCATCAGATGCCACCGCAGGCAAAAGCATCGTTTTTATCAGAAAACAATACGACACTCATTTTGCCAGTATCATTGAAAGAAAATCTCGAACGCAGCACAATCAATGACAATATTAAAAAGATTGGGCAGCTTGCCAAAAAAGAGTTGAAAGGCCAGGAGGAGGTCAAGCTGGCCATTACCGGTCCTGCGGGGATTGTCGCCGATATGATCGGCATATTCGCCCGGGCGGATATCGTGCTTTTGCTGGGCACAGTCGGATTGATTTTTATCCTGTTAATCCTGATTTACCGTTCACCGCTGTTGGCGTTGGTCCCATTATTGGGAGCAGGACTTGTCTATGAAGTGGTCAATAAAAGTATTGGGCTATTCGGATCGGCGGGGATGGAAATTGAGACACAGTCGACCTCGATCATGTCGATCCTGTTGTTTGCGGCACTGACCGATTATTCGCTTTTCATTGTGGCGCGTTTCAAAGAAGAACTGAAAAAGGTAGAAAACAAATATATCGCGATGAAGCGAGCGATGGAGGAAGTCACCGAACCGATTCTTTTCAGCGGCGGGACCGTACTCGCGGCCATGCTTGTGTTGTTCGCCGCCATTTATGAGCCATATCGCAATTTCGCGCCGGTTTTCTCGATTGCATTAGTGCTGATTCTCCTTGGCGGATTGACGTTGCTGCCGGCTTTATATGTGCTGTTTGGCAGGAAAGCGTTCTGGCCGTCACTTCCTAAAGTGGACGACCAGGCACCTGCTAAAGCGGCCATCTGGTCCAGGCTCGGAAATATGGTAGTGAAAAATCCAGTAAAGAGCGGTGTCTTCGTGATCATCCCGCTGGTGGCCATCGCCTTGAACACTCTCAATATCACTTATTCATTCAACCTCATCAAATCTTTTCCTGATGATATCCAGTCAAGGCAAGGGTATGAAATCCTGGAGCAAAACTTCTCGCCGGGGGAACTGGCACCGACAACATTGATTGTTGAAAGTGAAGGTGAACTAGGAAAAGAAGAGCTGCAAGCTTTAAGGGGAGAGTTGCTCGAGATTGATGGAGTTGAACAAGTGAATCATGATTTCGCCATGCAGGCTGATTCTTATTTTTCCGATGATAGAAATGCAGCAAAGCTGGAGATTGTTTTTGCCGGTAATCCTTATGACCAGAAGACCTTCAATCAGTTGAATGAACTCCAAAATCAAGGAGAAGAGTTGAAGAAAGTGGCTGGCCTTGAAGGAGCAAACTTCTACTATGCTGGCGAAACCGCGAAACAGGCAGAAATCCGCGATGTCAATGATCGTGATACATGGGTGGTCGTCCTGTTAACGACTGTCGTAATCATGGTCTTGCTTGGTATGCAGACAAAATCCCTGGTTGCCCCAATCTATATGATGGCAACGATTATTCTGTCCTATTTTACAGCGCTGGGAGCCGGCTTCTTCATATTCGACCAGTTCTTCGGCTATTCTGAAATCAGTTACCGGATTCCGTTATATACGTTCATCTTCCTGGTGGCACTTGGAGTGGATTATAACATCATGCTCATTTCGAGGATAAAAGAGGAAGCAAGGAACCAACCGATCAAAGAAGCGATCAGTCTGGGTTTATCCCATACAGGTGGAGTCATTTCATCCGCGGGGGTCATTCTTGCCGCAACATTCGCCGTCCTGATCACCCAGCCGATCATGGAGCTGTTCATGTTCGGTTTCACCGTCGCGATCGGTGTCTTGATTGATACATTCCTGATTCGAACAATTCTAGTACCAGCGATTATGGTCAAGCTGGGCAAATACAGCCTTTGGCCTCAAAAAGTAAAATAAACACCAAAAAAGCGTGCTCACTGTGGCACGCTTTTCTGATGAAACATTAATTTCTTTCTAGTTCTTCCTCGAAATAAAATGTGCTTGGGTATTCTTTCACAGTGTATGAATATCTTTTCATGTTTTTCACGTATTGGGATTTCATGATTGTCACTGTTTCGCCGGTTTCTTTGATATTGACCGATTGACCTGTTTTATAAAGGTTGCTTGCGCTTTTCAATTAGCCACGCCCTTTCATGTTCTCTTAATTATATCACATTTTCTGATTCACTTTTATTAATCCATTATGGGCTTTTGGAGGATTATTTATAAAATCCTGTTTTTGGGAAATCCCTTAATACTTGCACTAACCTTTCAATTCTGTTATTCTTAGGAAGAATTATTTTTGTTCGGTATGCAAGGAAAGAACATGCACTGCTTGATTCGCCTGGATATCACTGAGACAAGAATAGTAACAAATTGTGTGGATATCACACTAGGAGGCAACAAAAATGGAAAACGGTAAAGTAAAATGGTTTAACGCAGAAAAAGGTTTCGGATTCATCGAACGTGAAGGTGGAGAAGACGTATTCGTACACTTCTCAGCTATCCAAGGCGAAGGCTTCAAGACTCTTGAAGAAGGCCAAGAAGTTTCTTTCGACGTTGAGCAAGGCGCTCGTGGACCACAAGCAGCTAACGTTACAAAACTATAATAACGGTTTAGCCCATACAAACAAGCTCTGAGTCATCAGAGCTTGTTTTTTTATACCTATATTTTTTGAAATTAAAAAAACCCCACTCCAATTGAGTGGGGTATAATGCGGTAAAGCAATGGTTGTTCTTATTATAGCATAAGTTTTACAGACACTGTAAAAAAGTTTTTCGGATTATAAACTTTGTTGGCTGGATGCACAACATTTTCACCCCCATTTAGTTCCCTCCTAAATACCTGAGACCAGAAAGTTACACTTCCAAAAATACGACAGCAACTCTTTGTAACAGACAGAATTATGCAATTTTATCAAAATATCTGAATTTTCCATTGAAGTATCCAGAAGGTGAGTAGATAATAATTATGTAGGCATATATTCATAATCTGGAGAACCCTGGGGGATACAATGGTAGAATTTATAAAAGATTTGATCCTGCATTTTTCAATTATATTATCGCTCGGCTTCATGTATAACTTTTTATGGATGCAGAAGCGTTCGGTATATAAGAAACAAGTCTTTAAAATGGCCATTTTAGCGGCGCTATTGATGACAATGGTATTGCCTGTAAGATTCCATGGCGGCATGGAATTTGACTTTAAGCTCATTCCAGTCTTCATTGCCTTTTTCTATCTAAGCAGAACTGATAGCTTTTTGCTTGTCGCTGTCCTGCTGTTGTTGCAGGGACTAGTTGAAGTTGACAAGCTCCCGGTCACGGCCGTCAATTATATGGTCATATTAATTCTATTTTTTTCGATTGAAAAATTATATAAGAATACAACTGTTAACAGAAAAATCGCTCTCGGCCTTTTTGTGTACGGCCTGATCACAACGACAAGACTTGCGGCAATGATCAACGCCGGCAAAGCGGAGGATTATCTGTATTTGCTTGTATTTTCACTCGTCTCTTTCATTGCGCTATCGGTAACCATTTATATCATTGAAATGACCAACTTGCAGCTTAAATTGATGCATGAGCTTCACAAAGCTGAGAAATTTTCAGCAATTAGCCAGCTCGCAGCCTCGGTTGCCCATGAAATCCGCAACCCGATGACCACGATCAGAGGCTTCATGCAGGTTCTCCAGGGTGAAAGGAATTTAAATGATAACCAGAATCTCTTCATCACGATATCCCTTCAGGAGCTGGACCGTACCCAGACAATCATTGATAATTTCCTCTCTCTGGCAAAACCAAATACAGGCAGTATGGCGAAAATTGACATGAGCGAACTTTTAAAAGAAACGATTGACTTCATGAGATCCTATTCGCATCTTGCCAATACGGAATTAGTGGAGGCGATCGATAAGAACCTTTGCATCAAAGGTGATGCCCATGAAATCAGACAGGTTTTTATCAATATCCTGAAAAATGGCATTGAAGCAATGCCTTCTGGCGGAAGCATCTACATCATTGCAAAGGTCGACAAGGATAATGTAAGAATCCAGTTCCGGGATGAAGGAGTCGGCATGAATAAAGAGCAGCTCGACAGACTCGGTCACCCTTATTACTCCACGAAGGAAAAAGGAACAGGCCTCGGAATGATGATTTCCTATGATATTATCCAAAGGATGAGAGGAAGAATCAATGTCGAAAGTGAACAAGGAAAAGGCACCACATTCACGATTCTGCTGCCATGTGAGTAATAGAATACATGTCCAATAGTCATCGAATAGCTCTATCGGCCAAACGTCAGGCGGAAGAGTAGGAAAGTGTCCGATAGAAGGGCTCTATCGGCCAAACGTCAGGCGTAAGCGTGAAAAAGTGTCCGATAGGAGACTCGTAGCCTGTCACCTCCGCTTTTTTGGTTTGAAAGTAATTTTTAGTGCGTCGAAATACAGTCTTAAGCTATAATAATTTTTAAAAGATTTTTATAAATGTATTTATGGGAAAGGGGAAGTACACCATGGCTGATTTTAATACTTATTTTTTGATGAATGCTGATGAGGTCACTTCATATGTGAAAGTAAAGACCGATATTTTTGATAAAGATGCTGAATTAAGCTGTACCGAAATTGGGGATGGCAATTTGAATTACGTATTTCGGGTGATTGATGAGCAATCGGGTAAATCACTGATTGTAAAACAGGCTGGTGATACTGCAAGGATTTCCGATGAATTCAAGCTTTCTACAAACCGGATCAAGATTGAATCCAATGTTCTTAAGCTTGAGGGGGAGCTGGCTCCAGGTCTGGTCCCGGATGTATACCTTTTTGATGGTGTGATGAATTGCTGTGTGATGGAGGATCTTTCAGATCACACCATCCTGCGTACAGCGCTTAATGAAGGTCGTATTTTTCCGAGGCTTGCGGATGACCTGACGACTTTTATGGTCAATACGCTTCTGCTTACTTCTGATGTGGTGATGGAACATAAAGCGAAGAAAGCGCTTGTCCAGGATTATATCAATCCTGAATTGTGCGAAATTTCCGAGGATCTTGTATACTCTGAACCTTTCACTGACCATAACAACCGAAATGACCTGTTCCCGGCTAACAAGGAATGGATAGAAGAGAATATATACGGTGATGCAAAATTGCGTTTTGAAGCTGCGAAGCTGAAGTTTGCTTTCATGACCAATGCACAGGCGCTTGTGCATGGAGATTTGCATTCAGGTTCTGTTTTTGTAAAAGAAGATTCTACGAAAGTGATCGACCCTGAATTCGCGTTTTACGGACCGATGGGCTATGACGTTGGCAACGTAATTGCCAATCTGATGTTCGCATGGTCACGCGCACATGTAACACATGCGGATGAGAAATATGTCTCCTGGCTAGAGGAAACGATCAAAGATACTGTAAATCTTTTTGCGGAAAAATTCCTGGCCAGCTGGAAGGAAAATGTCACAGATATCATGGCGAAGGAGCAGGACTTCGACCGCTGGTATCTGGATTCTGTTCTTCAGGATACTGCATCGGTAACTGGCATGGAAATGATTCGCCGTATTGCCGGCCTGGCGAAGGTCAAGGATTTGACGACAATTGCGGATGAGGAGCAACGCGTTATGGCAGAGAGGATTTGTCTGTCTGCAGCGAAGCAGTTCATCTTGGAATCAGACAGCTACAAAACGGGCGAACAATTTTTAAAAGTATTAAAGGATTCAGCTTCAAGCCATAATATGCGATAATAGGACGTTCCCTATCTAGATTTTTAGAGAAAGAGAGGCGCATCAGATGTTGCTTCTGGAAGAACGGATGAAAGTCGTAGAATACGGCAAGAAAATTATGACAAGCGGCCTGACTAAAGGGACGGGTGGAAATATCAGCATTTTCAATCGAGAGAAGCAGCTGGTTGCCATCAGTCCGAGCGGGATTGACTATTTCGAAACGAAGCCTGAGGATGTTGTGATCATTAATTTGGATGGCGAAATCGTCGATGGCAGCAAAAAGCCTTCGAGTGAGCTTGACATGCATTTGATATTTTACCAGCGCCGCGATGATCTAAACGCGCTTGTCCACACCCACTCGCCCTATGCAAAAACGATCGCGACACTTGGCTGGGACATTCCGCCGATCACTTATTTGGTGGCGTTTGCCGGTCCGAATGTTAGGTGTGCTCCCTATGCAACATTTGGAACGAAGGAGCTTGCAGAAAAGGCATTTGAAGGTATGGTGGATAGAAGAGCCGTGCTGCTGGCGAACCACGGTATGATTGCCGGTGCCCATAACATCGAAACAGCATTTACGGTCGCTGAGGAAATAGAGTTCAGCGCTCAGATTTATTACCAGGCGAAAGCGATCGGTGAACCAACCGAGCTTTCTAATGAAGAAATGGTACGTCTGGCGAAGAAATTCGAAAGTTACGGACAGAGATGACCCTTTATTTTGAGGGTTTTTCTTTTTTGTCTGGGAATCTGAATCATTATTCTCTGGTCTTCAATCGGCTTGATAAGTTTTTGATGCTTTTTATCTTGAAAAATTAACTGTCAGCTATATTTCAGAAAAGTGAATCACAAATTCACTAGATTATGCTATGATTATTAAAAGAAAAAAATGGACTGATTGGATAGTTTTACTAAAGGGGGGCGGGCTGGCTATGAGAGCGAGGGCAAGGAAGAGTGAACCTTTTTCATTTGATAAACTGAAGGATTTTTTCACTACTGTGATTCTGCATCTTAGTTTTTATGCCTTCATCGTGTTTCTCGTCGTTTTTTTTATTGATAATTTTAGTTAATACATAAAAACACAGCTGCCGTGATTGGCAGCTGTGTTTTGTTTCTTAAGGATTCATGGGATTGTTATCGTTATGAGGATCCATAGGGTTATTGTTTCCGTTCTGGTTCGGATTGTTCAGGTTTGGCTGAGTACCAGGATTCTGGTTCGGGTTGTTCAAATTAGGCCCAGTTCCAGGATTTGTGTTCTGGTTCAGGTTATTCAAGTTTGGCGGTGTTGCCGGGTTCGGGTTACCAGGGCTGTTCTTTTTCATTTTCTGCTGCTCAACCGCGGCTTTATCAATGCTGGTTTTTTCGATTTTTTCATCGAATTTAGCCAGGTATTTGGAAGCGAAATTCTTGCCGCCTAGACCGAATGCCAATCCGAATGCGAGTGCCAGTCCTCCAAGTGTCAGGATGAACGCTGCGTTCACGATTGCTGGAGCAACTCCAAGCTGGTCTAGGGCCATGAAGACGGCAATTGTGATGATCGCATATTTTGCGACAGTTGCCAGCACGTTTGAAGAATCACCCTGCAGGATGCTGCTGAGCACTTTCTTCGCAAGACCGCCAAGCCATAGGCCGACACCAAGGATGACGATTGCCGCGATCACATGAGGCAGATAAGCTATTACGCCTCGTGCTAGGTCGACGAAGAAATCAAGATTTACGACATTCAATGCTTCAGCTACAAATAGCAGGAAGACAATGACCTGGACGATATAGCCGACAATTTCCGATACGCTTAATGAGTTAGGACGCTTGGCCGTGCCAGCTACACCCATTCCTTTAAAATAAGAGTCGAAACCAATCCTTCTTAATAAATCAGTTGTGAATTTCTTCAGCCATTTTCCAAGCCATAGGCCGATCATGACAAGGATGATAGCGACAACGATATTTGGAATCATCGTCAGGATGTCGTTCAGCATGGCGATGGCTGGTTCGGAAATTCCTTCGACATCAAGGCGCTCAAGAGCAGCGATGACTGTCGGAATCAAAATCAATACGAAAGCAATCGTGCCGATCACTCGTGAAAGGCTTGTGCCTTCAAATAAGCGGGAAAGGCCGAAACGCTGGACTAATTTTTCAGTGCCAATGCTTTGTAAAAAGTTCGTCAGGATATCACGGACGATTTTAGCAACAAAGTAACCGACTAAAAGAATCAGTGCTGCTGCAAATAGTTTAGGAATGAAGGAAAGGATTCCTTCGACCATGTTTTCAAAAGGCTCTGAAACGCCGTGCAGGTTCAGTGCGGACAATACGGCCGGCAATGCCATAAGCAATACAAGATAAAAAACGATGTTCGCGACTTTATCGACGGCATTCGTAGTCTGCTGGTTGTCGTCTGTAAGCTTGTACTTGCTTAATTTTTCATGGACACCGAGCGTCTTGCCGCCTTTCTGGATCAGGAATTTTAAGGCTGAGGCAATCAGCCAGGCAAATAATAGAATCAATCCTGCTTTCAGGATGTTAGGAATCGCTGCGGCAATCGTAGAGAACATTCCGACGAGCGGCTCCGTCAAAACATATAAATCTAAGATATTCAGGAACATGATGAAGACAAATACTAGAATTAAAATATAGACAATTTTGCTGATGATTTTTTCAGCTGAGTACTTGTTATTGTTCACATTCGAAAATAGCTTGTTATCAAGACTTGTTTTTTGAAGCCCCTTGTAAACTGCTTTTTCTATTAATTTTGCGACAAGCCATCCAACGAGCAGGACTGCAAGCGCGATCAGCACATTTGGCAGCTTGCCAAGAATGCTGTCCCAGCCATTGTAAAAATTATTGTTCAAACTTCTCACTCCTTATTTTAATTGGACTTCAGGCTGATCCTGGGGACGCTTATGGATAAGTACAAGAACTAGCGCAGCTTCACCTGTGAAAAAAGTCCTTAGTTAGCTAGCAAGCATATTTTAATCTACCCAAATATTGTCTAGGTAAACAAAGCAGAGAACATTGTCTTAAGGGAATGATGAGATTAGAAATAGAGAGTAGCGAGGGTCCAGGTTTTCAACTATATGGGAGAGAAATTGATTTTTAGAAGGTCTATAAACAATAAAAAACCGGGCATCTGCCCGGTTTTTCATGATTATGCTTTTTTCGATCTCTTTAAATATGCGTAAATCAAATATCCAGCAATGACCACAACACCAAGGGCGATTGTCAGCATCGCGAAGTTTTCTTCGATGAATGGCATGGCCTTGTCGCCCAGTGCGACGATGATTGCTGCTTCAAGGAAGAAGCGCAGGCCTCGTCCAATGATGGACCAGATGATAAGGGTTGGAATCTTCACATTGGAGATTCCGGAAAAAATCGTGAACACTTTGTATGGGATTGGAGTGAATCCAGCTATAAGAATCGCCATCGCACCGTACTTTTCGAAGTACCCTTCTACTAGGGCAATTTTTTCTTCTTTTATAAAATAACGCAGAATTGGACGGCCAACTTTTTTACCGATGTACCAGCCCAGTAGTGCTCCGAGAACGGATCCGGCTGTTGTGATGAATGCGTACCACAATGCCCTGTCAGGGTTCGCGATTCCCATTGGGATCATCAAGACATCAGGCGGGATCGGGAAAAAGGAAGATTCCAGGAAAGACACGAAGAATAGTCCCCAGGAACCAAATTCAAGCAGCCATTCTTCAAACGCATTTATCCATTCAGACATGAAATAGTATCTCCTTTAAGATGTTATAGGGAAGGCCGCAAAATGAGCCTAGTAAAAAGTATACCATGTTTAATTCTGCTAGAGCCAACTATTTCAGCAATGCGAGATGATCGCATACCACGGGCGGGTTAAAAGCAGCCGCAGGTAAAGCGATTCTTTTTTTATATGCTAAAAGTGGTACTCTATAAAGGAACTCGATTAAAAGAGGGAGTTGTCTATGGAATACATAATCTATTTGCTACTGGGCGGCTTAATCAGTGTCCTCTCTGGATTTTTCGGCGTGGGCGGCGGCTTTATCCTGACGCCCATTTTACTGTTGATAGGCTTTTCGCCGCTTGAGGCAATCACGACAAGTTTGTTTTTCACAGTGGGTACATCCATTTCGGGAATTACAGCGCATATCCGCCTGAAGAATATCCTTTGGAAAGAGGGATTGATCATGGGAGGAAGCGGGATTGTCGCGACGCAGCTGGCAAGGCCGCTTGTGTATGCTCTTGAAGCGCGAGGGTGGGATGAAGTCGTCATTCCATTCCTCTATATTATACTGCTGTTATATTTTGCGATAAAAATGATTCGCCAGGGCAAGAAGCCAGAAGACAAGAACCCTCCCCCAGCTTCTTTTTCAATGCCAAAGCTATTGGCCGTTGGCTTTGTCGGAGGCTTTGTCTCGGCAACACTTGGGGTGGGCGGCGGTTTTATCATTGTTCCGCTGATCATTACATCGCTGGGTTTCAATCCGAAAAAGGCAGTCGGAACAAGTTTATTTGCAGTATTGTTGATCGTTTCCGTAGGGTTCGTCTCCTATGCAGTCAACACCGATATCGATTACTTCATTGGTCTGATGCTGGTTGCGGGTACGCTGGTCGGCTCCCAATTCGGTGCCAGAATGACCGGCTATTTTGAAAACAGGGAGATGAATGCAATGCTCGGCCTGCTTTATCTAGCGACGCTGGCAGGAGCAGTTCTGAAGTTGTTTGACCTGAATAAAATGGGCCTTTGGATCATGGGTATATTCATAGTGTATTTTTTTGTAAAATCAATACTTAAAACCAGGGTAATGAAAAAAGGCTGAGCAGCTCAGCCTTTTTTCTCTTTATGCCTCCGAGGTGAATGGATGCTTAATAAACCGAGGATACTCCAGTCCGGGTCTCTTTTTCATAAAAAATGCTCCATCTCTTTTAAAAGGAACGCGCTGATATTGGAGGTCACTGTAATCGGGTGTGAAGTGGAATTGAATTTTATCTGTGTCTGCAAAGTAAATATCTTCTATGTTTACAGGCGCGTTGCTTATGACATCATACAGTTGGACCGTTCTGTTTTCCTTCGTGAAAATAACAATAGCGTCTTTTTCTATATGATAGTAGAGATGCTCAGGAAAAACATTCAGGATATGATACATCGTGATCCCGGCGGAATGGACAGTCGAAAAGGTATGTGAAACCGGTGCCCTTCCGTAAACCGTTTTTTCAATAAGTTCTAGATCGTGAGCTAACTCCAGTTTCTTCAAACCAAATCCACACTGGCCATCAGATATCATTGTAGTATACTGATACTCCTCAACTTTTTCAAAACCGAATTTCGGATAAAAGTTGAGAACACTGTCATTGGCGAATAAGTACATAAAATCATATTTTCCCTTGTAGACATCCAATACATGGTTCATCAGGCTTGCTGACAGGCCCTTGTTCCGATATTCCGGATGTGTCATGACGGTGCCAATCTGCAAAGCTTTATAACTTTTTCCTTCAATAATAAAATCGAGCTCGTTGACCGATACGTTAGCAACGATTATGTCGCCATCTGCATAGGAGAACGGGATGTATCGTTCGCCCCAATATCCGTGTTCATGCCAGCTGGTAAAATCAAGTCCGAAAATGTCAGCAGCAAGCTGGATAAAACTTATCCTCAAAACCTCATTCTCACGATAATCGCTTACTAGCTTCATATATCAAAACTCCTGTCTTTCGAGGCAAACATATACGTTTTATGATGAAACCGGATTCCGTAAATCAACCCCATCGCCAGCATATTGCCCATAAGCGAGCTGCCGCCGTAACTGATGAATGGCAGCGGGATGCCGGTAATCGGCAGCAGCTGGATCGTCATCCCGATATTCTGGAAAACATGGAAGGTGATCATGCTGATGACTCCCGCACTGATGTAGGTATTGAAAGGATCATTCGTATCCAGTGCCGTTTTTGTTAGATGGTAGATTAACAGGAAGTAAAGGCTGATGACAAAGCTGCCGCCCACAAAGCCAAATTCCTCGCCAATGACGCTGAAAATGAAATCTGTGTGGCTTTCGGGAATATAGACTTCGCTGCCATTGATGCCTTTTCCTGTTAGCATGCCGGACCCAATTGCACTGAGGGATTTTAGTAGATGATACCCATATTCCGGGTAGCTCTCCGGGTCAAGCCATGCATATATACGCCCGAACTGATATGTTTTTACACCAAGGTATTTCTTAAGGAACTCAGGCTTCCAGATGACGAGATAAAGGATGCCAGTACCAAATGCCGCGCCTCCCCCATAGAGCGGAAGGATGATTTTCCAGGTGATGCCTGAAACAAGGATGATCCCGGTGAAAATCGCAATCACGACGAGAGATGTGCCCAGGTCAGGCTGCAGCATGATCATCCCAAGTGGCAAGGCGGTGATGAAGCCAAGCTTGATGAAAAGCAGGAAGTCAGTTTGAAGTGTCTTTATCGTATGTTTTGTATGGTGGGCATAGATCGTGCTGCTAAGGGCAAGAATCAGAAAGACCTTCATGAATTCAGAAGGCTGGATGGAACCGAATGGCTCAATGAAGAACCAGCTTTTTGCGCCATTCCTTTCCTCGGCTATACTGGCAGGAGCGAAAAACAGGAAGATGAGCAGGAAGACTCCGAATCCGTACAAATACCAGCTGAGCTTGCGGTACTGATCGCTGTCGAACATCATCACGACGCCAATGATCCCCGACCCAACAACGTACCAAAAGATTTGTTTGTATAAAAAGTTCTGTCCAACATATTGCCCTGTTTTCTGTGCGCTGTATATCGCGAAGCAGCTTGTCAGAAAGAACAACAATAAAAGGAGCGTCAATGTCCAATCAAACCGATCAAATTTTTTAAGAGGCTTCTCCATTTGCTACACCCTGTCCGAATCTGTTTTTACAATACTATGCTAGCAGAGATGAAATATCCTTACAATCCCTGTTGAGTTAACATTTTCCTGTATAGATAATAGACGAATGAATAGGACGAATAGTTTCTTTTGTAATAGGGATTCATTTAGCGGGAAAGTACGATAATAATTATGTTTTTGAAGAGTCAGAATAAGATATTTTCATGTGTTTTTGTTAGAATGGAAAGAGCGTTATTTGTACGGAGTCAAAGTGTCGCTGGCAATCATGCAGCTGAGAATTTTCGGGAGGTTTTGCCTTTGAAAAAGAACCATCCTTATAGCAGGGATTTACTATATGTCCATTTGAACGAGCGGGACCAGTACGTGCTCTCGCATGGTATGGAATTCCATGAATTCGCAAGGTCATTGTCTGATTCGCTTAACCATCTGCTGCTGTTAAAGCATCGCTATGAGGATGGTGAGTTCAATAGACATACCCTATTTGAATATGTACCTGAAGACAGCGTCGAAAAGCTGGTAGCCGCCAATGTCCATGCATACGGGGATTTTTGCTGGATCGATTTTGAGGAAGTGGAAGCACTGAATGTGCTGTCAGCACAGGAGATTGCCGAGCTTCTCTATCTCGGGCATATCAAGCACCATTTGAAGCTGCCTTTTTACAACCAGCTCAACAATCGCTTTGTGTACCTTTCCCATGAGGATGGCTGGTTCAACAAAATATATTACCGCAACTTCAATGATTTTTTCCGGATGCTTGGAACGGTCCTTTCTGGCAAGCTCGGGGAAATAAAACCAGAAAAAACACTGCTCGGGATCAGAAAAAAGAAATCTTATCCAGCCGTCAGCAAGGAGATCCTGAAATCATTGACACCTGCGATGAAGGAAGGGGCGGTTTTTTCGCTGAAAAACATTCAGCAAAACCGCAGCAGAATTGAAATACCGATTTGGATCATCGGAGATTTTGCCAACATGGATGACATGCATGATGAATATAAAGAAGCAAACCGCAGCAATCCGGATGGCAGGCTTATCTTTGATAAAAAAGTGAAAGAATGGAGTCTGCTTGCTCAATAAAGCTGTATTCGTAAAGATTGTTGTTAAAATCCTAAAGCCGATTTTAACGTGATAAAAGTCATTTTGTAAGTCGGTACTAAGTTTGCAAGCTCTTTTCTCATAATAAGCGTTAATTTTGCAAAGAAACTTAGGTAATACAATCCTATTTTGTAGTCAATAGCAACAAAGTTTGAGAAAAGACCCCCCAATAAAGTCGAAAAAGCAAAATTTTTGGAGCAATTTTTGGTAAGTCGTGTATAATTGGATTTAGCGGAAAATTACATATCGAAATGAACGGGTGTCTTTTTAAACAAGACTTAATAGGGAAGTTGGTGAAAATCCAACGCGGTCCCGCCACTGTAAATGGGAGCAAGCTGCAACGGCCACTGTACAAATGTATGGGAAGGCGCAGCGAGCATTGACCATGAGCCAGGAGACCTGCCTGATCATTGCACCAACAAACCTACGAGGATAGGGAGGTGCCGACAGGCTCTATGTCTTTTATGATGATAAAAACATTTGCTTACTCGGACATCTCCCCTTCAGGTGGAGATGTTTTTTTATTTTTATCAATAGCTTTGTTGAAGACCAATGCTGGTTTTTAACATCCTGTTGATTGTAGTGGAAGGCGCGTAGACTCCTGCGGGAAAAGCTGAGAAGATGAGACCCCGCAGGAGCTTGCGACGAGGAGGCTCAGCCTCAGCCCGCGGAAAGCGAAGCGCCTGGAACGAAAATCAACAGCCTGATTTGACGAAGCTGATTGAAAAATTGGAGGAGAAGCAAATGAAAAAATTATTATTGTTGATGATGGCAGCTGCCATGATCCTGGTTGGCTGTGGTACTGAAGCACAGCCTGAAAAGAATGAAAGCGAAAAAACCGCTCAGGAGCAAACGTCGGGTTTCCCGGTCACTGTAAAAGATGCGCTTGATGAAGAAGTTGTCATTGAAGAAAAGCCAGAAAAGATCATTTCCCTGATTCCGAGCAACACGGAAATTGTTTACGCGCTCGACAGCGGTGATGCGATTGTCGGTGTTACCGATTTCGACAATTATCCAGAGGAAGTAATGTCGAAGGAAAAAATCGGCGGGATGGAATTCAATATTGAGAAAATGATTTCACTGAAGCCAGACCTTGTTCTTGCTCCTGGATCAACTGCGGACACTGTAAAAGAAGGTCTACAGCAATTGAAGGATGCAGGAATTGCTGTTGTTGTTGTGAACGATGCGCAGTCATTTGAAGAAGTGTATCAATCAATTGAGATGATTGGCCAGGCAATTGGCGAGCAGGAAAAGGCAGATGAGCTTGTAGATTCAATGAAAAACAGTTTTGCAGAACTGAAGAAGAAAGCAGAGGCAATTAAACCAGAAGAGCAGAAGTCAGTGTTTGTTGAGGTCTCTCCTGCACCGGAAATCTACACAGCCGGCAAAAATACTTTCATCAATGAAATGCTAGAGTTGATTGGCGCAAAGAATGCAGCCGGAGATATGGATGGCTGGCCGAAGGTTGACCCGGAAGCAATCGTAGAGCGTAATCCCGATGTTATTGTGACAACCTATGGTTACTACACAGAAGAGCCGATCGAACAGGTTCTTGCTCGACCAGGCTGGAATAATGTAAAAGCAGTCAAGGACCAGCAGGTATTCGATGT
Organism: Mesobacillus sp.; assembly: GCF_047739415.1. Taxonomy (GTDB): domain Bacteria; phylum Bacillota; class Bacilli; order Bacillales; family Cytobacillaceae; genus Mesobacillus. The sequence continues at coordinate 27,677 of NZ_JBIQOE010000044.1, read as the reverse complement.
CCACTCTGATCTTGTTACCCGTTCAGGCCCAAGGCTAGCTGAAGGAGCAGAGGAGCTTGCAAAAGCCATTTATCCGGACGTTTTTAAATAATATAGGATTAGCCTATATCATTTCGGCAGCATTTTTGATCATTTCGATGCTGTTGGGCATTTCAATCGGAACGGTTTCCATCCCTGTACCCGCTATTATTGAAATCATTGGTGCTGAGATTTTCCGCTTTCAGGGACAGGGAATCGATTCGATGCATGAAAGCATTGTCATGGATATCAGGCTGCCCCGCGTTTTGCTGGCAGGGCTCGTCGGTGCGTCCCTGGCAATTGCCGGTGCTGCGTTCCAGGGACTGCTCCGTAACCCGCTGGCAGATCCATATACACTTGGGATTTCATCAGGGGCCTCAATCGGTGCGGTCGTCACGCTGTTTTTTGGAATCTCATTGCCGTTAGTTGGAGCATTCACCTTGCCGGTGCTGAGCATTTTATTCGCATTCGCAACCGTGTTGTTTGTGCTCTTTTTTGCCCGGAGAATCGACAGGCTGCTCAGGGTTGAGACGATTATATTGACTGGAATCATTTTAAGTTCATTTCTTGGATCATTCATTTCATTGATGATCGCCCTATCCGGCGAGGAGCTGCGGCAAATCATTGGCTGGCTGCTTGGCAGTGTCTCGATGCGCGGCTGGGAATACATCAAAATTATTATTCCTTTCTTTATTATTGGTTTGGTGATTTTGCTTGCAAATACGAGGGAGCTGAATGCAATGTCCTTCGGTGAGGAACGGGCGCAGCACCTTGGTGTGAATGTCGAGCGCCGCAAGCTGCTGATTTTATTGTCTGGTTCTCTTTTAACTGGTTCAGCAGTTGCGGTTTCAGGAACGATCGGCTTTGTCGGTCTCGTCATCCCGCATCTGACAAGGACCGTCTGGGGACCGGACCATCGCCATTTGGTGCCGCTATCCGTGTTGATTGGCAGCGGCTTCCTGATTTTGGCCGACCTTGTATCGAGAACAATCATCGCGCCAACAGAATTGCCGATCGGCGTGATCACAGCCTTGATCGGTGCTCCGGTTTTTGCGTTGATTTTAATGAGAAATCGTAAAGAAAGAAGTGCTGGCCGATGATTACAGTGAAGGATTTGACAGGCGGATATGCAGGCGGAGAGGTGTTGAAGGAAATCTCCTTTGAGGTTGGCAAAGGGGAGCTGTTTGGAATCCTTGGACCCAATGGCAGCGGGAAAACAACGCTTTTAAAAATGATCAGCGGAGCCCTGGATTTCAGCGTAGGTTCCATCGACGTGGATGGGCGTCCGTTAACACAATACTCTCCAAAGCAGCTTGCAAGGATGATGGCCGTCCTGCCACAGCACGGGGAGCAGGCATTTCCTTATACGGTAAAAGAAACCGTTTCACTCGGGCGCTATGCACACCAGAAAGGCTGGTTCAATAGCTGGCGAGACAAGGATGAACAGATTGTTCAGAAAGTGATGGAACAAACAGGGATAACTCACCTTCAGGAAAAATCGATCGTGGAATTGTCCGGCGGTGAAAAGCAGCGGGTATTTCTCGCGCAGGCACTGGCTCAGCAGCCCAGGATTCTCCTGCTTGATGAGCCGACGAACCACCTCGACCTCAGCTTCCAAAAGGAACTGCTCGACTTGCTGAAAAAGTGGGCAGCGGAAGAGGAATTGACTGTTGTCTCGATTTTTCATGACTTGAATCTGGCTTCATTATATTGTGACAGGCTGCTATTGATGGAAAACGGTGAAGTTTTGATAGTTGACACTCCTGCGGAGGTTTTAAAGGAAGAGCGAATTAAAAAAGTATATAAAACTCAGATCAAAAACCATCCGCACCCGGAAATTGCCAAGCCGCAATTGCTGCTGGTTCCCGAAGAGGATGGAGGTCATGAGGCTGATTTTAAAATAGACGCCAGGTTTCTTGATGTCGGGCAAGACAGGATTGTCCTCCAGTCACCGGTGAAATTAAGGACGATGTCTTCCGGAATCACCGGTGCCGGGATCGGCTGGCACAGTTCGTTCGTACACCGGATTGTTCCGATGGAATATGACTGCAGCGACCATAAGGCGGAAATGGCTGAGTATTTGCAGGAAAATGGCTTCCTGCCAAGCGAGACGGTTGGAATGATGACAGCTGTTCCCGTGGAGACAGCATCATACCGGCTGTTTGAGGCTGATGGCCTTTCCATTTTCATCATTGTCTCAGCCGGGAATACCCAGCGTGACCGACCGCGGAATATCAATACATGGCTGTTCATTAATGGCAGGATTTCCGAGGAGGCTTTTATCCAGAGCGCAATGACGGCGGCAGAAGCGAAAATAAGTGTTTTGAATGAGCTTGAGGGAAGCGGGGCTGGCATTGCTGGCCCGTCCGCTGGAATTTCCACGGACAGCATCTGTATCTCCGCAACCCAGCAGGGGGATTCGATTTCTTATGCAGGCACTGCCACCCCACTCGGGAAGCTGATCAGCGAGGGGATTTATACTTGCACGAAGGAAGCGATATTGAAGTACAGAGCAAGTAAGGCTGCGTGCAAGCATTAAATGAAGGAATTACATCATTTAGTCTCGAATTCTTGATTAAGAGGTGATGATGATGGAATTGAAATTGGGTTATGTTATTTTATATGTGGCTGATTTTGAAAAAACAAAGCATTTTTACGGTGAGCTGCTCGGCCTTAAACTTCGGAATGAATTTGGCACCTATATCGAATATGAAACAGGCAATACCGTGCTGTCGATGAATACAAGGGAAAGCGGCCGCGAGATTACAACTCTGCCGATTCCAGATGGAGTCAGGAAAGAACAAACCTTCGAGCTCGGATTTGTAACAGAGGATGTCGCAGGCACAGTGGAAAAGCTGAGGTCAGCAGGAGTTCCAATCCTGCTCGAGCCAACCGAAAAACCATGGGGCCAGGTCGTTGCCTATGCAGCCGACCCGGATGGGCACTACATAGAAATATGCACCCCGATTGGGTAAAACAAAGTCCTGCAGCTTATTGAGCTGCAGGACTTTGTTTGTGAGTGAATTCCATATTCCGGGGTGGAGCTGAACTCCGGAAAAGTTAATATTTAAAAATTCTATAAGCCCGAATGAGGTTGAAACGAGCGAAAAGGTCCTATAGAAAGATTCTATAAGCCCGAATGAGGTTGAAACGAGCGAAAAGGTCCTATAGAAAAATTCTATAAGCCCAAAATGAGTGTGGAACCCGCGAAAAGGTCCTAGAGAAAGATTCCATAAGCCCGAATGGGTAACAAAACTCTATTTTTTAAAAGCTTGCATGAAGCAGAGCCAGAATGGTGGTTTTACATTTTAAGGTTTTTAACGCACCTTTGTGAGGAACGAAGGTATCAATCGATATTTGAAGAAAAGAACGATATACAGCGCTTACAATGATAGTTGCTAGTTTTTATAAATATGTTATGATAAATCCTGTTTTTATCGGACCCGGCTTGCTTGAGAGTAGGAAGCCACAAAAAACTATTAAGGGGTGTTTACTTGAATACTAATACAATTAAAGAACAATGGTTTGGCAACGTTAAAGGAGATATCCTTGCAGGAATCGTCGTTGCGCTTGCTTTGATTCCTGAAGCGATCGCCTTTTCGATTATTGCTGGTGTTGACCCAATGGTAGGACTTTACGCTTCATTCGCAATTGCTGTGACAATCGCGATTGTCGGCGGCCGTCCTGGCATGATTTCAGCAGCGACCGGTGCGATGGCACTGCTGATGGTGACGCTTGTTGCGGACCATGGTTTGCAATATTTAATGGCAGCTACGATTTTGACAGGAGTCCTGCAGATTCTGTTTGGTGTGTTTAAATTGGCAAGGTTCATGAAGTTCATTCCGCGTTCCGTTATGATTGGCTTCGTTAACGCACTTGCAATTTTGATTTTCATGGCACAGCTAGAGCAGTTTGTAGACGCAACATGGGTAATGTATGCAATGGTCGCGGGCGCGCTTGCAATCATTTATCTTTTCCCGCGTATTACTAAGGCTGTTCCGTCCCCGCTTGTGGCAATTATCGTCATTACGGTGTTAGCACTTATGACAAAGAGTGATGTAAGAACAGTTGGTGATATGGGGAATCTGACTTCAGCGTTGCCAACATTCTTGATTCCGAATGTACCTTTTAACCTTGAAACGTTAAAAATTATTTTCCCATACTCATTGGCTTTGGCGATTGTCGGCTTGCTTGAATCATTGCTGACAGCTTCGATCGTTGATGATATGACAGATACTTCTAGTGATAAAAATAAGGAAAGCCGCGGCCAGGGGATTGCGAATATTGTTGCCGGACTATTCGGCGGCATGGCAGGCTGCGCAATGATTGGCCAGTCCGTTATAAACGTTAAATCTGGCGGTCGAGGCAGATTGTCTGCACTTGTTGCCGGTACTTTCCTGATGTTCCTGATTATTGTTTTAGGTAATATTGTTGTCCAAATTCCAATGGCTGCCCTTGTTGGCGTCATGATCATGGTATCGATTGGAACGTTCGATTGGTCATCAATCAAAGGCATGGCAAAGACTCCTGTTACAGATACAATCGTCATGGTTGTCACAACTGTCACAACAGTGTTCACGCATGACTTATCGAAAGGTGTATTTGCCGGAATCATCTTGAGCGCGATTTTCTTCGTAGCGAAAATCTCCAAGGTGAAAGTCACTTCAACATTTGATGTTGCGGCTGACCGCCGCACGTATTTTGTATCAGGACAAGTATTCTTCGCGTCTGTTACTGATTTGATTGAATCCTTCGATTTAAAAGAATCAGCAAAAGAAGTCGTAATCGACCTGACACATGCCCATGTTTGGGATGACTCAGCCGTTGCGGCAATTGATAAAATCGTTATCAAGTTGAGGGAGAACGGGTCGGTTGTGCGTTTGCACGGCCTGAATGAACCAAGCTCTCACTTGATTGACAAACTAGCCGTTCACAAACAGGAAGGCGCCAAACTTTCCGGACATTAAAACGTAAAATATATTTTGGGAAAGCACGTTGACGAATCAGCGTGCTTTCTTTATATATAAGAAAATGGAAATAAATTCAGGAGGAATGGCATGTTTAAAAGAATCTTGTTAGCTTCTGATGGTTCAGACCATTCAGTGCGCGCGGCGAAAAAAGCGGTGGAATTAGCAAAGTTGAGCGGCGATAGTGAAATAACAGTGGTATATGTTGTCGATGGGCAGACATCTAAGGAAGATGTCCTTCACAATGCAGACCGAACAGTAGTCGAGGAGAAAAGAAAAATCAGGCTCCAGCCGGTAACAAATATGCTAGAAGAAGAGAGCTTGAACTTCAAGTATGAAAAATTACTAGGTGAACCTGGACCAGCAATTGTCGACTATGCTAATAAGAATCATTTTGATGTCGTAGTACTCGGAAGCCGCGGGTTGAACGGCCTTCAGGAAATGGTACTTGGCAGCGTCAGCCATAAAGTCGCTAAAAGAGTAAAAGCACCCGTTCTAATTGTGAAATAAGCTAGCTAACTATAATTCATATAATCAGCAGTCAGGTCATTTTAATGATTTGACTGCTTTTTTTCGGTGAATAAGTTTGATTATTTCGGAAAGGCAGTATTATTTGCCTGAAATATTGTTTGCAGATGAAAAGTCCGTGGATCTATAGGTGAAATATTAGTGTTTTATAGCGAAAACAGATTTTTTATAGCGATATTTTAATTTATATAGCGAAAATAAAGATTTAATAGCGAAAATAACTTTTTTATAGCGAGTTTTAATTTTTTATAGCGAAAATCAGAATTTAATAGCGAATTGGAAATAAACCTCGGTTTTTTCCAGTTCTAAAAAATCAGAACAAAAACCGGGATCGTTAACAGATTCGCTCATTCACAGAATCACAAATTAATTCATATGGTAATTTAGGGGCCAAAATTGGGTGGATTGCCTATAAGTGGCTGTTGAAAGGAAAATTATTCAGTGGATTCCAACTTTTAACTCCCTGGCAGGTTTCATGCTGTTAAAACAGGAAATAGTATAGCTGGAGAGCAAATATTAAATATTGATAACAATTCCTTAATTAAAAAATAAAGTGGTAAAATAATAAACGGATTGAATTTTATTGGAGGTCTATTTTTATGAAGACAAGAATTGGGCTGCTATACGGCGGCAAATCGGCTGAACATAAAGTATCGATGCAGACAGCTTTGGCTGTGACGAAGGCATTGGATTTTGAAAAATTCGAGATTTACCCTATATACATAACGGAGGAAGGAGAGTGGGTCAAGGGTCCTCAGCTGGGCGCTCCTGCAGAGAATGTAAAGGCGCTTGAGTTTTCCAATAACTCCAACCTGCCGACTCCTTCATTCACACCAGCATTATTCCAAGCGGGCGGTGCAGAATCCGGGAAGACTCTTGATGTCATCTTCCCATTGCTTCACGGGCCGAACGGTGAGGATGGAACGGTTCAAGGCTTGCTTGAATTATTGAACCTCCCTTACGTTGGCAACGGTGTCCTTGCTTCAGCTGCAGGCATGGATAAAATCGTCATGAAAAATGTTTTCGCACAGGCAGGACTGCCTCAGGTGGACTATGTTTCCGCTCTAAGAAGTGAATGGGAAAAGGACAGTGAAAAAGTATACGGCCAAGTTGAAGAAAGGCTGGGATATCCTTGCTTTGTAAAGCCTGCAAACCTTGGATCAAGCGTAGGAATCAGCAAGGCATCCAACAAGCAGGAGCTTGAAGAAGCGTTCAAAGAGGCCTTCCAATTCGACCGCAAAATCATCATTGAACAGGGTGTTGTCGCACGTGAGATCGAAATCGGCGTAATGGGCAACGATGAACCGGAATGCTCGGTAGTTGGGGAAATCGTCCCTAAGAAGGATTTCTATGATTACAAAGCGAAGTATGAAGATGGCGATACAGCAATGATCATTCCTGCTGAGATCACTGAGCAGCAATATGCTGATCTAAAAGAAATGGCAATCACTGCTTTCAAGGCATTGGATTGCTCAGGCCTTGTGCGCGCCGATTTCTTCCTGACAAAGGATGGCCAGCTTCTAATCAATGAAGTCAATACAATGCCTGGTTTCACGCCATTCAGCATGTTCCCACTATTGTGGAAGCATACCGGCGTTGAATATCCGCAGTTAATCGAAAAGCTCGTGAACCTTGGAATACAACGACACGCTGAAAAACAGAAGATCAAATATACTTTTTAACCTATAAATCAACCAGGGAGACACGGCAGCTGCCGTGTTCTCTTTTCATGGGAGGAAATAAAAGATGATCCAAAAAACATTATCACAAATCGCTGAAATGGCAGGCGGATTGAATGATGTAAGCAAATTTGCTGATGTAATCGTCAAGGGTGTTTCAATCGACACTCGTAAAATAGAAGCAGGAAATCTGTTTGTTCCTTTTAAAGGTGCCCGGACAGATGGACATAACTTTGTCGCTGATGTCATCCAGAATGGCGGAGCTTCAGCAGCATTATGGCAAAAAGATGTCCCGAACCCTCCGGGGGATTTGCCAATTATCATTGTGGAAGACACAACAACTGCCTTGCAGGAGCTGGCAAGAAGCTACCGCAACTCGCTGGATATTAAGGTTGTCGGTATTACAGGCAGCAACGGAAAAACGACGACAAAGGACATGACAGCAAATCTTCTGGCGCAAAAATACAAGGTGCAAAAGACGGAAGGCAACTTCAATAACCACCTGGGCCTTCCGCTGACGCTTCTTCGCTTGCGTGAAGATACAGAGGTTGCCGTGCTCGAAATGGGCATGAGCAGCAAAGGTGAAATAGAATTTTTAACGAAAATGGGTCGCCCTGATGCCGTAATCATCACGAACATTGGTGAATCGCACCTGCTTGATCTTGGTTCGAGGGAAGCGATTGCCGATGCGAAGCTTGAAATCATCGACGGCCTTCAGGAGAACGGGCTGATCATATTCCATGGAGACGAGCCGCTTTTGCAAGAACGACTGAAGGATTATACAGGGAATGGCGAGCTCAAAACGTTCGGGGCGAGCCAGGATAATGACTTCTATCCGGTCAGCATCGAGCCGATGGAAAATGGCAGCAAATTCAAGACGAACGTCGGTGATGAAACTTTCTATCTGCCGGTACTCGGAAACCATAATATCCTCAATGCGCTGGCGGCCATGCTTGCAGCAGAGTTCCTGGGCGTTCCTTTTGAAAAAGTGAATGATGGCTTCGCGAGCTTGAAGCTGACGAATATGAGGATGGAGCTTTCTGAAGGTGCTCATGGTGAAAAAATCATCAATGATGCATACAATGCGAGTCCGACATCCATGAAGGCGGCAATCGACCTTGTTGCCGACCTTTCAGGTTATAATCGAAAAATCCTCGTACTCGGTGACATGCTTGAGCTTGGGCCCCTTGAGGAAGAGTATCATTATAAGGTAGGTTCTTCTGTTGATGCCGGAAAGATTGATTATGTATTCACCTACGGCAAGCTCAGCGAATCAATTGCCAAGGGTGCAAAAGAAGTCCTTGGCAACGACAGGGCGTTTTCCTTCCAGGATAAACAGCAACTGAGCAATGAACTAAAAAAATACGTAACAGGCGAAACCATCGTTCTCGTAAAAGCTTCGCGCGGCATGGCGCTTGAAGAAGTTGTCCATGCATTGCAGCAATAAAAGTCCGCAACAAGATGTCCTGCCTGTCAGGGCATCTTGTTGCATTTAACAGTATGATGACAAAAGGCTATATCCATGAAAATTCGGGTTAAATGTTTTAAAATGGGGAAAGATTAAATACGAGAAAAACTAATGGGTGATTGGTTATGATAGGTTGTCTGTTAATACATGGTTTTACAGGGTCACCGTTCGAAGTGGAACCACTTGCCCAATCATTGAAGAAGAGGACTGATTGGAAAATAGTAGTTCCTACCTTGCCTGGCCATGGTGATGAGCTTAGATTGAGGGGAATCAAGCATAATGAGTGGCTTGACCATGCCGAGAATGAATTGAAGGCGCTATTGAAAGAGTGTGATACCGTGTATGTTGTCGGATTTTCGATGGGCGGGCTGATTGCCAGCTATCTCGCCTCGAATTACCGAGTTGACAAGCTTGTCCTGCTCAGTGCAGCAGCTTATTATGTAAATCCGAAACAGCTTGCTTCTGACATCAAGGAAATGATGAGGGACACGGTAAAAGGAAAATTAAAAGAAAATGAGTTATTCAAGCGTTACACAAGAAAAATCAAAGAAACACCCATGACCGCTACCTTGCAGTTTCGCAGGCTTGTGAGCAAAATAAAGCCTATTCTCAACGAAGTGAAGGTGCCTACATTGATCGCTCAAGGCGAGAGTGACGGCATCGTCCCCCCGAAAAGCGCCCATTATCTATATGAAAATATTGGCGCTGAAGAAAAACGGCTGATTTTTTATAAGAACTCCAAACATCTGATCTGCCATTGTGATGAAAAAGAACACTTATTTGACGAGGTATATGATTTTTTGACCTCCAAACCGAGAGAAGGAATCAGAAGCTGAAGCAATTCCTCAAAAATTGCTTTTCCTTCCTAAAGATGGTATGATAAATATTGAGTGTCTAACTGAGAAAATCCTTTAAGCGGACATACTCCCGTGTTGGAGAATGTCTTTTTTTGCTAATATTTCAGGTTCTGTGCTTCAGCGTGTTGTAATTGCTGATTCAGCCCTGCTTAAAACACAAGGTGCTAACACCTATTTTGCCGTAAAGGTACGATAAACTAACCAGAATCAGAAATGGTTTGGATCCTTAAACAGCCACTTAAATAACGAAGCATCGGAAGAACCGGTGCGGGATAAATGTGAACATAAAGGAGAATGAGCAAAGTTGACAATGTTCCAAGACATGGGCATTAGCCCCGCAACATTAAAAGCTGTAAAGAATATGGGTTTCGAGGAAGCAACTCCAATTCAAGCAGAGACGATTCCAATCAGCCTTCAGAATAAAGACGTGATTGGCCAGGCGCAGACAGGTACTGGTAAGACTGCTGCTTTCGGTATTCCTCTAGTGGAAAAAATCAAGAAAGAAAATCATAACATCCAGGGAATCATCATCGCGCCAACTCGTGAATTGGCAATCCAGGTTTCCGAGGAATTATACAAAATCGGTGCTGGCAAGAGAGTGGGCGTTCTTGCAATCTACGGTGGCCAGGATATCAACCGCCAGATCCGCGCATTGAAAAAAGGGCCTCACATCATCGTTGGAACGCCAGGACGACTTCTTGACCACATTAACAGAAAGACAATCCGTCTTGATAATGTCGAAACTGTAATCCTTGACGAAGCAGATGAAATGCTGAACATGGGCTTCATTGAAGATATCGAATCAATCCTTGCAAAGATCCCTAGCGAACGCCAGACACTTTTGTTCTCGGCAACGATGCCAGGACCAATCCGCAAGATCGCTGAGCGCTTCATGAAGGACCCGGAAGTTGTTCGTGTTAAAGCGAAGGAAATGACAGTTCCTTTGATCGAGCAATACTATGTTGAAGTACAGGAAAAGAACAAGTTTGATGTGTTGACTCGTCTTCTTGACATCCAGTCTCCTGAGCTTGCGATCATCTTCGGCCGCACGAAGCGCCGTGTTGATGAGCTTGCTGAAGCATTGAACCTGCGCGGTTACACTGCTGAAGGAATCCACGGAGACCTAACGCAGGCGAAGCGTATGTCTGTACTAAGAAAGTTCAAGGAAGGTTCAATCGATGTGCTTGTTGCGACAGACGTGGCGGCTCGTGGACTTGATATCTCCGGTGTAACACACGTTTATAACTTCGATATCCCACAAGACCCTGAAAGCTATGTACACCGTATCGGTCGTACTGGCCGTGCAGGTAAAGAGGGTATGGCGATTACGTTTGTCACACAGAGAGAGACTTCTTACCTTCATGTAGTGGAAAAAACGACTAAACGCCGCATGGAAAAAATGACTGCTCCAACCTTGGACCAAGCGCTTGAAGGTCAGCAAAGAGCAGTTGTTGACAAGATTACTCAAACAATCGAGTCAAATAACCTTCAATACTACCGCCAGGCAGCGGATGAGCTATTGAAAAATCATGATGCTCAAACAGTCGTTGCTTCAGTATTGAAAATGCTGACTAAAGAGCCTGATACAACTCCTGTTAAGCTTACTGAGGAAAAGCCTCTTCCAAACAGAAACAAGAAGCCTCAAGGAGACCGCAGAAGATACGATAACAGAGGCAGCGATGGACGCAATAAAAAGCCTTACAAGCCACGCTCTGGAACAAAACGCACAGGTGGCGGCGGAAGCAGAGAAGGCGGCAGCTTCAAATCAAGATCATCACGCTAAAATAAACACCAAACCCCCCGGTTCTTAATTAAACCGGGGGTTTTTTATGGTGTTTTTACAGAAAATGAACAGCTTTGGATGCATTTTCGGCTATTAAATGAGTCATTCATCCCTAGTCGTATAATTTAGCTGTTTCACAATGCTGGATACCCAGTTGTTATTTGAAATCATTCAACTGCATTCCCAGATAATTCGACCACATTCCGGATTAATTCGACCACATTTCAAGATAATTCAACCACATCCGTAAATAATTCGACCAGGTTTCACAATAATTCGACCACATTTCACATTATTTCGACCAACCAGCCTCAGAGCGTTAATTTTACCAGTCCCCATCCCTCGAATTTGGACATACTACCAATAAAAACGGGGGGTGCTGAAATGACGATCGTCAGGCTTGGTTATGTGGCGATGAGCGAGGAACTGAAGAATGCTTCGCCGTCACAGACGATGACTTTCAAGCAATTCCATGGAATCAAAGACAGGGACGCGGCCATCGATAAGCTGGAGAGAATTGCGATATCGAATCTTGAAAACTGCCTGCGCCTTTTAAGGCACAGCAAGGCGAACGATATTCACTTTTTCCGGCTAAGCTCGAGGCTGATTCCTCTTGCCAATCATGAAGAGCTTTCAGACTGGAAGTATATGCGCGCGTTGAAAGAACCATTAAAGGATATAGCAGATTTTTTACAGGAAAATCCGATGCGTGTTGATTTTCACCCGGACCATTTTGTCCTGCTGAATACGCTGAAAACCGAAACACTAAACAATTCAGTCAAGACGCTTGCGATGCACCATGCATTATTGAAGGGGATGGAAATCGACCCCGAGCATCGATGTGTCCTCCATGTTGGCGGCGTTTATGAAAACCGGGAAAAAGCGCTTGAGCAATTCATCCATAATTGGGGACTGGTTTCAACAAGGATACAAGACATGATCATGCTCGAAAATGATGATACATCGTTCACGCTCCATGATACGCTTTACCTTTGCGAAAAGCTTGCGATCCCGCTGGTGTTTGATTATCACCATCACCTGGCCCATCATGAGGACATAAACTGGCAGGAGCAGTGGGGTCGTATCGTCGGGACATGGGAACACTCAGAGCTGCCGGTGAAAATGCATATTTCAAGTCCTCGGTCGGAAAAAGAGTTCAGGGCGCACGCTGAATATGTGGATGCGGACATGTTCATGGATTTCCTTAACGGCATAAAAGGTTCAGTCCCGGAAATCCACTGCATGATTGAAGCGAAAAAGAAGGATTTAGCTCTGTTCAAACTTGCTGAGGAATTAAAGCAAATGCCAGAAGTTGAAGTCATTGATGGAAGCAGCTTCATGTTAAAATAATTTGGGATATCTCATTTTCCTCCCAATATAGTGCCATACATATGTGTTGTTGTTGTATACTTAGGAAGGTGCTATTAATTGGAAAAATGGGAGGAGACTTTATGACGATTTCTGAGCCGCAAAAGCGGATTTCCGAACAGGCATTGACTGTATGGAAAATTGCCGCAACCCTTCATTCCCTGGTGGTATGGGTATTAGCGGGCGGTCTGATCGCCATTACGATATTTTTTGATTTTCCTAAATGGATTATCGCTGCAGCTATAGCTGTGGCTGTTGTATATAGCTATTTATTTATCTTTTTACTGCCGACCTTGCGCTGGAAACGCTGGCGTTATGAAGTGAGGGAGCAGGAAATTGAGCTCCAATATGGTGTATTCATCATAAAAAGGACGCTCATTCCGATGATCCGTGTCCAGCATGTTGATACACAGCAAGGTCCATTGCTGCGGAAATACCGTTTATCGACGGTGACGGTTTCGACAGCTGCAACCATCCATGAAATACCTGCGCTTGATATGGTGGAAGCAGAAAATTTAAGGATTTCCATTTCAAGGCTTGCAAGGGTGGCGGATGAAGATGTCTGATCCGAAAAGGCTGCATCCGATCGCCGCTGTCGTCAATGCGCTGCGCCAGCTGAAGGAAATGATCATCCCTTTCCTCATTTTCGTTGTTTTCGGGAGCAGGGGAACGGATTGGGATCTGTTTTACTTCTTTGGTTCAATTGGTGTTGTAGTGCTGGTGTTAGTTTATGGAGTTTTGTCATGGTACAGATTTACATATCGCATCGAGCAAGGTGAATTGCGAATTGAATACGGATTAATCGTCAGGAAAAAGCGCTATATTCCATTCGATCGAATCCAAAGCCTAGATTTGTCAGAAGGAATTTTACAGCGGCTATTCGGCCTAGTGAAGGTGAAGGTGGAGACAGCCGGCTCCGGTGGAATGGGGCTGCAAGATGGAGAGGCGGTCCTCACGGCGATCACAAAGCAGGATGCGCAAGCAATCCATGACTATTTGGTATCCATTAAAAAGTCGGGACAAATCCTGCAAGGAGAAGAAGAGCCGCAATCATCCGATGACCTTCTATATAAAATGTCGGTTTCAGAGCTATTGATGCTGGCGACTACATCAGGCGGAGTTGGTGTGGTCCTTTCCGCGGTGTTTGCGTTCGTTTTCCAATTTGAAGAATTCATTCCTTATGAGCAGATTTTTGATGGAGTCGAGCACTTTGTCCAAAACGGTGTCGTTTTTATCAGTGTCGTGGTCTTTCTCGGGTTCCTGCTGGCGTGGATGATCGCGCTGTTTGGCACGATGCTGAAATACGCTAATTTTACCGTGAGAAAAGTGGATAATGATCTTGTCATAACACGTGGATTGCTGGAAAAGCGCCAATTTACGATTCCGCTTAACCGAATACAGGCTGTCCGCATCAGCGAGAACCTTATCAGGCAGCCGCTAGGTTATGCTTCGGCATATGTAGAGAGTGCAGGAGGCTCGGCACTTGACCAGGAAAGCTCCAAGGTGCTTGTCTTGCCGATCGTGAAAAAAAGAAAAATCCCTGGCCTGCTTGAACCGCATTTGGCAGAGTACCACTTCCGGGTCAATATATCGCCTGCACCTGTAAGGGCATATAGCAGATATTTATTGAAGAGCTGGCTGTTCACGCTGCCGATCATCATAGTGGCTATCTGGTTTTTAAGACCGTGGGGATATGGAGCACTGATCCTGCTGGCTGTTTCGGCGGTGTGGTCCTACCTTAATTATAAAGATGCAGGCTGGAGCCTTGACAATGGGATGCTGACTTTTCGATACCGCAATATTGTCAAGAACACTGTGTATATGAGGAAAAATAAAGTCCAATCCTTCAGCGTTAAAGAAAGCTTTTTTCAGCGGAAAAAGAAACTGGCAACCGTCGAGGCAATTGTCAAGTCTGGTCATGGCGGTGCTGGCGGCAAAGTCATTGACCTTGAGAAAAAGCATGTTGACATGATGTATCGTTGGTACTCACATGAAACAGTTGAGTAATGAGAAAAAGCTTTGGTGCTGAAAAAACATTATCCATAACGTAAAAAAGCGCCCCTGAGGCGCTTTTTTAAAACTCTATTATCTTCTAAAAGTAGCAGCACCGGTCAGGAAGCCTGCGAGCATGCCAAAAATATGGGCGGTAATATTGATGTTCGACTGGACGAATGTCATGATTACGGCAATGATGGCGATGGTCATGATCGTCTGGGAGTTTTCACGCGACATCATGGCTTTTCGGAACATAATGATAGAAATATAGAAACCGAACAGGCCAAAGATTGCCCCGCTTGAGCCGACATGTGTGTAGGTCAGCGGCTCGAGGATCAGCGTTGCGATATTCGCGGCGATGCCTGTAAAGAGGTAAAGCAGGATGAATTTAGTTTTGCCAAGCAGCTGCTCGAGTGCCGGGGCGAACAAGACGAGCGAAAAGCTGTTGAACAGCATATGCGCAAACCCCGCATGCATGAAAATGGGAGTGACCAGCCGCCAGTAATCACCATTGACGATGTACAAATTCACTCCTGACAAAAGTTCGAAAATGAATCTGCTTGGCAAAATTGGCAATGCCGTCAGCAAGTATAATAAGATATGGATGGTAATGATGATTGAAATAACCGGGTAAAGCCTAATGAAATCACGCAAGCTTTCAGTTCTTGTAAACATGGAAACCTCCTCTGTCCTCATTATCGTGAGGTTCGGATATAGGTAAATAAGGTGGAAATAAAGAGTTCATAATGAATAAAAGTCCTAATTTTAAGGATAGCCCTAATCGGCGAAAGTTGTACACTATTTTCTATGCGGCATTCATCTTTTTTAGAAGGGAGCTGGAAAAATGATTATCGGAACGGGAATCGATATCGTAGAAATTGGCCGGATCCGCAAGCTGGTGGAATCGCAGCCGCGTTTTCCAGAGCGAGTTTTAACGGAAAAAGAAAGGGAAGTTTACAGACAATATAATGAACGGAGAGGAATTGAGTTTCTCGCCGGTCGCTGGGCGGCAAAGGAGGCTTTTTCAAAAGCGAAAGGGACTGGCATCGGCAAGGAATTGTCCTTCATGGATATCGAAATAGAATCCGACCTAAACGGCCGTCCTATTGTCACAAAGCCTTATATGGAGGGAGTCCACCTCTCCATTTCACACAGTGAACAATACGCTATTGCGCAGGTGGTAATCGAAAAAATTTAAAATGCTTGTCAATCCCGGGGGCATATTCGCCCAGGTTGTCTCATATATTCATAATGCAGTAAGGGAGACAAGGCTAGGGCGGCGAGAACAAGGCTGCACGAAGACTACTCAAGCAATTTTGCAGCCAGTGTCTTATTCCTGTCCTTTCTTTCCCTTTACACGTTTAAATGAGACTAAAAGGGGTTGGAAGAATGAAGAAAAGGTTATTGCTGCTTCTCGCCGGGCTCATGGTTATTTTTGCTCTGGCTGCCTGCGGTACAAAATCACAGGAATCTGTGGTTAAGGAGTTGGATGGAACGCTTGAAGATTTGAAGAGCTACAAGGCTAAGGCAAAGATGACATTGCAAATGGGTACCGAGCCGCAAGTGTACGATGTGGAGATTTGGCATAAAGATCCGTCATTTTACCGTGTGAACCTAAAGAATGCCCAGAAGGACCAGAGCCAGATGATCCTCAGGAATGAAGAAGGAGTATTTGTTTTGACGCCTGCCCTTAACAAAAGCTTCAAATTCCAGAGCGACTGGCCGAAAAACAGCAGCCAGGCGTACCTTTACGAATCTTTAATCATGGATATCCTCGAGGATAAGCAAGCGAAATTCTCGACAACGAAGG
The DNA here is from genome assembly GCF_047739415.1 of Mesobacillus sp. GTDB lineage: Bacteria > Bacillota > Bacilli > Bacillales > Cytobacillaceae > Mesobacillus. Next base: position 11,204 of record NZ_JBIQOE010000044.1, on the reverse strand, counting down.
AACATTATGTGTTCGAAACGAAAACAAGATATCAGAACAACAAGATGCTTCCGATCCAGGAAATCAAGCTGAACAAAAAGAACCTGGCGCCAGTCAGCGTCAAGGTGATGGACCCTGACCGGAACTCATTGGTTACGGTTGAGTTCTCAGACGTAAAATTCGACGCAAGCTTTGACAAGGATGCGTTTGATATGAAGAAAAACATGACAGGTGCACAGCTTGAGGTGCCTGTAATGGCAAATGCGGAAGACAACGAATTCACCGTGAAATATCCAGTTGCTGAAATTCCAGGCGTGACTTTGATTGATGAAAAGGAAATCACGACCGAGAATGGTAAGCGCGTGGTGCTCACATATGACGGCGAAAAATCATTCACGCTGATCCAGGAAAAAGCAGATGCGATGCCTGCAATGTCTTCTGCAATCAACATGACTGGAAAACCTGTCGACCTCGGATTCACAATTGGAGCGATGAACGAAACCTCCGTTTCGTGGACACACCTCGGAGTCGATTATATGCTGGCTTCAACAGACCTATCACCAGAAGAATTGGAAATGGTCGCAAAATCAGTTTTGGCTGATATGGAAAAATAATACCTCAAAGGCAGGCTCAGTGTAACCTGGGCCTGTTTTTTTATGGGGTAGGATTGAATTTTAAGAAAAAAGTGTGATTCTTAAGGAATCCTTTAAGGTTTAAATTATTTTTTCGGAATAAATACCGGTACAGCTTAATCCGCGTTCTCTGCCACGATCTTTCTGCTAAAAGCGCCCGTATATATTATCCATTTGACATTGAGTTCTTTCGGTTTGATAATAAAACAATAAAAAATAATGTTCGGGTTGAAGGAAGTGGAGTTTCGGTGGAGGAGCAAGGATTTTTTTACCGTGATACATGGGCAGAAGTGGACCTGGATCACATCAGGGCAAATGTGGAGGGAATCAAGGAACATTTGCCGGCAGACGTTGAATTTATTGCCGTCGTTAAGGCCAATGCTTACGGCCACGGAGATTCACAGGTGGCAGAGGCGGCAATGGAGGCAGGAGCATCGATGCTTGCTGTCGCGTTTATGGATGAGGCGCTCGCACTCAGGAAGAAGGGGATCGCCGCACCGATCCTCGTACTGGGCGCGAGCCGGCCGGAGGATGTAAATATTGCGGCCGAAGAAGGCATTATCCTTACAGTTTTCCAGGAGGAGTGGCTGGGAAGAGCACGTGAAGTACTTAAATCAGATGCCAGCTTGTCTCTTCATATAAAAATCGATACTGGAATGGGGCGGATCGGCATTCGTTCCGTAGAAGAATTGAAGTCTGCCGAAAAATTGATCGATCAGGATGAAAGACTCCAGCTGCATGGCATTTATACGCATTTTGCAACGGCAGATGAATTGGATGACTCATATTTTAATAAGCAGCTTGCTTTATTCCGGGAAATGCTTGGCGCAATGGAAACGCAGCCGCCGGTCGTTCACAGCAGCAATAGTGCCGCTGCCCTGATGCACGCGGATGCCCGTTTCAACGCAGTAAGGGTCGGAATTGCGATGTATGGGCTAGCTCCGTCAATGGAGATCGCACCAGAATTGCCGGTCGAGCTGAATGAGGCATTCACGCTGCATTCCAGGCTCGTTCATGTAAAGAAGCTTGAAAAAGGTGAAAAGGTCAGCTACGGAGCGACCTATGAAGCGCCTGAAGAAATTTGGGTAGGGACGCTCCCAATTGGGTATGCTGATGGATGGATAAGACGACTGCAAGGCCAGGAAGTACTGGTCGATGGCAAAAGGTCTCCCATCATCGGTCGGATCTGCATGGATCAATGCATGGTAAAGCTTCCGTACGAGGTCCCGGTCGGAACGATCGCTACCTTGATCGGCAGCCAGGGACAACAGTCAATCTCCATCAATGAGATTGCCAGCAAGCTAGAAACCATTAATTATGAAGTCCCTTGCATCATTTCTTCAAGGGTGCCAAGAATGTACAGGCAAAATGGAAAAGTAGTGGATTTGAATAATTCTCTGTTATAAAACACATCCAATAATTAACAAACCTGTGCAATACCGCTAATACCATGCATAAAATACTAATTTTTTGGCGGATAATACAGAAGAATTGCTGATTTACCTTTGCATCTGGCATAAATAGTGATAATATTAGTAATGGTAGAGAGATAACGAACTTAATAATGGTATGTAGTGATGATGGTGGAGGTGTATGTTTGTGTCTGAATCCAGCGCAACAACTGAGATTTTGGTAAAGTTACCGCAGCATCTTTTAAGCGAACTAGATGGATTTGTTAAGCAAGAGAACGTAAACCGCAGCGAATTTATTTATCAGGCAACAAAAATGTTTTTGCGTGAGAAGAAAAAGAGACAAATTCGTGAATCCATGAGACGTGGCTATATGGAAATGGCCAAAATTAATCTGACCATTGCATCTGAAGCATTTCAAGCAGAATACGAGGCAGAACACACAGTTGAACGTCTAGTCAGCGGAGGATAATCCTTTGATTGTCAAACGTGGTGACGTCTATTTTGCGGACCTATCCCCAGTTGTTGGTTCAGAGCAAGGCGGAGTTCGTCCTGTCCTGGTCATCCAAAACGACATCGGGAATCGGTTTAGTCCCACAGTCATTATCGCAGCGATCACAGCACAGATCCAAAAAGCCAAGCTTCCCACTCATGTAGAAATTGATGCGAAGCGATACGGTTTTGAACGAGACTCGGTCATCTTATTGGAGCAGATACGTACAATCGACAAACAACGCCTAACCGATAAAATTACCCATCTCGATGACGAAATGATGGAAAAAGTGGATGAAGCCCTTCAGGTAAGTTTAGGTCTTATCGAATTTTGATTTAAAGCACGCTCTTAAAATAGAGCGTTTTTTTGTAACCGAACACCTGGCCTGCCAGCAGGCCTTATACATAACCCAAAAATAAAATCGGATGTTTTCCTGTGTGAGAGGCAAGCTTAGCAGCTTGTCTCTTTTTTATTGGTTAATTGAAGGAAAAAGCTGTCTAGAAATAGGCTGGAGTTATGACGGGTTTGGGTGGAAGAGCAGAAAAGCTGATAGGAGTTAGCCTGAGTTCAGACAGGTTTGGGTGAAAAACAGTTAAAGCTGTCATAAGAAGCTTCAACTTCAGACAGGTTTGGGTGAAAAACAGGAAAAGCTGTCAAAAGAAGCTCCAACTTCAGACAGGTTTGGGTGAAAAACAAGAAAAGCTGTCAAAAGAAGCCCCAACTTCAGACAAGTTTGGGTGAAAAACAGGAAAAGTTGTCATAAGAAGCTTCAACTTCAGACAGGTTTGAGTGAAAAACAGGAAAAGCTGTCAAAAGAAGCCCCAACTTCAGACAGGTTTGGGTGAAAAACAAGAAAAGCTGTCAATAGAAACCCCAACTTCAGACAGGTTTGAGTGAAAAACAGGAAAAGCTGTCAAAAGAAGCTCCAACTTCAGACAGGTTTAGAGAGAAACCCAGAAAAGCTGTCAGAAGCAGATCCAGGTTTGGACGGTTTTTCAAAGGAAAACAAAAATTCCTCTCAACCCCAAACCTCAATCAGCCTGGTATCAAAGAGATCCTGCTACTCTTCACAAGAATTTATCCGAGATAAAAATTGAATCCAGTTAAATAGGAATAATAACATTATCTGTGAGGCGATAATCGCAGAATCCTGTCGATAAGTTGATTTTATTTGACGAAAGAAAACTGTTATCATTAAATGGAGATATATAATCAGAAAATATGTGAATATTTAATTACAGTTTTAAAATTGGTTTACATTTGTTCGGAAGAGGGTAATGTAAAATTTTGTTGTGATAGAATGGGGAGGATGGAATGAATAAAACTATTTCGAACTATATCCAGGCACATAAGCAGGACATCCTGGATCAATGGATAGATAGGACAAAAGAAGAAGCGGATGACCGGGTAGTCCGCCTTGTTTCGGATCGGGTTTTTCAGTCTGCGAGCAAGGAATTCATCGATCTGATCATCTCTAATTTTAAAGGGACGAATGAAGAGTATAAAGAAAGGCTGACGGATTTTGCCGAAAAGGTTGTCAGGCTTGGCTGGCCGTTGACGTTTGTCACAAAAGGTCTTCACACCTTTAATTTGATCGTTTTTGAAGGTATGCAAAAGGAAGGAATTGTGACGCCGGAGAACCAGATGGAAATTGTTTATGAGTTCGATCGCTGGGCAACGCCGATGAACAATGAAATCGTCAGCGTCTATTCATCCACCTGGGAAAGAACGGTTTCTCTCCAAAAAATTGCTTTGCAAGAGCTTTCGGCACCGCTCATTCCTGTATTTGAAGGAATTACAGTAATGCCGCTGGTCGGTACAATCGATACGGAGCGGGCGAAGCAAATCATGGAAAACCTGCTAAAGGGTGCGGTAAAACACCGTTCCGAAGTAGTGTTAATAGATATTACAGGTGTACCTGTTGTGGATACAATGGTCGCCCATCATATTATCCAGGCGGCGGATGCTGTTAGGCTCATTGGTGCCAAGTGCATGCTTGTTGGGATCCGTCCTGAGATTGCACAGACCATCGTTAACCTCGGCATTGACCTGAACCAGTTTACAACAAAGAATAACTTGAAAAAAGGAATCGAAGCAGCTCTTGAGCTGACAAATAAAAAAATCGTTTCATTGGAGGGAGCAAAGTGAGAATACCTATCCTAAAACTGGATGATTGTCTGTTGGTCTCCATTCAATGGGAGCTTGATGACCAGACGGCTCTTCAATTTCAAGAGGATTTGCTCCACAAGATACATGAGACCAGTGCCAATGGAGTCGTCATCGATCTAACCTCAATCGACTTCATCGACTCTTTTATCGCCAAGGTTCTTGGGGATGTAATCAATATGTCCAAGCTCATGGGTGCGATTGTAGTCATTACCGGAATCCAGCCTGCTGTTGCCATAACGCTAATTGAATTAGGGATCGGCCTTGATGATGTCCTAACTGCATTAGATTTAGAAAAAGGTTTGGAGAAATTACAACAGGAATTGGGGGAATAGGTGAATGGACATCCAATCCTGCGTTACGATAATAAATGAATGGGACATCGTGGCAGCGCGCCAGCTTGGCCGAAATGTTGCGAAAGAACTTGGATTCGGCACTGTTGACCAAGCAAGAATCACCACTGCCATCAGTGAATTGGCCAGGAATATTTACTTGTACGCCGGAAAAGGACAGATTTGCATAGACAAGCTGTATGACGGCGGAAAAGCGGGATTGCGAATCAATGCAGTAGATAGCGGCCCGGGTATAAAAGAAATACGCCAGGTCATGGAAGATGGCTTTTCAACATCAGGAGGACTTGGAGCCGGCCTTCCCGGGGTAAAACGTCTAATGGATGAATTCGACATAGACTCTGTTCCCGGACAAGGAACACAGATCAAAGCAACTAAATGGCTCCGTTAGGGGGAGAAAGTATGGATTTCCGAGAAATGATCGAATCAAAGTATCGGGATATTCTTGACAATTATATAAAAGAGCAATCTGAGCAAGCTTTATATGCAGGTCAGAAGTTCAGCCGAAAGTCGATTGAGCATAAAATCGCACCGGAAGAAATCGTCAGCCTCCATAAAAGTATCCTGCTTGAGATGTATCCTGAACTTCCAGAAGATATCATGCATTCCTTTGATATCCTCCTTGAGGTGATGATTGCCTACGGTATCGCATACCGAGAGCACCAAAGCCTGAGACACCAGCAGGAGGAATTAAGATCCGAAATGGAGATCGCCGCCAATGTTCAGCAAACCTTGCTCGGGACGAAAATCCCGATTGTTCCTGGTATTGATATAGGAGCAATCAGTGTTCCGGCAAAGCATATGAATGGCGACTACTTTCATTTTGTACAGGATGAGAACAACAACATCAGTGTTGCGATCGCTGATGTCATCGGGAAAGGAATTCCGGCAGCTCTCTGTATGTCCATGATTAAGTATGCGATGGACAGCCTGCCAGAAAACCGGCTTGATCCGAGCAGCATCCTGGAAAATCTGAACAGAGTCGTTGAACAGAACGTTGACCCAAGTATGTTCATCACGATGTTTTACGGAATGTTTAATCCTTCTAACAACACCTTCTATTATGCTTCTGCAGGGCATGAGCCTGGCTTCTACTATGATTCCAAAAAGAAGGAATTCACAGAGCTGGTCGCAAGGGGCTTACTGTTAGGAGTGGACAAGAGGACGAAGTATACCCAATATGAAAAAGAAATACTTCCTGGGGATATGGTGATCTTGATGTCTGACGGAGTGACCGAGTGCAGGACGGAAGAAGGCTTCATCGAAAAGGAAACATTAATCGGATATATAAATAAATATATTCACTTAAATGCTCAGGAAATTGTCAATAATATCTTTAGGGAACTTGAAAAACTTCAGCATTTCCAATTGCGTGATGATTTTACATTAATCATTTTGAAAAGAGATGTTTAATTAGATTTCAAACGGGTAAATCATAAGAGCAATTGAATTGTAAAGGGTGGGTCATTTATGAATATTTCGATAGATGTAAAAGAAAAAGAATCAACGCTAGCAGTCAAAGTAAGTGGCGAAATAGATGCATATACAGCTCCACAGCTTCGTGAAAAGCTTTTCCCTTTGTCCGAAAAAGAGGGCGTAAAGATGGTTGTTGACCTTTCGGAGGTCAATTATATGGATAGTACCGGGCTTGGAGTATTTGTAGGAGTATTTAAAAACGTGCGCGCACATGACGGCGAGTTCAAGATCGTCGGATTGTCCGAGCGTTTGCAAAGACTTTTCGAAATTACTGGCTTGGCCGATATTATTGATATAAACAGCCAGATTGAGGGTGGAGTGCAATGAACCAGTCATTTGACTATATTGAAATGAAAATCCCGGCTAAACCGGAATTCGTGGGAGTCATTCGTTTGACCCTGTCTGGTATTGCAAGCCGCATGGGTTTTACCTATGACGAAATTGAAGATTTAAAAATTGCTACCAGCGAAGCTTGTACGAACGCTGTTCAGCATGCATATAAAAACAACGAGAACGGCGAAGTCATCATCGGTTTCGGATTGTATGAGGACAAGCTTGAAGTGATGGTTGCAGATAACGGCCAGAGCTTTGATTTCCACTCAGCGCGCCAAGGGCTTGGTCCTTATGACCAGAATAGTTCTGTGGAATTCCTTCGCGAAGGAGGCTTGGGACTGTATCTGATCGAAACCTTGATGGACGAGGTTCGAATCCATCACAAAGAGGGCGTCACGGTCTTTATGACCAAGTACCGAGAAGGAGAGCAGGTGGAGAGAGATGCAGAGACAATCTCAACCTAAGCAGAGGCCAAAAGAAGAGATTAATGAGTTAATCAAAGCCTACCAGCTGCATGAGGATGCAGACGCCCAGAATGAGCTGGTTCTTCACTATCAAAACCTTGTCGAAACAATCGCGAGAAAGTACTCAAAAGGAAGGTCGTTCCATGAGGATATTTTCCAGGTTGGGATGATTGGCCTTCTTGGCGCAATCCGCCGTTACGATGAAACCTTCGGTAAAAGCTTTGAAGCATTTGCCGTACCAACTATTATTGGTGAAATCAAAAGATTTTTAAGAGATAAAACATGGAGCGTCCATGTACCGCGAAGGATTAAGGAGCTTGGTCCGAAAATCAAGACGACAGTCGAAGATTTGACCACCCACCTGCACCGCTCACCACGTGTGGATGAAATTGCGGAGGCACTTCAGGTTTCCGAAGAAGAGGTATTGGAAGCCATGGAGATGGGTAAAAGCTACCAGGCATTATCTGTTGACCATTCTATTGAAGCCGATTCTGACGGTGGAACAGTCACATTGTTGGATATCGTTGGAAACATTGATGAAGGCTATGAAAAAATCAATCAAAGAATGGTACTCGAAAAAGTGCTTCATGTACTGAGCGAACGCGAAAAGTTAATTATCCAATATACCTATCTTGACAACCTGAGCCAGAAAGAGGCAGGCGACAAGCTTGGTATTTCACAGATGCATGTATCAAGACTTCAAAGAAGAGCGATCAAAAAACTTCAAGAAGCAATTCATGCGGAAAACAACAACTCGGAGTACATTACATGATCCAACAGTTCAAAGACAAAATAGAACTTTATGCTTACCAGACCATCAAAGAAGGTAAAATAGAGTGCGGTGACAGCTATTATTATACAGCTACTGATGATTATTTTGTCTGTGTACTTGCTGATGGATTAGGTTCTGGGCAATATGCCCATGAAGCCTCTGCGGCCGTTGTTTCAGTAGTAGAGCAACACCATCATGAAGATGTAGATACACTCATGAAATACTGTAACAATGTCTTGGTGCAAAAACGAGGAGCCGCAGTCTCTATCTTCAAGGTTTACTTCGAAACCCGCGAGTTTGTATACAGCTGCGTCGGAAACATTCGCTTCTTCCTTTATACCTCGAATGGCAAGCTGACATATCCATTGCCAGTAACAGGTTATTTATCAGGGAAGCCTCAGGTCTTCCATACCCAGAGATTCGTTTATGAGCCAGAATCGAAATTCCTGATTTACTCAGACGGTTTTGATAATATCCACGGTGCTAAAACGATCTTGAAAGGGTACCGCTCGGTTGGTGCGATCGCAGAACAAATCAAGAGTGAATATGCAAATTCAATGGATGATGCAACTTTTATTGTAGGAAGTCTACTTTAGCCGGTGGGCTTCTTTTTGTTTTTTAAAAGCTGGGAAAAGCCGCTAGAACTTAGGCTATAATAATGCTACAAAGAAAGGCGAAGGGGAAGATTACATCCTTATTACAACTTAACCGGAACTGTAAACCTCCCTTCTGTTTTGGTACACTATTAAAGTGACAAGAAATAACAATATAGATTATGGAGGATTGTCTCTTGACTCAAACAATGGATAAGCAAGATCAATATGTAAGAATCATTGCCAAAGAGCAATCGTTAACAGCTAAACAAGTGCAAAGTGTTATTTCATTAATTGATGAAGGGAACACGGTACCGTTCATAGCCCGTTACCGAAAGGAAATGACTGGGGCGCTTGATGAAGTCCAAATCCGCGACATCGTTGACCGATGGCAATACATACAGAACTTAGAACAGCGCAAAGAGGAAGTCATCAGGCTTATTGAAGAACAAGGGAAACTGACGGACGAGTTGAAGGCGAGCATCGAAAAAGCAATCAAGCTGCAGGAAGTAGAAGACCTGTATCGTCCCTACAAGCAAAAAAGAAGAACGAAAGCGACTGTCGCAAAAGAAAAGGGCCTTGAACCGCTTGCGCAGTGGATGCTGGAGTTCCCTGTTAACGAGAGTCTTGATGAAAAAGCCCGTGAATTTTTATCGGAGGAAAAAGGTGTTGAATCTATCGAAGATGCGATTGCGGGTGCAAAGGACATCATTGCCGAAATTGTTTCCGATGACGCAGACAGCCGCAAGTGGATACGGAATGAAACCTTCAAGTCCGGATCCATCGAATCTTCAGTGAAAAACGAAGAGCAGGATGAGAAAAATGTGTACGAGATGTATTATGAGTATTCCGAGCCAGTCAATAAAGTGGTGCCGCACCGAATCCTCGCGCTAAACCGTGGTGAAAAAGAAGATCTGTTAAGGGTTTCAATAAAACCAAAAACAGATGTCATCATGAGCTATTTGCAGCGCAAGTGGGTTGCTAAAAATCATTCGGTCACAGCTGCTGAAGTATCAGAAGCAATCGAGGATGCTTATAAGCGACTGATTCAGCCATCAATCGAACGTGAGATCAGGAACGAACTAACAGAAAAAGCCGAAGAGCAAGCGATTCACATTTTCTCGGAAAACCTCCGGAAGCTGCTTTTGCAGCCACCGTTAAAAGGAAAGGTTGTCCTGGGAGTTGATCCTGCCTTCCGAACAGGCTGCAAACTGGCAGCTGTAGATGAAACGGGGAAAGTTCTTTCAATCGGCGTGATTTATCCTCACACCTCTGGCTCGAAAAATACAGAGGCAAAGGATAAATTCATTAAAGTCCTGAAAGAGTATGACGTAGAAATGGTTGCAATCGGGAATGGCACTGCATCCAGGGAAACAGAACAATTCGTGTCGGACATCCTGAAAGAAATGGATAAGGAGATATATTATCTTATAGTGAATGAAGCAGGTGCGAGTGTCTATTCAGCATCAGACCTTGCTCGTGAAGAATTCCCTAATTACCAGGTAGAAGAGCGTAGTGCGGTTTCAATTGCCCGCAGATTACAGGACCCGCTGGCTGAACTTGTTAAAATCGATCCGAAATCGGTCGGTGTTGGCCAGTATCAGCATGATGTCAGCCAGAAGAAGCTTTCCGAATCATTGACATTCGTTGTTGAGACTGCAGTTAACCAAGTAGGAGTCAATGTAAATACAGCGTCATCTTCTTTATTGCAATATGTATCCGGTCTTTCCAAAACAGTCGCCAATAACATCGTGAAGAAACGTGAAGAGGAAGGGAAGTTCACCAGCAGGACGCAGCTGAAAAAAATTCCGCGCCTTGGAGCCAAAACCTATGAACAGGCAATTGGATTCCTGCGTGTGATTGACGGGAAGGAACCTCTAGACCGTACTGGTATCCACCCGGAAAGTTACGGTGAGGTAAAACAATTGCTTGATCGTCTCGGTTTTAAATCTAAGGATTTAGGAACCCCTGCATTAAAGGACGAGCTGGCGAAGATCAACATCGAACAAACCGCAGATGAATTAGGAATTGGCAAACTTACACTCAAAGATATTATCGATGCGCTTGTAAGGCCTGAACGGGACCCGCGCGATGAGCTTCCAGCACCGCTTTTGAAAAAGGATGTTTTGAAGCTTGAGGATCTGAAAACAGGGATGGAGCTTCAAGGGACTGTGCGAAACGTGGTGGACTTTGGTGCTTTCGTAGATATTGGGGTAAAGCAAGATGGGCTTGTCCATATCTCAAAGCTAAGCAACCGATTCGTGAAACATCCGCTTGATATTGTATCCGTCGGGGACGTCGTTACTGTATGGGTGGATAGTGTCGACCAGAAGAAAGGTCGAGTCGCTTTGACGATGCTTAATCCTGACCAGGCATAATACAAAAGACTGCAGGGATGCCTGCAGTCTTTTAATCATTTAACCCCTGTTTATTTCTATAAAAGTACCAACACTGGTTTAGAAGTTTGATTTGATATCTGTTTTTCTCATAGAAGGCTCGTTTCATTTGATTTTGAAACCAGACAGGCATAGAGCAAT
>NZ_JBIQOE010000043.1:0-118866 GCF_047739415.1 Mesobacillus sp. | reverse complement strand
CATTTGCAACTAGAGAAATCGTAACAAAGAACAGAAGCAAGCGTCAACAAAAGGTCTGATAATTAAGAAATGCGGAAGCGCCTTGGTCAGCCCCGACAAGCGCTGGAGAGCCGACCAGTGAAGTCGCTCTTTGACTTCATTGGGCGGATCGAAATCGAAAAGTATAGCCGACTGTCAAGAAACGCAGAAACTGGAGGCTCCGACAAAGAAGCGCTTTTTGCTTCTGCCGGCGGAGTTGAAGTTCTCGAGTCGCTTGTCTAGCTGCGGCTCCTAACTCCTCGAGACGTTTCGATCCTGCCAATGAAGTCAAAGAGCGACTTCACCGGTCGGCCCTCCAGCGCTTGTCGGGGTGACCAAGGCGCTTGCGCTTTTTGTTCTTAATTACACGTTCTTTAAAACTAATTTCAATCTGTTATCACGTTCGCTTCTTTCTTCTTCTGTCGCAAGGTCATACTTTTTAAGCAAGTGAAATACGTCATTTAAGATGTCCTGAGTATGTTCTTCCTCAAAAAATTGGTTGAATAATGGATGGATGTCCTGCGGAAGGAATTCCTTTTGTGATTGGTATTTCTCCTGGACATCCTTTTTGCTGTGGTCGATATTGCATTCTCCCATAATGATCCCTCCTAATATGTATACCATTAGAATACCAGACTCCCTTTGTCTTTACCCAACACATTTACTTTTATTCTTTCCCAGGCATTTTTGGAGAGTCAAAAGACTTTGTGTTCAAGGCCTTTTGACTAACCGAAATGTATCGTAAGATAAAGCATTGAAATCAAGCCAAGGATAAAAGAGTACGTCGGGAATTTCACTTGATGATTTTCCTGGCTTTCTGGTATCAATTCTTTATAGATGACAAAGAGCATCGCTCCTGCCGCAAAACTCAATCCATATGGTACAAGCCCCTCCACTTCTGCAGCAAGGAAATATCCTATTGCTGCTGTTACTATTTCCACAGCCCCTGTAAAGGTAGCGATCATGAAAGCCTTCATTTTTGACATTTTCTGATGAATTAAATAAAGCCCAACGAGGAATCCTTCGGGTGCATTTTGCAGGCCTATTGCGAAGGCTATGATAGCTCCAAGATTGTCTTCACCCGCTCCATAACTGACCCCGACTGACAGGCCTTCGGGCAAATTATGGAGAGTTATTGCTGTTATGATGACTAATGTTTTTCGATCAAAACCTGAAAAAAATTTAAAGTCACTTGTATCCAGATCTTCCGTCTTTGAATTAATGAAATTTAAGGCAAACGTCCCTAATAACATACCAATGGATAGAATCCAGATATTAGATGATTTCAAAGACTCTGGTATCAAACTGAAGGTTGTAGCCGCCATCATGATCCCTGAAGCATAACCAAGAAGTAAAGACTTTAACCGGGGTGAAACATTATTTAGAAATAAAACTGGAATTGCTCCCAAACCTGTTGCCATTGCAGAGATGACAATCCCTAAAAATGCTTCTGCCATAACTGTTTCCAATGCCTCCTAATTTACAAAAGTAAAATACTTTTCCCTTTATATCAGGAAGTTACACTTGGAAAAAATTATCCGGTGCCATTCAGGGTGCAACCAATTCAACTTTCATACGATCCGGACCTTCAAAAAACACCGCATAGTGATTTGCCCCTCCTGCAAAAGGGTGTCTGTCTTGATAGAGGATGGGGATATGTCTTTCTCTTAGTTTTTCAGTCATTTGATCCACATGATGACGTGAATCTGCATAAAAAGCAAGATGATTCAAACCAACTTGGGAGCGGTGATATCCTCCTTGAATGAACCTATCTTCGGTTTGTACAAACACAATATAAGTCATGTTACCTTTCCAACTTATTCCCTTATCCCACTTCTGAAAGACTTCATAATTTAGTTCGCCTAAAAACCACCCCCAAAACTCAGTGGCTTTACTCAAATCGGTAACATTGATTTCAACATGATGCAGCATTCTTCTTAGTCCTCCTGGCACAGTCTTAGTTATATTTAACTATCGGATATATAATTAAGGAAGTCATGTTAACTTTTTGTTTTCAGTCTTCGGAATTCATTATAATCGACCTTTATGTCGTATATTGCTTTCGATTCCCATTATAGCAATATTGAACTATTTCCATCACCCCGCATTTGCTGACTTGAAGCCCTCTTCTTCTTCAGTCATCCCAAGCACATGGTTTTGCTTTGATTCCTGTCCACCTTTGCTAATATAATTAAAATAGGTTGTTAAAGTCTTTGACGGTTTGCTTACTAAGAGCGAAGCATCCGAATTAATTTAAAGACAGCCAAAAACTGTTTTTTGGGAGATCTTATGATACGTACAATTTCTATTAGTCCTTCTGGAGAAATCCAAACTAGTCAAAATATCGACTCACTGGTTTTAGACAGTGAAAATTGGTACTGGATTGATTTCAGTGAACCCACTGATGAAGAAATTCAATTGTTGAAAGAACCATTACATTTTCACCCTTTATCCATTGAAGATTGTATCCATACCCTTCAAAGACCAAAACTCGATTATTATGATGATTATCATTTTTTTGTTTTCCAGGCTCTCAATGGAGAGTCCATGCAGAAGGAAGAGGTTGATCTATTCCTTGGGCACAACTATATCGTTACCTACAATAGCGTAAGCACTCGTGAAATTGATGATGTGTGGAAGAGATTAGAGCTTGCGAAATCGCCAGCAGAATGGAACCCATCGATTGTCCTCTATCATGTTTTAGACAAAATAGTCGATAATTATTTCCCTCATGTTTATCGAATTGAGGACTTATTGAATGAAATTGATGAGAATTCAGCCGACCGCTCGATGGAGGAACTGCTTGAAGATTTATTCGATACAAGGCATGAACTGCTCTCGTTAAGGCATACCATTACACCAATGAGGGATTTGGTATACAGGATGATTAATTCCCATCGCCTTTCTGGAGTACTTGAACAAAAAGAATATTTCGCGGACATCCATGACCATTTATTAAGGTTAGCTGAAAAGGTGGAAGCGAGCCGTGAACTGACAACAGATATGCGGGACAGCTATTTGTCGATTAATTCACATGAAACGAATCGCGTAATGAAAGTACTTACTGTAATCACAACCATTTTCATGCCACTCACCTTCATTGCAGGTATTTACGGGATGAATTTTGAGAATATGCCTGAACTCTCCTGGAGATTTGGTTATTTTGGAGCTTTGTTCGCCATGTTTGTCATCGGAATAACCATGTTTTTATGGTTCAGGAAAAAGGGCTGGTTTAAATAGAAAAGCGCTAGCGCCTTGGTCAGTCCCGACCTGGAGCTGGACATTTCTCGAAATAAAATTATACCTTCTAAACCTTTGAAGCAAAAAAACCATTGAGACAATGCTTCAATGGTTTTTTTCATTTTGCTTTTCAGCATCTTCCTGAAGGTTTATAAAATCTTCAACCAGGCATTTACTGCTTATGATAATGCCTGACAAGAAAAATGTAATTGCCAACGTCAGGGGTAAATAGAAGTACGCTAACATCGTAGTAGAAATCGTCCACAACAGCCAGAAATACTTTTCATGATTTTCAGCCATTTACCTCTTCCGCCTCCCAATAAATCTGGCTGATCGCGTCCGCTAACGCTTCTATTGTGTTTTTTAATTCTTTCATATTATTATCAACACCGCCTACCTCGACAACCAGTGTGTTTGCATGCAAGTCTTGATTATATATTCCATCAACGCCGATTCCTTTTTTCGGCAAAACTCCCTTACTGATCCCGGGATAATTTTTATTAAGAATCTTATGAAGTTCATTTGCAAACTTCAGGTTCTTCTGGAAGTTCTTGTTTTCCTCGCCAATGACAAAAACTAATCTTGCATAAGGTTCTTTATTGATGGTGGCTGTTGTCGAATCTTTTCTGACAGAATCCCTGTGCAGGTCAATAAAATATTCTAATTTCTTGTTTCCAGCCATTGCGCTTTGAACCAAGGAACGTGAAATCTCATAAGACTTGTGTGTCATCCAGCCTTTTTTATCAAGCTCTTGTCCAATATTAGTCTTATCCACGCTCGCTCCGATACCTTTTTTCTCCAATTCCTTTCCTAGTAGTTCACCTACAATGGTGATGTTAGTCTTTCCATCGACAGCTTCATTTTCGTTCTCTGCACCCTCAAGACCAAGCAATGGTAAGTAGGATTCCCAGCTGTGAGTATGATATATGAACACCGACTTTTCTGTTGGTGTAGATCCTGTATATGTTTTGCCGCTGTTCAGCTCCTTCAGTTCATTGGCAGCCATACTCCTTTCCTGCAATAAAACCTCCATTGGAGGGGCAGATTCGATCGGGATATCCGTAAAATCAACACCTTCATCTGCAATAAGGAAGTTTGAATCAAAAGCCATGAAACCGGGAATCTCACTCCTGATCAGACTCCTTATATCATTCATTTCAACGTTTGTAAGCAATTTAAATCCTGTAGAAAGAATTGGCAAATCAGCATTGGATCCTGTCAAGGCATGTCCAATTAACGGGTTTTCATAACTGATAATCCTGAGGAATACCTCTGCTCCAATATCTCCGTTAACTTTGAATTTAAAAAAGCTGATGTTCGAAGAAGAAATGAAACCAGCCACAAGAAAGAAACTAAATGTGCAAACTAATATAATGAAGCCTGACAACATCTTTCTATAAATATTGACCAATATTCCTGTCATTCAATCACCCTTTTTGCATGTGATACCATCTTGAACCTACAATCTCTGTTAATCCATAAATATGTATAAATGAAGATTTTAGAATAAAAAACGCCCGGACAGATGTCCAGGCGTTCATTTAGAAATATTTCTTTTTCCAGAAAATGAATGCAGTTAACCCAGCTAATAACACGGCCATACTGATTGCCAGGAAAAACGCAAAGGGATTGTGCTGAAATGGGAGATCCACGTTCATTCCGTAGAAGCTTGCCACCATAGTCGGAAATGACAGAATGATTGTTATGGATGTCAGGAATTTCATTACCATATTGAGATTATTTGAAATGATAGAGGCGAAAGCGTCCATCATACCGCTTAAAATCGAACTATAGGTCTCAGCCATTTCAATGGCCTGCGTATTTTCAATGATGACATCCTCAAGCAAATCCTTGTCTTCTTCATACATTTTCAAATAATTAAAGCGCATGATCTTCGCAAGTACGACTTTATTGGACTTTAGTGAAGTCGTGAAGTAAACCAAGCTTTTTTCCAAAGCCAAAAATGCATATAATTCCTTGTTTTTCATCGACTGATGCAGCTCGCGCTCAATCTCATTTGTTTTTTTATTGATTTGTTTCAGGTATCTTAAATAATAAATCGAGATAACGTAGAGGATTTGCAAGGCAAATCTTGTTTTCTTAAAGGTATAAAATTCCTTGACCCTGTTTGATTTGAATTCATTCAATACAGGTGTCTCTTTTAAAGAAACCGTAATGATGCAATTCGCAGTCTGGATGATTCCTACTGGTATTGTTTCGTAAATCGGAAAGCCAGAATCATCATGGGTGATGTATGGATAGTCAACGATTATATAAACAATACCATCTTCCTTTTCTATTCTTGGACGCTCTTCATCATCAAGGGCGTCCTTTATGAAGTCCACTGCGATACCCGTTTCACCGGCAACCCTTATGATTTCATCTTCAGTAGGATGCACCATATTAACCCAGGTGCCTTTGGAGATTTCTTCTACACATGTTAAATGTCTTTCTTCACTGCTTTTATAGATTTCCAGCATTGGACCAACCTCCTCTTCTATTATTGAGGAAGCCAACTACCTTTTTTCAGAGTTGATAGTCTTGCAGCATTCAATAGTATCAAATCTAATAGATCATCGACTTCCCCGCACCTATCGGGATCAGGTTCTTTTGAATAACCCAAAGATACCAACTCCTTTCTATTTTCACCTCTTACATCTTACTCCTGTAAGGGCAAAACTACAATGGGAACTTAAATGCAAGATATTAATTTTGATAAAGTCATTGACATTATACCTATAGGGGTATATATTAATAAATATAAATTTACCTAACATGGTATCAAACAGGAGGAAAACTTAATGAAAAATATGATTACAAAATCTCTCATTGCCTTTGCAATGATTTTATCTTTTGTTGCTGCTGGACTTCCACAGCAAAAGGCTGAAGCTGCTACTACAGCCGCTGATGTTTTAGTAACAGTAGGGCAAATGGGTGCTGATTCATATACTCAAACATTGGACGGTGTTCTTTACACAGTTGACCAAATTGGCTTCATGGCTGACAGAATCCTTTGGACTCAAGAACAAATCGGTTTCATGGCTGACAGGGTTGTATACGTAACAGAATTTTCACAGGATAACACTATTAAGGTCATCTACATGGCTACTGCTTTATGGCCAACTGGAACGAAGGATGGCGGCTACACATATGAGGTATCACTTATGCCGGTGGCAATGCTCCCAGCCGGCTGGTAAATAGTATTGTAAAAAGGTGAATCTTAGATTTGCCTTTTTATTTTTCTCTAAAACCGAACCTCTTGATAAAAACACATCTTTTGGCACACTGTATTTATTTATCGAAAAAAACACATGTATTGTTGTTTCCTTCTATCTAACTATCCTTAAAGATAAGATCTTAAATATAATCCGATAGTTACACCCCTCCCCTTCTCACTGATTCTAAATTCCCGTTCTGCTTTTGCCAGCATGAAAAACCCCTTTTTCTTATAAGAAGAAATCTTCTAAATATATACTATAATAAGCTTGAAATCTAGTAATTTGGAGGGAAAATGAACATGAATAGAAACTTCAAAAAGAAATTGATTCCGTTTGCCGTCGTTTCATCTCTCGCTATTGGCAGTCTTTCGGGAACTTTTACAGCTGACGCAAAGGAATCTTCTAACCAGAATCATGCTAAGATCAAAAACGTTATTTTCATGATTGGTGATGGTATGGGGGTATCCTATACATCCGCTTACCGTTACTTAAAAGACGATCCAAATACTAAGCTTGCAGAAGGAACCGAATTCGATAAATACCTTGTTGGCCAGCAGTCGACTTATGCGGAAGACCCTGAAGAAAACATTACAGATTCTGCTTCATCAGCAACTGCAATGTCAGCAGGTGTTAAAACCTATAACGCGGCAATCGGTGTCGATAACGATAAATCAGATGTAAAAACCGTTCTGGAATCAGCCAAAGAACAAGGCAAAGCTACCGGCCTTGTTGCTACCTCTGAAATCACCCATGCCACTCCGGCTTCTTTCGGTGCGCATGATGAAAGCCGCAGAAATATGAATGCAATTGCAGAGGACTACTACGATGATTTAATCAACGGTGAACACAAGGTCGATGTTCTTCTAGGCGGAGGTACTGATTTATTCGACCGCGAAGACCGGAACCTAATTGAAGAATTCCAAAAAGACGGCTACAGCTTCGCTTCTACTAAAGAACAGCTGGTAAGCGATAATAATGAAAAAATTCTGGGATTGTTCGCACCTCGTGGCCTTCCCAAGATGATCGACCGTACAGACGACATTCCATCACTTGAAGAAATGACTAAGTCTGCGATTGAAAGATTGAATAAAGATAAGGACGGCTTCTTCCTGATGGTCGAAGGCAGCCAGATTGACTGGGCAGGACACGATAATGATATCGTTGGTGCGATGAGTGAAATGGAAGACTACGAAAAAGCGTTCAAGGCAGCGATTGATTTTGCGAAAAAGGATAAGCATACTCTTGTAATAGCAACTGCTGACCACTCTACGGGCGGCTATTCAATTGGAGCTGACGGCATTTACAACTGGTTCCCTGAACCAATTAAAGCAGCTAAACGCACGCCAGACTTCATGGCAGCGGAAATTTCCAATGGTGCAGATGTTGAAGAAACACTTTCCAACTACATTGATTTAGAACTGACTTCGGAAGAAATAAATTCAGTCAAGGCTGTTGCTGAAGGAGATGTAACTGACATCGATAGTGCTATTGAAGAAATCTTCAACCAGCGTTCACATACAGGCTGGACGACCGACGGCCATACCGGTGAGGACGTAAACGTCTATGCATTTGGTCCAACTAGAGAAGCTCTAGCTGGAAAAATTGAAAACACAGACCTTGCGAAACATGTCTTCAGCATCCTGCAAAAAGGGAATAAAGAAATTGTAATTGAAGATAAATAAGTAAAATCAATCCTCCCGCTGTCTTTCAGGCAGCGGGAAGTCTGTTTATCAACTGCTAAGAAGGTGCGAAATGAGAAAGTTATTTTTATTGATAGTACTAATGGCTTCAATCGTTGGATGCAGTCTTGAAGGAAGTTCAAATTCTTCAGCAGAAATAGAAAAAGAGGAACCAATCCAGGAAGAAATAAATGAAGAAACTCCCCCTCCACAGAAATCAAAGAGTGAGTATGTTCCCAACCCTCAGGTTACAGATGATCGAACATTGCTGAGTGTCGGTGAAACATTTAGGGATGAGAAAGGTTACGCCATGTTGAAAAGTTACAAAAAATTGGATCGGAAATTTTCAACAGGGCCCATTGAACTTGTTGTAAAAGATTTAAAAATAATCGAATACCAACCGGACTACAGCTTGATTGATTTTTTTCACAGCTATACACATGAAGAAAAATTTACATTTGTAAAAATCTTTATAGAGATAGAGAACAAGTCAGATGAAGTATTAAATTTTGCCCCGGTTGCCCAGATGGAGATGGACAACAGTGAGAAGAAAACTTGGGAGGATGACATTTATTTAGAAGAATTGAATGGCAAGATTCGGCCCGGTGAAAAGAAAGCTGGTAATATCGGAGTTATTGTTGAGAACCCTGATATAAATTCAATAAAGATTACGACTAGTAAAGTTTTCAATCAAAGTGAATCGGAAATCTTCAAAGAACAAATAGTTAACATCCATTTTTAAACAAAAGGCGCGGATACACATCCACGCCTTTTGTATTCTTTACAACCCTATAATTATTTCTGCAAACAATATTACATTAATAGTGCAAGAAATTAGAGTAAATGCAGATCTCATAACAGTTCAGTACTCATACATTCTTTGCGATTTTATTGAATTGGCATAAACCCTACTTTCCAAACCCCATCCAGGTCCTTAATTAACCTGAATTCCTGGACTCCATTTTTATTTTCAAATTTGATATAACCCTCATAATCACTTGTTTCTACAAATTTCCCTGCCTGGACTCCCTGAAAAGCTGCAAGTATTTCCTCACTACTAGATAAAAATTTACTGGAATCCTGTAAATGTTCTGCCTTTGACCACCTTACATGTTCTGGACGGGTTGTATATAAAGCATATTCAGTTTCCGGGTCGTTATCTAACTGGGCTTGGACATACAGCTTAGCTATACTTAAAGGTGGAATGTCTTTTAAGTGTTTACTTGAATGGTTTTGCTTAAATAAATCATAGGCAAGCTTTTCTTGTTCATCAAGTTTAAAAGGAGTGGAATCCAGTAAAACTTCTCCCGACTGCTGCACCTCCTCTACCAAACTTCCATCTGGCCTTAGTAACTTTGCATATACTTTCCCATTCAAAGTATAAAACATTGACATTCTCATCACTTTTTCTTCCGATGACCAGCCGATCCAGAATTGTATTCCAATATTCTGGCTGTGAAGATTTTCAAGGTCAACGATTCCTTTATTAGGTACTTTACTCACCGTACCCTTTTCAACATAGAATTGATAAAGCCAATCCTTGACGGAACCGTCCTCTGCATCAGCATCCACGAATTCATCGAATTCTTCCCCAAACAAAGTTTTGACTTCTTCTTCTGTCATTCCCAACCTGAAATTCTTTTCCAGATATTCTGCCTTTTCTTTAACTTTTTCATCTTTTATAGAATTGATTTTTTCAGGACCTATTGAATCGAAAATTTTAATGTTTTTCTCATCTGACATATCAAGCAGTAGACGTCTTTTAATCTGGATTTTTGTTTCTTTATCGACAAAAGTAAAAGTCACCAGCTCACGTCCCCGTGTATCGATCTCAACCATTTCAACGTTCACGGTTGAAAAATCAACTTTTTCATAGTATTTCAACACTTCATTAATATTGTTATCGTAGTACTCATACAGTAGCACATCTTTAATGTATTCTTCGTCCCCTTGTTGCAGCGCATCGAAGTAGAAGACAAGTTCCCGTGCAGCATTCGGCGAATCCAATTATCACTCCCCCGTTCCCAAATAAGTCGCATGAGCGAACATTTTGTTTCAGTTTTTTAAAAATTTTTATGAATTCAAAGAAATGCTATGTATAACGGTTATCATAGCTTCCGCTTTTCCCAATCAGAAAAAATAATATATAATGGAAGGTAAATTAGGATTCCAACCTAATTTTACCAGCCTTTTTGGTTACTAAAAAGCTTCATTTTAAAAGGAGAAATCATATGCACTTACTGCAAAGATTCTGGGAGGCTGTTGTTCGATTCTGGAAACGGCGCCACCTGACTCAAATCTTGTTATTAATCTTATTGGTTTTCATATTGCTCTCGATCCTTTGGTTCGCCTTTATCGCTAGCAGGGCGAATGTCCAGACCCTGAAGGATGGATTGAGCCAGGCAACCACCATTTATGATCGCAATGGCGATGAAGCAAGCAAGCTTGCTACCAATCGTACGGGTGGAGTGTCGATAAAAGATATGCCAGAACATGTCCCAAATGCCGTCATTGCTATTGAGGATGAACGATTTTATGAACATAACGGATTCGATATTAAAGGCATCGCACGTGCTTTTTTCGGAAACCTTTTAGCTGGAGGCATTACCGGGGGTGGCAGTACCCTGACCCAGCAGCTGACCAAAAATGCTCTGTTATCTTCAGAGCGGACATACAAACGTAAAGTAGAAGAATTATTTTTGGCAGTCGAGCTTGAGAAGGTGTATGAAAAGGACGAAATCATAGAAATGTACCTGAACCAGGTATATTTCGGAAGTGGCGCTTTTGGTATTAACAACGCCAGTAAAAAATATTTCGCAAAGGATATTCAGGATGTCACAATAAGTGAGGCTGCACTGCTTGCCGGCCTGCTTAAAGCGCCTTCTGCCCTGGATCCTTATAATAATTATGACGCTGCCCTCAAACGCAGAAATGTTGTTCTAGCTAAAATGAATGAACTAGGGATGATAACAGATACCGAATATAAACAAGCCAAATCTCAAAAGATTGTACTGGAAGATGGAGGCGGCTCTCTGGCAGACCGCAAATATCCTTCTTATGTCGATGCTGTTTTAGACGAAGCAACAAGTAAATACGGACTTACCCAGGATGAAATCATGACCAGAGGCTATCGTATTTATACTGAACTTGATCAGGACATACAATCCGGTCTGGAAAAAGTGTTCCGACAGGATCATCTATTTCCTGATCGGGCAAGTGATGTTTTAGTGCAAAGCGGATCCGTCCTGCTTGATCCTGAAAATGGTGGCGTTCGTGCTTTAGTTGGCGGGCGAGGCGAAAAAGTGTTCAGAGGGTTTAACCGTGCAACCCACCTCAGGGCTCAGCCTGGTTCGACTATGAAGCCTCTGGCAGTTTACACACCTGCATTAGAAGAAGGCTATAAGTATGATTCCATGCTTGTTGACAAGAAGATGTCATTTAAAAATTACAGCCCCAAAAACTTCTCCGATACCTATCAGGGAGAAGTGCCAATGTATGAGGCCGTGGAAAAGTCAATTAACATCCCTGCTGTTTGGCTTTTGAATGAGATTGGTTTGAATAAAGGAATTGATGCTGTAAGAAGATTTGGAATTAAAGTAGAAAAAGAAGACCAGAACCTTGCCCTCGCCCTCGGAGGAATGCATAACGGTGTTTCTCCCTTGAAAATGGCCGAAGCTTATTCTGTCTTCCCAAATGGAGGGAAGCGTCATGATGCCCACGTAATCACAAAAATTGTCGGTCCCACAGGCAAGGTGATTGCAGAGCATGATGGCTCAACAACACGCGTTACTTCTAAATCAGTGGCCAATGAAATGACGTCAATGTTATTGAATGTTGTTGAAACAGGTACTGGTAAAGGGACAAATATTGAGGGTGTTGAAATTGCAGGTAAAACAGGGTCTACTCAGCTGCCTTATGCAGATATAAACGGAACAAAGGATCAATGGTTTGTAGGATATACACCAAACATTGTCGGTGCAGTATGGCTTGGATATGATAAAACTGACCGTAAGCATTATTTATCCAGCAGCAGTTCCAAGGATGTAGTCCCTCTGTTCAGGGCAATCATGGAAGAAACAGTGCCCCACATCGAGCAGGAGGAATTCAGGGTCCAGTCAATCAACGAAAGGCAGTCTGGTGCCATCGTTGATTATGAAGAAACAGAAAAAGCAATCAGGGAAAAAGCAAATGATCTGGAGCAAGAATTAAAAGAGCGTGCTGGCCAGGTTGAAGAAAAACTAAAAGAAGAAGCTCCAAAGTGGAAAAAAGTATTTGAACAAATGCAGGAAGACGCCGGTAAGGTTGGCGACAAAGTGATAGATAAACTTAGAGAGTGGCAAGGGGAATAAGTTGAATTTCGAGCAGCCTAATTGGCTGCTCGATTTTATTAGCACCCATCCCTGCTGCCAAATAGTGTTTTGCAAAACCCTATAAACAGATCATTAAATAAAAGCGATTAGTTACCTGAAGAAGCATATTTTTGAATACAGGTCACCAATGACCCTGATTGGTGACCTAAAAATCCACTTTCTCGAAAATCAGGTCACCAATACCTCTGATTGGTGACCTAAAAATCCACTTTCTCGAAAATCAGGTCACCAATACCCCGCATTGGTGACCTAAAAGTCCACTTCCTCGAAAAACAGGTCAGCAATACCCCTGATTGGTGACCTAAAAATCCATTTCCTCGAAAAACAGGTCACCAATACACCTCATTGGTGACCTAAAAATCCATTTCCTCGAAAAACAGGTCACCAATACCCTTGATTGGTGACCTAAAAATCCATATTTCCGTAAATCAGGTCACCAATACACCCCATTCGTGCCCTAAAAATCCATATTTCCGTAAATCAGGTCACCAATACACCCCATTGGCGACCTAAAAATCCATATTTCCGTAAATCAGGTCACCAATACGCCAAGCTCTTAATCGATAATATGCATAAGAGGTAACCAATAGCCAAATTGGATACCTCCATTACAGTTAGAATATTTTAGAATAAATACATGTATCCCTTAGCTCACCGTCTACTGAAACTGAATCATTCTTTAGTATGCCATCGAGAGCAAATCCTAATTTTTCGGGAATCGCCCTGCTTTTAGTATTCAATGAATCACATCTTATTTCGATTCTGCGGGCTTTTAGCTCTCGAACGGCAAAATCTGTGATTCCCTGGACAGCCTCTGTCATATACCCTCGCCCACTGTATCTTGTGTCAATCCAATAACCGATCTCGAATTTAGGCACGTCCCAGTTAATCCTATGTAATCCAGATGACGCGATAAATTCCCCGGTGTCTTTGTTGAATACAAGCAGCCTCAGGTCTGACCGATTCAAAAAATTCACATACCCTTGTCTGATTACGACTTCTGTTTCTTCAACACTTTGTTCTTTTTGAGCAAATGGCATCCAGGGCTGGAGTTCTTTTAAAGATGCAATGATTGATTCACAAGTGACAGCACCATCACCAGGCAACGGCATCCTGATCAAAAGCCGGTCCGTTTCAAATTCAGTTGGAAAATCCAATAAAATAGGATTCACCACACCTCTCTCCTTCCAATCTTCAAATTAAATAGAGCGGCCCGAGGACCGCTCTTTAATTTATTCTGCTTAAATACAGATATCCCTTTTTTGGAAAAAGAAAAAGGTGAGCATCATAAATATTGCGTAATACACAGCAAGTATGGAAAGCGAAACTGGTAATGTTATATCCTCAAGAATCCTATCCTGAAGAGCATAGACTGTCAAATCCAAATGCGGGAAAATCAATAATTTCACCCAAGTATATTTGTCAGCAAGCATCAGGATAATTCCACCAAGTGTCGACGAAAAGAAAAGGACAAAGATACCTATTCCAACTGCTAAAGCCTGGCTTTTAAACAATGTTGACAGCATAAAAGCAATCGTCATGATGATGAACAGGCTTGGAATGAAGTAAAGCATTTTTAACAAGAATTGTGTTCCGACAATTGCCACCTTTCTACCTTCGAGCGTGATTTCAAACATTTTCATATTGAAATCACCACTGCCAAATAAGAGCAGTCCAATTATATAGCCAGATACAATCAATGTTAGGACCATTAATAATGCATATATAATGACAGCTATGTACTTTGACAGCAGAATTCGCCATCTTTGATGCGGACGGATCAGTAGCTGCTTGATTGTACCATCAGAGAATTCTGCCGCAACATTCGCACTGCCGACGACTACTACGAACAAAGTAACAAGTGAACTGACACCTACAACCACATCATTCATAAAATGCCAGTTTGTTTTCGCATTTGGATTAATGTCCTGGTCAAGAAATTGCTGGGTCTGCTCAATTTGGTTTTGAATCATTTTCTTTTCGTCACCGGAAGCAGATGCCATCTGGTTTTCAAGCATGGCAATCTCAGCCTGTGTATCCTGTTTCCAATTAGGGTTAGGGTCTGCACTGAATTTAGAATAAATAATTCCTGCGATTAAAACTGCCAGAACAATAATGACCATATATATCCAGCTTGCCACTTTGCCAAAGATTTTCATCAATTCATTTTGTATTAAAGGAATCATACCATTTGCTCCTTTTTATCTTTATTTGTGATTTCCAAGAAGCGGTCTTCTAGCGTTGCTTTCACATTTAAAATTTCAAAAACATCTATATCATTTTCAACAAATAGCTTGTTAATCATTGGTATTTGTTCTTTTTGCACAGATAAGGTTAAACGCGGGCCATTACTCGAAGTCACTTTCACATTGTTTTCTGTCAAAAGTTTGGAAGCAAGTGCTGGGTTTGATAGTTCCACTTCTATCGTCTGTACCTTTTTAACCTCTGATACCTCATTTTCATGCATGGAAGATATATGAATTAGTTTTCCCTTTTCTATAATTGCAAACCGGTCGCACATTAGCTGCATTTCTGATAATAAGTGAGATGAGACTAACACTGAAGTCCCCTGGCTTGCAAGCAAGCGTAAATAATCACGGAATTCACGAATTCCCTGAGGATCAAGTCCGTTTGTTGGTTCATCCAGTATGAGAATAGAAGGCTTATGTAAAATTGCTTGTGCAACGCCCAGACGTTGGCGCATCCCTAAGGAATATGTACGAACTTTATCATTGATTGCATTTTCAAGACCTACCAGCTCGGTGACTTCGTTAATCCGCTCTTCCGTAATATCGCTTAATGCCATACGAGCGTAATGCCTGAGATTTTTATATCCACTAAGGTATTTATAGAATTCCGGGTTTTCCACTATAGCACCCAATTCATTCATTGCTTCCGTAAAGGAAGCATCCAGATCATGGCCATTTATTAGCACCGTCCCACCTGTACGATTAATCAGACTAACAATCATTCGGATGATTGTTGTTTTCCCCGCACCATTAGGACCCAGGAGTCCAAATATTTCACCCCGTTCCACTTGAAAACTCACGTCATCAACAATTGTTTTTTTACCAATTGTCTTTGTTAACGCCTTTACCTCAAGGGCAAATTGCGACATAGAATCTCCTCATTTCATTAAAAATTTATATTTCAAGACCTCACAAAGATTAATACGATGAAAATTGTAAAAAGTTACAAAAAAAGCAAAAAAAGATTATGTATTAGATCCTTCGATTAAATCTGTATATTGCCCCTCCTTATGACAAACGATATAGATGATATTCGAAATGAATATCGTGTGTTTCAAAAATCCATTCATGAGGTGATTGTATGAGTTACAAAGATCATTTGGATCCACACTCACAACTTTTTCACCACAGTAGGTCAAGGCGCAAGCATACAAACTCGCAGATTAATGGTGAAACTCAGGTAGCACAAAATGTTCTTATAGCGAGAAGTAATGCGAAAGCGCACCGCATGTTTTGATTTTTTGAAACCAAAAAAGGAAAAGACGCACATTTGCGTCTTTTCCTTTTTATAAGACTATCCCAGCTTGAAAGAGCAGTAAAAAATCATTCTGATTTCTTCCAATATTAAAACCTTTAAAGAAAAATAAAATAAATCAACCCCGCCAGAATAATCCGATAAATAGCAAATGGCATTAGTTTAATTTTATTGATAAGTCTCAAAAAGAATCTTATGAAAATTAACGCGAACACAAAAGCGCTGATAAAGCCTACAGTGAAAAACGGCAATGCATCCATCGTAAAATACTCCCAATTTTTCAATAGGGAAATGCCGCTGGCGCCAAGCATGATTGGAACCGCCATGATGAACGTGAAATCCGAAGCCGCTCGGTGGCTCATACCAAGAAGAACTCCTCCGGCAATTGTAGAACCTGACCTTGAGAATCCCGGCCATAATCCGAGGCACTGGAACAAACCTACTCCTAATGCTTGTTTATAGCTGATTTGATCAACATCTTCAGTCTTAAGTGTTTTTGGTTGTAAGCGGTCTGCGAGAATTAATAGAAATGCACCGACTACTAATCCAATGATGACTGTTTCTACCGAAAATAGATGTTCGTCAATATAGTCCTCAAATAGAACACCTGTCAATCCGGCGGGAATCAAGCCCGCAATCACCTTTGGCAGACTTAGCCTGCCTTTGGAATCTCCGATTGAAACACCTTTTTTCAGAGCTAATAGATTTATGAATCTTTCCTTAAACACAATAACCACTGCTAAAATAGACCCTAATTGAATGACTACTTTGAAGGTATTGGCAACAGGTTCTGTAAATAATTGTTTAGAGTGCAATAACAGGTCATCGACAATAATCATATGACCAGTAGACGAAACAGGCGCAAATTCAGTTAATCCTTCTACCAACCCGAGTATAAATGCCACAAATAATTCCCAAATGTTCATGAAGTGGTCTTGCTCCTTTTAAAGTTAAATTTAGATATTAGGTACTTGCCTTGTTCTAAAAACCCTTACTAAACAAATAAATTACACTCATTCATTTTTATCTTTATTTGGACATTAAGTCAATAAAAAAAGCAGCCTCAAGAGCTGCTTTGAATCTGATCCTTAAAAACAAAGGACTTTTGTCCGATATAGTTCGTGATCGTATATATGATTGACCCGAGCAGTATTGCAATATTGTCCGAATCTATATAGATATGCCAAACTGTAATGAAGTCCATTGTCCGGGTTATCGAACGGCTGATCGAGAAGGAAAGGAAATAACATGCCAGAATCACTAAAATAAATTTTGGTCCTCCAATCCGAATGGGAACCCTGCTATTAAATGTAAAAGTTCGATTCAATAGGTAGCTTACAGCAGCCCCTATAGCATTGCCGGTGAATGTCGCATACCAAAACGGCCAGTCCAGTCCATTTTTCAGTAACAGCATGAGACCCATTCCAACAAAGGTATTCAGTACGCCAACAAGCAGGAATTTCAAGAAAGGAGGAAAGTTTGCAGAGCCTACGCCAATTCTTTGCACCAACTGGTTAGTTATTCTCAGATAGCTTCCGAGTTTCAACGATTGACTCATAATCTGCCCCTTCCATGTTCATCAATTTCCTTGACACTGGCAGGTTAAAGAGATCAACATCGATAATATACTTCGGTCTCCGCTTAGTTTCTTTATAGATTTTTCCAATATACTCTCCAACTAAACCAAGGGCAATTAACTGCAGCCCCCCAATTAGCCAAATCGAGGTGATCAGAGAAGTCCATCCAAGTTCTGTGTTGCCGAACAGCTTCAATGTAAGAAAGTATACACCGAATAAAAGGCTGACAAAAAATGAGAGACACCCTACAAGCATGACGAATCTTATCGGTGTAACGGAAAATGAAGTAATTCCATCAAATGCGAAAGCAAGCATTTTCCTCAATGGGTACTTCGTTTCCCCCGCAAGCCTTACCTTTCTTTCATAGTAAACAGAAGTTGAATTAAAACCGATTAATGGAACAATCCCACGGAGAAACATATTGCTTTCAGCAAAATGTTCCAATTCATCAACCGCCCTCTTACCCATCAAGCGAAAATCGGCATGGTTGAAGACTAGTTTGACTCCTAGCTTGTCCATTAGCTTGTAAAAGCCTTCTGCAGTATAACGTTTGAATAATGTGTCACTCTCCCTGCAGCTGCGTACACCATAAACAACTTCATAACCCTCATTGAACTTCTTAACCATGTCGTTAATGGCATGAATATCGTCCTGCAGATCAGCATCAATGGTGACCATGCAATCAGAAGCCTCTTTTGCTGAAAAGAGTCCGGCAAGCAGAGCATTTTGATGCCCTGCATTTTTCGAGAGCTTTAGTCCTTTTACCATTTCGTTATTCAAACTGGCCTTATAAATCAAGTGCCAAGTCCTATCCTTGCTGCCATCATCGATGAATAAGATTTTGCTCTTTTCTGATACCATATTATCGATGACCATTTCACTAAGCTTTGTTGTTAACTGATTAATAGTCTCTCCCAAAACTTCTTCCTCATTATAACAAGGAACGATAATTGTTAAGATCGGCATATTCATTGATTAGCCTCCTTGGTGTTATAGAGCTTCATAGAGGTAAATTTTCCAGGCGCTTTCATTTGAGGTAAAGACTTTATCGAGCTTTAGGCTATTTTCCAATGCGTTATCAATGGGAACAGAAGAAAAGATATATTCCCCACCCATTTGTTTAAACGATTCTAGATTTAAATCAATATTTTCGATTCTTCTTTTTGAAGTTTTTTTAAACAGATAATGCTTTCCCAATTCATCGGTAAAAAGATAACAGCGTCCGCCCCACTCATCAAAATAAATTCGGATCCGCTTATTTTTCTTGAGTTCTCCTTCGATAATTTTCCTGAATTGATATTTATAACTCAGAGGATAAAAATTATTGTAGGTATCCAGTGTGTAAAACCCATTAAATTGTGCGACCGCTGGATGTAACCCTATACTGGCAACACGATAGCTATTTTGAGGTTTTCCTATGTGATTTTTTATCGCGTTAAATTGTTCCTCTGCATAAAACTCCCTAACACTTGGCTTTTTGTGATGAACAATCTCTTCATTTGTAAACAGCAGCAATAAAATTTGCACAGCCACCAACGAGGGAACTGCTTTTCTCAAGATTTTTTCATCCCAGAGAATCTTCAGGCCAATCGCAAACAGCATGTACAAAATTAATGGACGCAAAAAGTGATACCTGGCAAAATTAAATGTATCAAGAAAATGGAATCTCTCCGTTAAAGGGAGCCACCCTTTATAAAACCAAAAGGCATACCAGGCAGATAAAACGAAATTCAGCACAAATAAGAAAACAAAGATGCGCTCTTTCCCCCACTTCCTATGCTTCCAAATAAGAAATAGCGCTGCAAATATGACCGGCAAAATAACCAGTGTATGTACTGTCATTACATGGGTATGTCCTAGCAAGAAATTTTTAAAGGTCAGTCTGACAGAATGCAAGAAAGTCAGGCGGGCATGAAAATATTCATCCCTGCTATTCGGTTCTCCATCAAATAAAAAGGAGTATACCAGTCTGTAATCAGTGATTAAGTAAACAGCGGTCATATAAGCTATTGCAATGAAGAACCTCCAGTTCCATCCTTTACCGCGAAAAACATCAGTAAGCCAGAGTAAACCCATTGCACTGAGGAAAAAGAAAAAACCCAAGACAATACTTGAGTAAAATGGCAAGAGAGTTAGAGCAAGATAATACAACCAGTTACCTCTTCCATTCCTAATATGCATGAAAGCCCAAAGTGCCAGGGGCATACCCAATGTGCTAAGCATCCCTGACGGCCAAAAAGGGGTTAGCGCAAATGCAAGTGCACTGCCGATGCGGATCAGGCTTTGGTCTTTTCCCTTAATAAAGTGGTCCTTCAAAACCAGGTACATTCCAAGAAAGGCGATAAACCTGGTGATTGCCTGGCTTATTCCATAGGCAATCATTGTCGGGAACAATACATACAACCACACAATCAGGCTGTACTCAGTTCCAAGTGCGTTCCTTGGCAGTCCATTAATGATTTGAGGAATCCTGGATTGTAATGATCCGGCAATCTGGCCACTTTCAGCAAGTACTTTATACCATGCCAAATTCGAGTCAAGATTGTCATGTACCCGGATATGGGCATCGTCTCCTAAAATGAAATAGGGGGATAGGAAGAGTGATATCACTATCAGAGAAAACACGATGAATATTCGCTCTTTATCCTGAAAGTAAGACAAATCACATTACACCTCAAATTTCATATTTGCTTTAATTAAGGTTTACAGATTTTTAGAAACTATTCCCTTAACTGCCAAACAATCAGCAAGTGATCTATTTACCATCATATAAGTTGGTAGTTAAAGATCATTAAATAAAAAAAGACAAAAAATATGGAAAGAATAAGCGCAATCAAAGGATTCCTATAGTGGAGCCTGAGCATGGGATACATCGTGCTGTAGAAAAATACTTCCCAGCCCATAGACCAGCCGTGTGCGAATTTGATAGCTCCTACTTTGAGTGCTATTGCCTCTATAAGGACAGACAAAGAAATCCACTTTAAGTAATACCAGATCCTTCTAGTTTTTTCTTCAGGAAAACTACCCAAGAACAAAACAATCATACTTGGGTAAAAAATAAACGTATATAATGTTTCCGTAAAGAATAGACTGATGAAGTTCTTGTCAAATTCCCACAAGTGTTTGTTTCCGATGTAGGAAATATACTCATAAAAACAGCTAAACAAGGCCCAGTAATAAAAAGTAGGTAAAAACTCTTTCCACCTTTGCCACTTCCCTCTTCCGACCGCCACTGCGACCCCACCTGCAATCAATACAGCATGGAACAAGCTCTTCCCTCCCTTTATTACACCTCGTCTAATATCCTTTGTTTACCCTGTATATTCAATCAAATCTATTTTCTGCCAATCAACTTGTTTTATGTATCATCATGTCAGAAGGGGTGAGAACCAAAGTTTTTTCCCTAAAAAAAGCTGTACTGGATTAAACCAGTACAGCCTTACTAACCTTCTTCTGTTAAATTATTCTCTGCTTCAAGGATGAATAGATCTTTCTTTGACTGCAGGAATATGATTGAAGTCAGGGCAACAGCCAGCAACAACCCAAGTGCCGAAAATGCGATAGTGACTGTTTGTAGTTTCACTAATTCCGCTAAATAACCTAATAGTAATGTTAAGACGATTTGGACCATTGCCTGAAAGAAGGCAAACGCACTGCTGAACCTGCCCATCAAATCAACCGGTACATTGTTTTGGAAAAAGGTTGTGTAACCGGTAAACGAGAATGGAGAAAAGAACCCAATAATAATAAAGCCCATGACAGCTAGAGGTACCGTTTCTGGAGAAGCAAGATAAAAAATTAAGTATCCTGTTACAGACAAAAAGGACCCCAATCCCAGGAGCATTTTTATAGAAAGACGATTCGCCAAGGCTGACACTGCAAATGAACCAGCCACATAACCAGCTCCCGTAAGACTTACCAACAATCCATAATGCTTTTCGGATAAGCCGACAACCTGCTGTATGAACGTTACCTCCTGTGAATCAAGTGCAAATGAGATTAAAGTAATGAACTGGAAAATAAGGAAAACGATCATAAAACCTGCTGCTGTTTTCCCAAAATTGAGCACAGCCTTCCAATCAGCTGCGATCATTTTCATCGTTATTCGATCTCTATGTTGTTCATTGCTTAACCTTTCATCAACATCTGGCAGGAAGAATATTGCTACAGCACATAAAAAGAAAGTTACTGCATTAATATAGATACTTGTACTAATGCTTCCATACATAATCAGCAGTCCAGACACACTCGGGCCAACCAGCATAGCCCCGGATGTTGCAAAGGAAAAAATTGAATTGAAGCGTTTTCTCTTTTCAGGAGGAACAAGCTTCGTTATGTAAGTTTCTGAAGTCGGGCCAAAGAATGCCCCAGCAATATTCGTTAAGAACATAATAATATAAATCGGAACTAACGAACTAAATAATGGAATGATCGAAATTAAAATACCCCGAAGAACATCAATGAAAATCATTAACCTTCTCTTATTGACCCGATCTATGATGCTGCCAGCCCAAGTATTAGTCAGGAGAATCGCCAACGGCCTGATGATGAATAATCCTGCAATCGCAGCGGCAGAGCCTGTTATTTTTAATACTAATAAATTTATAGCCACAAAATAAATCCAATTACCAATGTTTGAAATCCCAATTCCCAAAACCAACAGTATGGGATTCTTCCAGCCCTTCAAACAGACCCCTCCTGAGTGCACAAAATAAATGTCAGAATATTACTAAAGTATTTCTATTTCCATCCTATCTTTACCTTCCAAAAGTTTCAAGTAGCTATTCGGTTTGTGCTTGTACTTTTTTCCAGTTTCGATTAATGTCACAATTTGTCCACATGAATTTTCCCAACAACAAATACAAAAAACCTACTCAATACCCATCGTAGCAACATTTTTAAACATCAAGCCTATTAATTTCATTTATTTACCACTGCGAGTCATACAATTTACCCATTCATAACGTTGGTATATTACTTATAATGGTATTTAGAATTAATAAGGAGCTGAAACTATGAATTCAAATCCGAAGTTTGTTTCTAAGATCCTTCCGCTTTTTGCGGCGTTTATGGTTATAATTACGTTAGCAGCGACATTTGTCGTTCAAAATACTGATGATAAAGTAACGGTCCCATTTTCCTCACTTGTCAAGTCAATTGATGGCCTAAATGGTAGTGAAGCAACACTTATTGAAAAAATGGATGGAACTCTCGTACTCAAGACAGAAGATTCAACATTTGTTTCCCAAGTTCCTCCCGGCAGTCAGATGGTTGAGAAATTAGTAGAGAAATATAATATAAACTATGAGTATATGAACAACAGCAAGTATGGTGCTTGGATCCTTGGTGGAGTGTTATTGCTATTGATGGGCACTGCCTTCGTGATCCAAAAGAAAACAGGAGGTATAGGCACAGGCAATAGAATGAAAAATAGTTTATCAAAGCCTAACCCTCTGCCTTCCATTACCTTAGCAGATGTAGGTGGATTGCAAGAAGAAATGAAAGAGGAAATCATCCAGACTCTATCAATCTTGAAAAATCCGGATAAATCATCAAAGATGGGCATTAAGCCTCCAAAGGGGATTCTGTTATACGGACCTCCAGGCACAGGTAAAACCTTGCTTGCTCAAGCTATTGCCCGTGAATTGAATGCCAACTTCTTCTCAGCCAGTGGATCTGCATTTAATGAAATGTTCATCGGCGTTGGTGCATCGCGTGTACGCAGCTTATTCCAAAGTGCCAGGAAACAAGGCGCGGCTGTAATTTTCATCGATGAAGTAGATGCTCTTGCAGGCAAGCGTAAGCCCCATGGCGGTGAAGAAGGTGAAAAGACATTGACAGAGCTTCTTGTCCAGCTTGACGGAGGACATTCTAACGATGGTATCCTATTCATTGCAGCAACAAATAGAAAAGACATGCTTGATGATGCATTCCTGCGCCCTGGACGTATCGACTTCTCATTCAACGTCCCGCTTCCTGATACGAAAGGAAGAAGAGAAATCATCGATATCCATATTAAAGGTAAAAACCTTGCTGACAATGTAGTCGCATCATTGGATGACCTGGCAGAAAGTACTTCTGGATTCTCAGGGGCAGAGCTGCATTCATTGTTCGAAACTGCAAGCAGACGGGCGTTAAGGAATGGACAGGATTTCATTTCGAAGAGTGATATAGACTATGCTCTTGACCGAACAATACTCGGAAGCACTTCCCGCACCCTTCAGGATGCTGACACAAAGCGCAGGGTTGCAATCCATGAGGCAGGACATGCTCTGGTATCTGCTGTCACTAAACCTGGTTCAGTCCGCAAAGCAACGATTATTCCTCGGGGACAGGCACTCGGTTACGTGGCTCCAATTCCTAAAGAGCTTCAATTGTCCACACACAGCGATTTGATTGACCGGATTGCCATGATTCTTGCTGGCGGTGTTGCTGAAAGGATGATTCTAGGTGAGCACAGTATCGGGGTAAGCGGTGATGTCCAACAGGCTAAACAGATCATTGAGCAAATGGTTGATACCGGATTGCTTCAGGAAGGTTTCTCACTAACATTTAGCAAAGGCTTAAAAGAAACAAAAATGCAAGAGCTTTTCGATGACGCTCTAGAAAAGTCCGAAATGATCATAAATACCCACCAAAATCAATTTGAACGATTAGTAGATGAATTGCTAAAGAAAGAAACACTAGAAGGTTCTGAAGTAGATGAAATAGTTCAGGATAAAACAGGGTTTCGTGAGGATCAATATATAATGGCTTAACAAGAGTAAAAGGCTTTCCAGCGGAAAGCCTTTTTTATTTTTGCTCAAGAGCCTGGGCCAGGTTTGTTCGAACTTCTGTTTCTTTAAAAGAAAGCCCGAGCTGTATGGCTGTCTGGGCTATTTCAGGCCTGATGCCAGAAAGTGTTGTCTTCACGCCTATTAGTTTCAATGCATTTAAAAGCTGGAATAACTGGTGGGCAACCATTGTGTCTATCATTGCCACACCGGATAGATCGACAAACAAATGGTGTATATCTCTTTGACTGCAATGTTTCAGTGTGTTTTCAAGGATCATTTTCGCCCTGGATGTATCAATATCTCCAATAAGAGGCAGCAAGCCTTGATGGTTGCTTAACAAGATGACAGGTGCACTTAATTCGTTGATTGTCTCCTGCTGGGCTTTCAAAACGGTTTGCGAGTATTTGTATGTAGCTTCAACAAATCGTAAAATGACCTCATCCATTTCTTTAAGAATCACGTCATACCAGTCATCCACTTCTTTTCTCGTGATCTCTGGATGTACCTCCGCAAATTTTCTGACATAGTCAAAATACTGATTCCTGACGTTCTTAAATTCCCTGATAACATAATGGATAGGGGTATTAATATGTTCGATATCACTGGCTATCTCGATAATCCAAGGTTCGAAGTCCTGGAAAAACTCCTCTTCTCCTTTGTTGAATAATTCAATAAAATGCAAATGAAAATCATGGTTTTGCTCTTTTAAGGCTTTTATGACATCAGATTCCTTTGACGCATAAACACCTGCTGTCTTAGTCTTATCAATATTTTGATACCATTCTTCCGTTAAATTGCGGGTGTTTTCTTTTAGATATATATATAAGTCTTGATTTCTGTGCATTAAGCTTCCCCCCATCTGGAAATGCACCATAGTGGCTATATGAAAATGCAAGATAGTCTTGTTTTAGAATTATATCAAATGTCTTCCCTTTTAAGAAATATTAATGTGGTGGTCCAACGAATCCATGTAATATTTAATTTATATATGCGTTTTAATCGAATCTATATTTTTCCTTTAGCTCAATGGGAGCCATTTTAATAATTTGCTGGAAAATGATAAGCAGCACGCCTACATCATCTACGATTCCTATCAGGGTTAAAAAGTCGGGGATGATATCGAACGGCAGCAGAAAATAGCCGATAATCAAACCAACTGAAATTACTTTTTGCTTTACTGGGACCATTTTAGAAGTAAAGAACTCTATTAAAAAAGGGAAAAACCTTTTTACTTTAAATATAAGCCTAATTCTTTTGAAAAACTTTTTCATAAAAAAACCTCCTTCATACTAGTAATACCCTCATTCACTTTTATGGAATCTATAAATATCCATGCAGACAAAAAAACTGTATCGCTAAATCTTTATACGTAGGAAACTGAGATTTGTTTCACTCAGAAACAAATAAACAGCCAATATCAATTGGCTGCTCCAAGCTTGATAAATTCATTTACTTTTCATGCTGATCGCAATAGTAATGTATTGCTTCTTTAAAGAACGCTGCTAGTCCTTGTTGGTATTTGTCTATATTTTTCGTGAATCGTGGGTCATCGACATATAAATTTCCTAGACCGCGGAATATATCAAGTGTGCAATCATAATAATGATCAGTGATAAACTGGCGCCAATCAGCTACTGCCCGCTGTACTCCCAGGTCTTCGGGCCCGTGGTCCATTCCGTCAATGATCCGCTTATAAATTTCATCTGTCTTACTCTGGATGTTCCTCCAGTCTTCAGAAGAATAACCAGCGGTCCTCCTCTCTACTTTTTCGACAGTCTCCTTACCGTATCTTTCCTTCGCTTCCTCACTATACTTCTTCTGATGTTCTTCGATTTCTTTCATATCAAAGCCCTTGAACATATCCTTATTCTCCATTTGATAACCTCCTTCTATTGAATCAATTGTCATTTCCACTGTCCGGATGATCTCTTCAAGCCGCTTTTTTTTCATTAAAAGCAATTCTTTATGCTTTTTGAGATTTTCTTTCCGGTTGAACTCTGGCCGATCAATAATGTCTTTGATTTCATGAAGAGAAAAATCCATTTCCTTGAAAACTAAAATTTGCTGAAGGCGCTCAAGATTTTCATCTGAATAAAGTCGGTATCCAGCAGGAGACACCGCCTCCGGTTTGAGCAAACCAATACGATCATAATGATGCATAGTACGCACACTTACTCCAGTCATCTCCGCAATTTCTTTTACTTTGTACATATCTCGATCACCTCCACAATTAGAGCGTAAACTATGACGCAGCGTCAGAGTCAAATGATTTTTATTAATTCCATATTCTGAAAATTCGTGTATAATAGAGAAAACTTTTAAGGAGACATGAAAATGTACACTTTTACAAAAGATTCTGTCCCCGGTTACAAGAACCAGCCAGTTTCATTTCAGCTCATCAAACAGAATAAGCCAGCAAGTTCCTTAGCTGTCATGCTGCCTGGAAGAGGATATACAGTCCAGGGGCCGTTATTTCATTATTCGACCGGAGTTTTTTTGAACAAAGGTTTTGACGTCCTTCATGTTAACTATGATTATAATACTGTTCAATCGGAATCCTTAACCTTGGAAGAAGAAATACAGCAAATAACGGAGGATGCCAATTCAGTACTAGATCATATCCTTAAGTACCAGCCCTACGAAACTTATACTTTAATCGGAAAATCACTGGGAACCATCGCGCTATCTTCAATAGTAGACAGAATTTCATTAAAAAACGCAAAGATTATCTGGCTTACTCCGCTTCTGCAATTGGATTATGTTATGGATAAGATGCTTTCATCATCACAAAATGGTCTTTGCATAATTGGTGATGAAGATCCATGTTTTATATCTGAAAAATTTGAGAAACTTAAAGAAAAGGAAAATATGCAGACACTTTTACAGCCTGGAACAGAGCACAGTCTCAACTATGCAGATCGGCCAGTTGATTCGATTGATGTACTGAAAAAGGTAATAACTGAAATTAGCAACTTTTAATGTAATGGGGGATAAGCATGAACAAGCTGGAGAAATACTACAAGAAAATTGCAAATCTCCCTTTAAAAGAAAGTTATAGTCGAAGCGAAATATTAACTTCGGATTTTATGATGGCCAAGGAAAATAACATTGAAATTTACTATTGCACACATAACGAATATATCAATAAAAAGGCCAGGGTGTTTATAATAGGAATTACACCCGGGTTTCAACAAATGAGTAAATCGATTGCGGTTGCCCGAAAATGTTTAGAGGAAAACCTTTCAATTGATGAGGTATCTTATATTTGTAAGAGTGAGGCAAGGTTTTTTGGGATACTTCGCAGTAACATCATTCAAATGCTCAATGATTTAGACCTGAACAACGAGTTGGATTTGGAATGCTGCGAGGAGCTTTTTAACGATAAAGATTACCTGCTTCATACTACTTCTCTCATCCCATATGCTGTCTTTATCAATGGAAAGAACTATACTGGACACAGCCCGAAAATCATGAAGAATAAATTATTGACTTCTTTTCTGGTAGAATACTTTATACCACAGGCTACCGTACTTCGAAATGCATTGATTGTCCCGCTTGGTAAAGGCGTCGAGGAAATCATATCCGAATATACGCGAGCAGGCATAATCAACGAAAATAATGTCTTGTTCGGATTCCCACATCCTTCAGGTGCGAATGGCCATCGCCTTCACCAATTTAACAGTAATAAAGAAAAAATGAAGAGAAAGATTAATGATTTTTTCTAAGAAAGATAAAAGACCAATGATTCTGGTCTTTTAAACTTACTCAAATGGAATTTCTTCTTGATATGCTTTTTTATATTTGTTCAGCATTTCTTCTTTATGTGCTTCACTTTCGATCATAATGTTTCCGTAAACCGGAACAACTGTATGCCAGTTTTGTTCCCCATTCATCCTGGATATAAATAAGTAGCTTTCTCCTTCTTTGAGCAGCTGATCATTTTCCACCAGTATCAGGTTCTTTCCTTCATAACCCCCTTGCTGGTTGACTGTTACCTCACCTTGCAATTCACCCTTGATATTCTCGGCAACCTCCACTTTGAACTGTGTTTCAAGCATTCCATATTCATCTGAAGTTCCTGACATGTTTACGACTTTTCCAACGAACACATTGTCAGCCCATCCGACAAGCCTCTGAGGGTCAGTAACATCAAAAGCATGACTGGTTTGTACCGTTTGAATCACCGGATTTTCAGGAGGTTGATTTGGAAGCAATCCAGGACCGGCGATTCCCAAGGCAATAATCGCAGCAAGGCTGGGAGCTGCAAAGGCGAGCCATTTCTTTTTATTGCTTTTTCCTTTCTCCGTTTTTGCCTTTTCAATCCCTATTCTGCTCCGGTCACTCAATTCTTTTGGTATTTCAATTTTATTCATTTCTTTTTGGATTTTATTGCTCATTTGCCTCATCTCCCTCCAAATCTTTGCGAAGCTTTCCCAATCCTCGGTACAATATTGTCTTTGCTGTACCTAGTGGTATATTCAATGTTTCTGAAACTTCTTTTAAAGTCATTCCTTGATAAAATCTAAGAAGGATTACACTTTTTTCTTCTTCCCGCAGTTCTTCAATCAAT
Organism: Mesobacillus sp.; assembly: GCF_047739415.1. Taxonomy (GTDB): domain Bacteria; phylum Bacillota; class Bacilli; order Bacillales; family Cytobacillaceae; genus Mesobacillus. The sequence continues at coordinate 89,914 of NZ_JBIQOE010000043.1, read as the reverse complement.
CCCTTTAATGTAATTTCGGATGTTAAATCTTCATCAACTGCTCCGGAAATAAATTCATCAAAATCGGGCTTCAGCGGCACAACTTTTTTTCTTTTTCTAAGAATGTCGAGAGAACAGCTGATGGCTATTCTCATCAACCATGTTTTAAAGTATTTAGGCTCTTTCAGTTCTTGAATGGACTTGAATGACTTGTATGCTGTTTCCTGTACCACATCCAAGGCATCATTCTGGTTTTTCACATATATAAATGCCATTCTGTAAAGATCCTGCTCATATTGCTGAAATAGCTCCAGAAATGCTTTGTCATTCCCCTTCTGTGCTTTTTTAATTAATTTCAACAACAGGTGCACCCCCTTGTGCTTGTTCTTATTCATTAGACGGAAGTTTCGCCGGTTTGGCTTTATATTCCTTTGAAAATAAAGAACTTTTTTTATATACAAAAAACATCCTGCAATAAGCAAGATGTTACCCTAGGTAATCGTATAGCTTTTCCACACATCTGGCAGAAGAGACTGATATTTATGCTGTAAGTACCGATCATCTATCAACAAAATCGTGCCTGTATCTTTTTCTGACCGTATGAGTCTCCCGCCAGCCTGAAGCACTTTATTCATGCCCGGATAAACATAGGCGTAATCATATCCATTTTTGCCTGTAGAGGAAAAATGCTTCTTGATTAAGTCCCGTTCAAAGCCTATCTGGGGCAGTCCAACACCCACGACAATTACGCCATTCAGTCGGTCACCCTTTAAATCCACTCCTTCTGAGAAAATGCCTCCCAGGACGGCGAAACCTACTAAGGAACCTGATCCATCTGCTTTAAAGGATTCCAGAAACGCTTCACGTTCGGCATCTGCCATTCCTATACCCTGTACAATTGTAGGAATGCCGTGATTGCCAAGATTCCATTCTTCCAATACCGAATTAAGATATTGGTAGGATGGAAAGAAGATTAAATAGTTGCCTGGGCTACTCTGAATTGTCTCAGACAGTGTTTTGACTATTGGCTTAATCGAGTTTTCTCTATCTTTGTATCTTGTCGATAAGGACTGAATCATTACATTGGATTGTTCACTTGAAAACGGGGAAGGAATACGGAGAACATAATCATCTTCGTCTCCACCCAACATATCCATGTAATAACCAATTGGACTCAAAGTCGCCGAAAAGTAGATAAGGGACTTAAAGTTTTTACCTGCATGTTTGATTAGATATGAAGGATCAAGGCAAAATTGCTTTAATTTAACTTCATTCCTTTGAACCTCTGCATATAGAATGAATCGTTCGTCAAATAGCTTGCTGATTCTTTGCCAGTTCTGCGCAGCGAAATAGGTTTCCAGCAAAAGCTCAGAATCCCCTGGTCTCTCTCTTAGCAATTCTTTTTCAGCATGGTCAATAAATTCCAACACTAACTGATTAAACTCCCCAAGTGGTTCCTCGAACTCAATCGTTTTAGACAGCTCACCCTGCTTTCTGATTTTGATAAAGAAGTCATTTAACTGCTTGCAAATTCCATGAATATCTTTGTTTCTCCCTTTATACTCCCTTTTAAGCTGCAAAAATGGCGCCTTTTCCAAAGTGGAGGAAAACATTCCCCTTCCTCTGTCAACCAGGTTGTGGGCCTCATCAACAAGAAGCACAGTTTCCTTTTTATGATCATCAAATAAACGCTTTAAAGATACTTTTGGGTCAAATATATAATTATAATCACAAATGACTGTATCAGCTGCATATGCAAGGTCCAGAGAGTATTCGAAAGGGCAAACCCTATGTTTGAGGGCGTATTTTTCAATACAAAGCCTGTCTAAAGAGTTTTCATTATGTAAAATATCGAGTATCGCTTCGTTTATTCTGTCATAATAGCCGTCCGCAAACTCACAATGCTCCTTGTTGCATATACCTTGTTCAGTAAAGCAGACCTTGTCCTTTGCCGTTATGGTCACTACATTCATATGAAGGCCTTTGGCGGACAGTTGACTGAAGGCTTCCTCTGCTGTTTGTCTTGTCGTTGTTTTGGCAGTCAAGTAAAAAAGCTTTTTCAGGTGGTTCTCGCCTACAGCTTTGACGGACGGAAAGATTGTGGATATTGTCTTACCGATGCCTGTAGGAGCACTAGCGAAAATAGTCTTTTCTTCATGGATTGTTTTATACACCGAACCAGCAAGCTGCCGCTGTCCCTTACGGTATTGAGTAAAAGGAAATTCCAGGTCTTTTATGCTCTGGTTCCTTTTCAATTCATGCTCTAAACGCAATTTCGCATAAGGAGCAAATACAGAAACCATATTCAATAAGGTTTCCTTTAGCTCACTATATGTCCGGGTTCTTATGAATCTTTTCTTTTCACCTGAAGATTTCTGTACATAAGTAAGCTGGATATCGATAAAATCAAGTTCATGTTCCTGCATGTACATATAGGCATAGCATTCTGCCTGGGCCCAATGAGCAAGATTAGTATCCTCATCGATAAGGTCAAGGCTTAAAGATGTTGACTTTATTTCATCAATGGCAGTACGTCCGCTATTTAAAAGAAGTCCGTCACAACGTCCTTCTATAATAAAACAAAGACCTTCATACTCTATTTTTGTCTTTAAAAAAACTTCACTTTGATCTTGTTCGTTATATGTATTCTGGACTTCCCGATGGATTCGTGAGCCTTCGGTAAAAGATGAAGCAGTCCTGAACCCAGATACGATACTCCCACTTCTATGTACATACTCAGCCAAAGTTCTTACCGGTATCTTGATTTGATTCTTCATCCACTCACCTGGCCCATAAGATAAATTCTTATTTTAATTATAGTACATACGTTCTGATACATCCAATAAAAATAAAAAATCCGCCCCAGTGAATCCTGGAACGGATTGATATCTTTTACCAGTGGCGTGTATTTTCAAGTAAACGGTCAATTTCAATTTGGTTCAGTGTATAACCTAGATGATCAGTTTCAGCAATATCCGTTGTCTCATCCAAGAGCTCGTCAATATCCATGCTAATTGTTCCCATACCGAACCTCCTCATATATTTCAACTGGACAGAATGTATTTCCGGCTTCGTGAAAATAGTTCGTATATTATATGAGGGTTCTGGGGGTAATTTAACATCACGAAAATTTTCCCAAGTTGTTGTTAATTTGATATCTATTCTTTAAGACGTTTTACAAAAGGGAATACGAAGGACATAAGAATCACTTTTTATGGGATCATATACAGTTCTTGTCATCTATAATTTTGCTTTAAAAACAAAAAGGCCTAATTAGGCCTTTTTGTTAGCTGCTCATGCTGGAGGTAAAATTGGCGGCATGCCCGCTACTAATACACCTAGTGCCATAGCACTTGTCATTAATGCTGTTAACATCTTTTTCATACGAATTTCCTCCTTAATTGATTTTTTCTATATATTTTACTGCTTGGTCAAATCTTCCCATCTGTCGATAGTGATTTGATAGCATTTTGTAAAACCAAATTAATTCTTCACTTTTACCATCGCTTTCTTCAAGAAATGGTATTACTTTGGTTTCTGAGTAGTCTAACGATTTTTCTGGAGAGTCCAAAGTCATTAAATAATAATTTGCTAACATTCTATACTTTCGGTTTTCTAGATTCTTAGATAATTGGTATACTTCCTCAAAGGATTCCCTTGCTTTTTCTTCATTTTGCAGCTCGTATTGGATTTCTCCAATTGAATAAAGAGTAATGAGATAGTGTTGTGTTCCTTTTGTTTGTAAAGATAAGCTTTTCTCAAAAAAGAAAATGGCTTCTCGATAGTTCTTAAGCTTTTTTTGAAGGTAACCCATATTGTGATATATTTCAGGTAATAATTTTTTTTCCTGTAAAATTTCTGCGTTTCTGATGAGATTTTTATAGCAGTCCTGGGCTTCTTCATAGATCTTAGAATTAGTATAGTTGATTCCAAGCAACATCAACACATGTAGGATTCTTTTAAAATTGTGTTGTTCCATAAATTCTTGCAGTGCCATCTTCCCATAATAAATGGCATAACCTAAATCTTCCGGAGAAGTTTTAGCCAAAGCACGATGATATAGTAATTCTCCATCGGGTATGTCGAACTTTGATCCCCTGCCTATGGTGTCTAGGATCTCATCTGCTTTCTTATATATTCTCTTCTTTAATAACATTACAGCATGAAGATAGGAAAATAAAGCCATTTGAGGTTGGGAAAATATTTTCTTTTGTTTCTTTAATAATTCATATTGTTCTTGGGCTTCGGTAAATTTGTGTTTGAAAATTAAATACCTAAATTTGGTAAGTTCATATGTATGTAGATTTGTAGTAAAAGGAATAATCCCTTCAAATTCTTTTAGCATTTCCATTGCTGTATCTGCTTCTTCATCTTGGATAAAGTCGATTTTTTCATTAAGTTCTTTAATAAGCTGCTTAATCTGTCCTTCATTTTCCGTGATGGATGAAAGGTTGACACCAAGTCTCTCGAGCAATAGGCCCATTGTTTCTTCATTGGCTTCCTTCGAATTGCTTTCAATTTTGCTTAAATGGGGAACTGAACATATGCCATTAGCCAGTTCCTTTTGTGTCAAACCTTGCTGAATCCTATAAAATTTAATGAGTGGTCCGAATTGCATACGTTCACCTACCGTTTTCTTTTAATCTACCATCTTTTCTAACATTTTAAACAGACCAAAAGGACTATTTTTTAAAAATTCTATATTTTATAAATTATTTCTTCATATATTACTACAAATCATGAAATAAAGCCACCCGGATCAATCAACCCGGATGGCTGGCATAGTTGTCAGTTTTTATTATCTTACACGTGGGAAACCGAAACCAGATGCATAATCGTCTCCCGTTGCAGCTCCTGTTCCACCTTTGATGTCATAAAGCTTCGCACGTCTTTGGATTTCAGAACGAAGCTGAGAGTTGCTCCAAGTCTTATTCGCAGACCATAATTTGGCTGCAAGGCCTGAAATGTGTGGCGTTGCCATTGATGTACCGCTCATAGTTGCATAGTTTCCATCTACAGCTGTTGAATAGATACCGCCGCCTGGTGCTGCAACTTCAACATCCTTTTCCTGAATGTAGTAGTCACCGTCAGTATATGGGTTACCACGAGACGAGAAGTCAGATACTTTATATGTTCCATTTACGAATGCATTATCCAGTGATGCTACCGCGATCGCATTTGTTAAGGCGCCAGGATATCCAATCGTGTTGGCGCTTGGGCCACTGTTACCTGCAGCAGCTACAACTAATGCACCTCTGCTGTATGCATAGTCAACAGCACTTGCAATCATTGAATCCTTTCCGCTTGATCCTAATGACATAGAGATGACGACTTTGGTTCCTGTACGAACACCTTCATCTGCAGCATGGCGGATTGCACCCGCGATATCATCTGAATATCCAGAACCATTATCCCCTAATACCTTGTAGCCCCAAAGTTCTGCTTCTGGCGCTACTCCGTACACTCCTGCTCCATCATATCCACCATTGGCAACTGCTGTTCCCGCAACATGTGTGCCATGGCCTTGACGGTCAGTACATGATCCATTGACCATTGAAGAATACGATTGGGTGAAATCCTTACATTGTTCAACATTGTCAGTCAAATCAATGTGGTTTCGGTTAATACCTGTATCAAGGACAGCTACCTTGATTCCATTACCGCCACTCGTAGATTGGATGTAATTATCATTATAGATTGCTTGAATGCCCCAAGGAGTTTGGTCAGAAGGATAAGATGCCTGGACAGTATAATCACCCTTGCCTTTTCCCTTATCATTGCCATTCCCTTCGACACGAGCGTCAATTGTGTGGATCCCAACCTGAGAGACATCAATATTTTTGTTCTTTAACAATGCCTGATATTGCTTGCTGTTTACTTCTGCTGTAAATCCTTGATTACCAAAGTCCCATCGCTTGCCATATTGTTCTTTCACTTTTTCTTTTTCTGCACTCGGACCCTTAATTAAAACTCGATAAGTATCCTGGCTTTCTTGCACTCCTGCACCAAAAGCCCCTGTCGCAAACATTGAAACACCCATTGCTAAACTAAGTACTGCAGATCCGAGTATTCTCTTCTTCTTCATTCTTTTGCTCCTCTCACCTTTGAAAATTTTACAGCTTGCCGGCTGCAGGATTAAGTATATTTTAAATTTTCAGCCAATATCAACTGTTAACCGAGCCTTTCTGTTTGGGAAAAATGATATACAAAAACACAGTATTGGCGCTGATTTGGAAGTACATTACCATTTTCATTACCAATTAAAAAACAAGCTTCCTCCTTGATAGTTGATTTCTGATCAACTGGTTTCTTCCTTATATGCACTTAAATATTTGGCGGTATACGATAACAAAATGGCAAAAGAGAACTGGTAAAATATGCTCCAATCATATTGGGAAAACGCTTGCTTATAGAATACATTTATAGAAAAAAAAGACCCATAAAACACACTCCAATTCCTCTCTTTTCTCTTTACTAAATAAAAAACACTCCGATATTTAATCGAAGTGTTCATTCTATATTGCTTTGTTAAATGCTTTACTTAGGCTATTTAGGAACGGTACATCCGGGATTGTTTTTGAATTATTAAGATAAAAGGCATGATTTGGCTTAATCCCAATTATACATGGCTGAAGCCCCATTAACTGCAGTTCCTTAACAAGTGAAACGAATGCTTCTACTCCTTCGTTTGTTAAATCTCCAACACCATTAAAATCGAAAAGTATTTCTAGATAGCCCCCTTGCTGGGATTTATCCAATACCCTTTTTTCATTTTGGTTGATCAGTTCATCATCCAAACTCCCAAAAAGCGGCACCAATGCCGCGCTTTTTGTTAACTTAATGAATGGGCAGGAAAGACTTTTAATCTCAAAAAGTGTTTTTTCAACCAGCTCTTTTTTTCAAGAAGCTCAATATTCGTTTCGGCCAGACGTTTGCGATGTTTCTGAACAATACTTTCTAACTCAGCAAGTCGATGATCCTTTTCAATACAAATGACATGGCCATTGTCTCCATTCCAATTAACACTTATGTCAAACAGGGCATAAGGGGATTCTTTTGTTTTCATAATCAATTCGCCTTCTGCCCTGCTTTCCTTTTTTCCCAATATGGTTTTTGTTTTGCCATGGCTTTCCCAATCCACTAGGTCAAGAAACTTATCACCTATTGAAAAAATCTCTGAGCCTATTTGGGAAAATTCAAGGATATTATAGTCACGGTCTAATAAAAAGTAAGGTTGCGGTGAATATTTAAGATCCGACATTCGATTTCACTCCATGCTGATGGCGGCCAAGCCAATCATTTACGTCTCCAAGGTTCTTCAGGAAAAGTGTCCGTTCAGAACCATAACGTTCAAATTCATACTGACTTAACAGTCGCCCTCCAACGATAACGGCTGGGTAGTTCGGAAGCTCTTCTAACTCTTTAATATATGGACGAAGGTTTTCTGCGTGGTACAGGATTGAAAACGACAGGCATATAGCATCCGGTTTCCACTCCTCAGCTGCTTTTTTGACATATTCCAGAGGAAGGTTCGGACCATGGAATTTTGTTTCCCAACCATATTCACTAAATAGCTGGCTAGCCATTTTCAAACCAAGAAAATGCTGTTCATTTTCAACACAAAGAAACATCGCTTTTTTCCCAATTGGGGATATTTGCTTGTCTTTTCCATTTTGCCAATTGTACCGCGCCAATACATAATCACAAGTCGAAGTTGCTAAATGTTCATCGGCGACTGTGATTTTGTTAGTTTCCCATAAGTGACCGATATGCCTCATTGCAGGAGTAATAAGGTTTTCATAAATATACAAACTGTCTTTCGAGGCCTTGCTCTCATCTTCTATCAGTTCCCAGGAGGCATCCTGATCGCCTTCGAGCAACAGCTGGGCAAGCTCTATAGCCTTCTCCATTGTCACCTCACCTCATTCTGTTGTTGTTTTCGCATTAGTTGATAATGAGTCCATCGCGCTTTCAAGCATGTTGATAAATACTCTCGAAAGTTTATCATCATCCGACCTTTCAAAAGCCTTCTTCAATCTTTGAAAATTATCAATAAGATGCTCTGTCTTCATTCCTCTGGAGGTAAGGATCCCATTTAGCCAATGGGCATAATCTACGAAGTATTTTTCCTCATCCATGGCAGCTGCTGTTTGAAGATACTTTATATGATGCTCATTATCCTCTTTGCATTTTTGCCTACCGCGCTCCCCATACTTTTCGAGCAGGATGGGATAATCTTTGTAGATTCCGTCGGTAACCTCTTCTATTATAACGTCAATCTTTGCGTGATTCATTCAGCTACCACCTTGTATCGCCCAACAGTTGGGCGGATTGATGCGAGTTCCTGGTCTGGATATTTTTTTCAAGTTCATGGACTTTCTTATATGCGTCACTCGTAATGTATTTTAAGTAATTTTCCTTTGAATCCCAGCAAATCTGAACGGTCAATTCTGATGATTTTTGTTCATTTTGAAGCAAATGAAAGGAAATGAATCCTTCAAACTCATCTACCAATCTAGATCTCTTTTGATAGATGCCAATCACTTCATCAACCTTGCCTTCTGGTATGTTCACAGTTGAATGAACGATATACATACTTCATTTCCCCCTAGTTCCTTTTAAGACATAGTGCAATTATACATTTCTAAGAGTATCCATTCAAATTAACTACTTTCACAGTAGAAATAGTATTTCACTATTAAAAAAGACTTGTATTTTTCTAACATTTAAAATAATATACTTAAAAGCTTTGAAAGGGAGAAAATGGTATGATTAGAAAACTAAAAGCAAATGATAACAAAAAGGTTATGGACTTTTTAAAAGGTGAAGCTGCATTCAACCTCTTCATAATTGGTGATATTGAGGCGTTCGGATATGATTCTGATTTCCAGGAGCTGTGGGGTTTTTTTGGAGAAGATCATGGTTTATCAGCAGTGTTGCTTCGGTTCCACAACTCTTTCATTCCTTATGCTAAAACTGGCACAGTACCCGTGAAAGAATTTTCCGAGATTATTAAGTCATACCCTGATAAAATTTTCTTGTCTGGAAAAAGTGATTTGGTTGAAGAATTCGAGAATATCCATGGGATCGAACTTGGCAAAAAGCAAGTGACCTATTTCGCTGCATGTAATACTGATGAATACCTTGAACAGACAGACTGTGAAATTAATAAAGCAAATAATAAAGATGTGGACAGAATAATCGAATTAAGAGCTGGGATTGAAGAATTTCATCCTAATCCAAATGCGCGCAAAATATTACTGCAATCTATGGAATCAGGTACCGGGAGAACCTATTACCTTAAGCATAATGGACAGATGGTTGCCACGGCCTCCACGGCTGCGGAAAATTCAATGTCTGCTATGATTGTTGGGGTATGTACTCATAACGATTATCGACGAAGAGGACTTGCAACCGCTGTGATGAAAAAACTTTTCAAAGACGTCATGAATGAAGGAAAGTTATTATGCCTCTTCTATGACAATCCAGAGGCAGGCCGGATTTATAAGCGGCTGGGTTTCGTGGATATCGGCATGTGGACCATGTATAGGTAAAAAATAAAGCTGGATGTGAGCCATCCAGCTTTCAACTTATTGTCTTGCTACCTTGGAGATTGCTTCGATTGCCTCCTGGATTTGATCTTCAGTTACATCATAATGGGTTACAAACCGTACATAAGTGGGGCCAAAGGTACCGGAGATGACTCCTTCAGAACGCAGTTTCTCGACAAAAACATCAGAAGTGATGTTCAAGCCTTCTACATCTGCGACGACAATATTTGTTTCTGGCTGCCTAGCAAGCTTCATACCTGGAATTGATTCGATTGCTTCAGCCAGAACCCTCGCATTCCATTGATCTTCTCCAAGTCTATCTTTCATCTTAGTCAAGGCAATCAAGCCAGGTGCAGCAATGACACCTGCCTGCCTCATACCGCCGCCAAGGCGCTTCCTCCATTTACGGGCTGTTGTAATGAATTCAGCATTGCCAGCTATAATTGAGCCTACCGGAGCTCCTAGTCCCTTTGAAAGACATATTTGTACTGTATCTGTATTTTTAGCGAACTCCTTTACATCGACCCCTGCAGCTGCTGCAGCATTGAACAATCTGGCTCCATCCAGATGGACAGGTACCTTATTGGCTTGGGCAATTTTATAGATTGCTTCCATATTCTCAACGGGAATGACGGCTCCCCCTGCGCGATTATGGGTGTTTTCCAAACAAATCAATCCAGTTTCTGGAAAATGGATATCTTCAGTTCGAATAGCCTTTAAAACATCCTGCGGATCCATAGCTCCCCTGTGTCCTGGAATGGTCCTTGTCTGGACACCGGCAAGAGCGGCTACTGCACCTGATTCATAATAAAAAATATGAGATTCTTCCTCCAACAACAATTCCTGTCCTGGTCGACAATGTGTTAGAACCGCAATTTGATTCCCCTGTGTCCCACTTGTAACAAACAAGGCTGCTTCCTTGCCAAGTATTTCAGCTGCAGTTTCTTCCAACTCCCTGACTGTCGGGTCTTCTTTGTACACATCATCCCCTACATCGGCTGTGTACATTGCTTTACGCATTTCTTCAGTAGGTTTCGTGACAGTATCACTTCTTAAATCAATCATTACTTTCCCCTCATTCCTATGCAAATTTCTTATTTATTCATATTTTAACAACACAACCTGCAAAAAACTAACAGTTTCTCCTTGTTAGCATTCGGGTATTCCTCATATATACACAAAAATAAAGGAGGAATACAGTATGAATATCGAAAAAGTAATGACTAGAGACGTAGAATATTGCAGTCCTGATACACCAATTCACGAGGTAGCAGCAAAAATGAGAGATCTCGATGTTGGTGTCATGCCAATTTGCGAAGGTGACCAATTGACAGGACTTGCTACCGACAGAGATATTATTCTGAAGGCTGTTGCAGATAACACTTCAATGGACTCACCCATATCTGAGGTAATGACAACTGATCCAGTGAGAGGTACTGTCAATATGACTGCAGAGGAAGCTGCAGACTTGATGGCAGACGTACAAATTCGCAGGCTCCCAATCGTTGAAGACGGAAAGATGATTGGTATTGTTTCATTGGGAGACCTTGCCGTAACCCATAGGCTGGATGATGAAGCTGGACAAGCTTTAGAAGAGATCTCCACTCCTTCTAAACCCGAGAAGTAAATTATCGTAAAATAACCCGCCAGGAAAAATCTGGCGGGTTATTCTTATTCAGAGATTTTTCTGAATTCCATTCCCTTTTGCTTCATCAAATGCTTTAAGGCCGCTTGAAAGGTTGAAAAAGATTGTGCTTCTAATTTTATTCCATCAAGGACCATCCGCTTGACCAATTCTGGATTCATTCCTACAAATAAGGTTTTGACACCCATCAGTGAGATAGAAGAAGCCATTTCATGAAGCTCCCTGCCTATTTCTTCAAGGCATACGTCCTCAATTCTTTCTCCACTTATATCAGTTAAGTCTATAATTGCCGTTTCTATGTCTTTATTATGGATAAAGTTAAGAACTTTTCCGCGTATTTTATCAAATCGCTCTGCACGAATTAACCCTGTAATAGGTACCAGTATTGTCTGAGGAACAATAGAAGGTATGATTGGCGCGGACATTTCAGAAATAATCGTCTCATATTCTTGAATTTTTCTCTCTAGCTCCTCGAGCCTATTTGTTTCCAAGATTCCAAAACCCCCCGATGAATTCACCCTGCTTATACTATGATACCTTTTCAGGAATTTTTTGTATAGAAAAAAACTGCTTCTATTAACGAAGCAGTTAGTAAGAGGGCACCCTATTGATTCTCAATTTATAACATTAATTAAATGCATGATATCTTCATAAATCTGCTCTTGATATTCGTCATCACAACATCTTTTGTAATCATCAATTAAACGCCCAAGTTCTTTTAAAAAGATTAATTTTTCTTCTTCATTAATCATGGCAAAATTCTCCTTAACAGGACAAAAGTCATGTGTGTGGTCTAACTTATCATAAGTATTTGATGAAAACAACCATAACTTTTTCAGACTACATTATTATATTTTGTATATCTGGAGAAACTATGCGTAACGCAGTTCAAAAGTTTAGTCTTTATCTTAGAAAGGAGCAACCATGTTACATAATATACTCAGGCTGTGTATGCTATTAATATCTTGGTCCACTTTATTGTTATACCCCAAACGTGCATTCAAACGGTTTCTTCCGGTCACGATATTCGTTACAGGTTTAGTTTCCATTTTATTAGTATTATCACATCCATATAAACTATGGAAAGTCTCAGGTGGAAGTGGAACCCGAATTTTCAATGATCTTAGTTTTACTCTTGGCCCCTTTTTTGTTACAAACCTCTGGGTGTTCCGCCTGGCATACGGTAATCTTTGGCAGTACTTAGGAATAAATCTGGTGATTGACTTCTTATTAGCCTTCCCAGTTAGTAAGCTTTTCAAAAAATTAAACATTTATCAATTAGAGAAACTTAAACCACCATATTTTTTCAGTATTATTTATTTATTTGCTATTCTTGCATACAGCTTCCAATTTTATTTTCGAGAGTCCAAGCGGTAAGTGATCAAAAGTTTTTCTCCGGATGGAGTGACCTCAAATAAAAAACCCTTACATCAATTGATGGAAGGGTTTTCGTCTATTCCTCATCTGTCGTTATATTTTCCATGACCAGCTCGATTCCCTTTGCATTTTCGATATAATCGATTACAGGGTCAATTTCATTTCGAAGTTTTGGCGTCAGGGGCAATTCAATTTTTTCATCTTCATAAGTGAAAATAACTCTGTCAGGTGTTAATGTACCTCCTTCTTTTTTATTGATTTGTTTCATCGCCGTAATTTCATCCCATGAATATTCGGTTTGTTCTAATTTCCAGAGCTCGTCATAATACAAGCCATTCTTGTCCATATAATAATAATTGTCAATACTCAAGTAACCGCCTGCAGCCATAACCACCAGAGTAAAAGCCGAAGCAAGAAAAACATTGATACTTCTCTTTTTGGATTCATCAGTTTTGAAAAGATAAATGGCCATCACGATCAGTAACACGGGTACAATCAAAAACACCACAACCATCGTTATATAAGATGACATTGGGCTGTCAAAAAACCAGTGTGAACGGTCAAGGTAAACGGAATTGTGAATAAAAGATACGATAAAAATCCCAATTGGTACAGCTGCGAAGAGCAGGATAACAGCAACTGTTATCAGCAAACTCCCGGCACGGTCAGCATTATGTGCACTCAAGATCTTGTTCCCCTTTTCTAATTCTCTATATTTCCATAATATATATTCAACCACAAGTAAAAAATTCCCTGCTTAAATTGGCAACTTTTTTCCTGCCACATATGAAAAAACAAGCCGGAATGATCTCCGGCTTGTTTTGTTTTTATTTTCTCAAGTTTTCCTGATCCTTCAATCTATTCTGCTGGTCGGGAACTCTTCCTTGATCCTTGAATTCATCTATCTTTTTATCTTCACCAAGTTTTTCTCGTTCGTATTCAACCAAGCTTTGCGGGTCTTTTTTTGAATTATCCATGAAGCTTTTCCCTCCTTAGCATTAGTATTTATGCTATTCCCTTTATGAAATATAGCCAAACCCGCAAGGAAGATGTATCTGATGGTTGAGGATTCTTTCCTCTAGCCACTTTGCATTAAAGCGATTTTCTACATACATTTGATTGACTTTTCATGTGGCTATTTAACATCCAAACGCAACTCATCAACTAAAATATATAAGCTTCTGCCAGTCCGCTAGGTTTACATAAACCGTTTAGATGGTAATTAGAATAACAAAGGAGTTTAAACAACAACACGTAAAACAAAAAGAAAGGAAAATGTATGATGAGAGAAATCACAGTAACTGTAGACTTAAAGGGAAAAAATTATTTAACCAATGTCATTGCTGACCGTGAAACATCTGAGGAAGAAATCCTGGAGATGGCACGAAAGCAAGTTCAAGAGCAATGGCTCTTTTAAAATAACGAAAAGGATGTTCAGCTTGTGTCGCTGAACATCCTTTTTTTATCATTGGCAGGTGAATAGACACCAGAAGGGTACTTCAACTCTCTTTGGAAAGCCGAAAAAGCATTTTTTCACTAACTGCCTAGAGCAAAAATACGGCAAAATTCAAGCTTGGAAATCGAGACAGATGCTACTATTCTTCATATAATTCAATTGGCAATCCATCGGGATCGGCAAAGAATGTAAACTGCTTCTGAGTCAGTGGATCAATTCTGATTTGCTCCACTGCCACTCCTTGCGTTTTAAGATAATTTGCATAAGAGGAAAGATTTTTCACAGTGAAAGCGAGATGCCTAAGACCAGCTGCTTCAGGGTAACTCGGTCGTGCAGGAACGTCTGGGAAAGAGAACAATTCAATTTGATAATGACTTCCAACACGTAAATCCAATTTATATGATTCTCGCTCTTCTCTATAGATCTCTGAGATGACCTTCAAGCCAAGAACTTTTGTATAAAACTCTTTTGACTTTTCATAATCCGAACAAATAATGGCGACGTGGTGTATTTTGTCTAGCTCCATGCCATTCCCCTTTATCTTGCCCATTTGGTAATCGTGATTTTTGTGCCAGTTCCCGGCATAGAATCAATATCAAAACTGTCCATTAACCTTTTAACTCCTGGGAGTCCTGCACCTAGACCGCCTGAAGTAGAAAAACCATCCTGCAAGACCATCCTAATATCATTTATGCCTGGTCCATTATCAGCAGCAGATATTTGAATCCCTTTTCTTCCGCTATCTTCTAGGACGTCAATAGTAATCTGCCCGCTGCCCGCATATAAATAAATGTTTCTTGCGAGCTCAGAAATTGCTGTTGTAATTCTTGCCTGGTCAACGGCACCAAATTGGAGATTTTTTGACACCTCTCTCCCTTTCTGACGGGCAAGCACTATATCAAATTCATTATTAATATTAATAATAATCGGTTCTGTCATTTGGCTAACCCTCTAACAATTGGCTTAATATCGAAATTCCTTGTTCAAGATCCAGTGCAGTTTGGACATTTTCCAATGTTATGCCAAGCTCAATTAAAGTAATGGCGACTGCAGGCTGGATACCTGTAAGGACAGCTTTCGTGCCCATCAGGCTTGTCATTACTATTACGTCGCCCAATACTTTTGCAATGAACGAATCAATCATATCGACTGAAGTTAAATCGATTACAACACCTTTTGCTCCCGTGTCTTTAATTTTATTCAATAAGTCCTCTTGAAAAGTCAATACCGTCTGATCATCTAGTTCTACTTGAATTGAAACTAATAAATAGTCTTTTAACTTTAATATAGGAATTCTCACTTTATTTGCCTCCAAATCATTAAACTCACCAGAATTCACTATGTACAAATAATTTTAATCCAAGATGGTCTGCATCCAAACACTTGCACGTTAGCAAATAAGATTTTAATTGGATTATACGCTATATATAAAGTGGTTTACAAATTAAAAGCTGTGCTTTGTATATGTTATGCCGGTTAAATACGGTTAAATAAAAAAAATAAAAAACCTCCTGTTAGGAGGTTTTAAAACTCAAGTAGCTGGGTAAAGGTTTAAAAATCAGACTAAAATGTGGTTTTTGCTCCTAGGTAACGTGGCTTCCAATAGGAGTTATTCATGTCACTGATTTCTACTCCTCTTGAAGAACCGGAATGAATAAACTTACCATCGCCTAGATAAATGCCTGCATGGGATGGACCCGGCTTATATGTCTCAAAGAACACTAGGTCCCCTACACGTGGTGATGAAACAGCTTTTGTAGAATTCCAAATAGTTTCTACTGTTCTTGGGATGGATACTCCAACATTATTATATACGTAATTTAAATAGCCTGAGCAATCAAACCCTGCCGGCGTGCTCCCTGCCCATACATAAGGTACACCTATATACTTTTTTGATTCAGCAATTAATGAGTTTACCTTAGAGGTAGAACCATACGTTGCCATAACAGGAGTACTTGCTGATGATACATTAGTAGCAACTGTTGTTGAAGCTGAACCTGATAGCTTCAATACCTGACCAGGGAATATAAGATCAGATTTTAGATTATTGATAGACATCAATTGTGATAGCGATAAATTATGGCGAGCAGCAATCGTTGACAAATTGTCACCGCTACGGACTGTGTATGTGCTGGCTGAGCTGGCTGGTGCTGTTGTTGCAGCTGTAGCAGTAGTCCCAGATACTTTTAATCTTTGTCCAGGATAGATCAAATCTGATTTAAGTCCGTTCAATGATTTAAGTCCACTAATGGACATCCCATATGACTTTGAAATTCCCCATAAAGTATCGCCTGACTTCACAACATAAGTAGAACCAGATGTACTTACGGCACTACTAGCATCAGTTGAATGACTGTGCGGCGCTAAAACTGATAGTTTTTGATTTACATAGATGGTTGAGCTTGATAGATTATTCCACTTTTGAATATCATTTATAGCAACATTATATATATTTGAAAGTTTCCATAAAGAATCTCCGGATTGAACTGTGTATAATTTATCATGAGCACTTGCAGATCCATTGAATGAAGTAAATAAAATCCCGGCTGTTGCAGCCACCGTCAAAAGCTGTTTTTTCATGTTAGAGCAACTCCTTTGATTTCGATTACAGCTTAATAGTAGAGTTTCCCAAACTAGTTTTGAATCTATAAATATTGGTTTGTGAGGAATTGTTTTCCTCTGGTAAAAATACCGTTTACATACCAGTTGCTCTCTAAAACCCTTATTTACAGGGATTATAGGCTCTTTTTTCCTTTTATGATTATATTTTGTTACATTACTGAAATATAAGCTTAATCTTGTTGTAATTTTTACAAGGTATGCCAGTTTACCCATCTTTTTTTGCTAACAAGGGAAAAAGGAACTAATTAATTGAACAAACAATGATTTTTTCAGTTTATATGAGGTTAATAATATTTTTAAGCAAATCAAAAAATCCCGCTGCAACAGCGGGATTTTTGTTTCTTGCATGTTATTAAAGGTTACGCTTAATCAATTGATTAGCCAAGTGATCGACCTGTTGGCTGTTTCCTGTTTCTTTTGCGGCTGATGCAATTTGATTAATCATCTGACTGCTTTCCGGGTTTGTCGAGGTTGTCGAATGGAATCCAGTAGATGGACTTGTCTTATTCGTATTTAAACCAGATGTGATTTCTTTTGCAAACTCTGTAATTCCTGCAGCCACTGGCTTATTAAAAGCTGTTCCAGCATTGGAATTTTGGAAACGCTGCCTCATTCCAGCTCCCATTCGATTTCGAAGAATAAACGCAGCTGCAGCACTAGCTACAACGCCCATAATCGAATACGTCATGGAGCGATTTCTCTTACGTCTGTATCCGAACATCTTCATCATATTTTGAGGTATATTCGATCTCATCAGCGTAGAAATCCATGCAGATCTATTCATCCGGCAGCACCCCTTTTAAAATTAGAGGAGTTTTGAAAATCCCCTCCATCAATTAGTATTTGATTTCTGCTAATCGATATTCCGGAAAAAGATAACATAAACCGCTGCTTACTCTTTCAAAAAAGGCTTAACTTTTTGGATGGCTTCTTGCAACTTTCTTGCATTTTTATTATACATTTCCTTGGTACTCGAAGACTCAGTTGCGAGAGCGAACAATTCAAGATCTGCCTGGCATTTATTAAGCATGGCCAGCAATAGTTTTCTCGGTTGAGGTGCTGGAACCTGCAGTTGGTCATCGTACGTATCAATGAATAACTTCCCATAAGAATCAACTTGGCCTAAAAAAACATTGTCAAGTGTTACTCCAAGATTAGCCAGCTCAATGTCCAGCCACCCTTTAGTTTTACATGCCGATGCTAGTTGGTCATTCAATACATTTCCATCCATTATAACAGTATAGCTTTCTTTTTCAGGAGCTACGGGCAAATTCAAGTCCTTTGCAGTTAGAGGAAGCACTTCTTTTTTTAGCAATACACTTAAATCACCTTTTGGTTCCAGAACAGCAAACTCAACATCTGCAGTTTTAAAAACATTTTTCTGTCTTAGTAAAGAATTCAATTCATCGATTGTATATTTTTCCTTCTTTAAATTTTCTTCCATCACTTTTCCATCTTTAATAATTACTGTTGCCTTTCCTTCAAAAAAATCTCTGAACTTCTTGCTTTTGATTCCAATGAGGTCATGCAAATATGTTATGGTTCCAAAAATGACTATTGCCAATACTCCATGAAATAAATTTCCATCGAGACCCATTATGACTTCACCGGCGATACTTCCTATGGTAATACCCGAAACATATTCAAAAAATGATAGCTCCGACAGTTGCTTCTTCCCGCCAATTTTCGTAATCGCAAACAATGTCACTACAAACAAGACAGACGAAACGATTATGTGCGTCCATTCATTCATTTTCTCACCTCTAGCTTTTATATTGCGGCTCTGCTAGTTCAAGCTGAGTTTTCCTATTTTGCAGGTCCGTTTTTATTTCACCAATGACCAGCATCGTTTCGTGAAAGATTTTGCTTGCTTCTGGATTATTAGTATTCAGGGCCATAGAAGATAACTGCGCTTCAATCCCTTTTATCGTTGAAAGGACCTGGTTAACATCTGATGCAATTGTCAATTTTTTCACTCCTATATATAAGAAAAGGGCGGGTTCCCCCTGCCCTCCCTGACTTTTTACTGTTTGTACTGTGGTTCTTCTTGTTCAATTTCCTGCATACGTGGTTGAATGCTATCTATAACTGCTTGAGTTTGTTGAGCAGCTGTCTGATATAGTTGTTTAGCTTGCTGATTATCTGTTCCAAGTGCAAAAGTCTCCAAACTTGCTTGAGCACTCTTTAGACCAGCGATTGTTTGTTTTACTTGAGCTCCTACAGTCATTATGGTCCCTTCTTTCTCAGAGAATTGGTACTGTTTTAGTATGGCAAGAGCGCAAAGAAATATGCCAGCTTAAATAAATAGCTCCAAAACGGAAAAAGCCATTAGCATGCTTTTCGGCAAACCAATGGCAGATTATTCGGTATCATCATGTACCATAATTCTTGTGTTATATAAAACGTAGCCATTTCCCCATTTAGCACGAATCTCCATAGCATAGTCCCCAGTAGCAATATTCGACTCCTCAAGGTTCAACGGGTACCCTTTAAGTCCTTTATATGCGAGCTTTCCTGTATCCATTTCCCATAAATAGCATTTTACAGAATCAGGTGATTGTTCGAATAATAGCCTGATCTTGTCGTCTGTCTCAACAATAATTGGATGAGAGTCTTTTACAAGTACAGCAGGTTCGGCATTAGTATCTGCCGATGCTGTCCTTCCCCATTTCCTCAACGAATAAGTTGCAGGCTTAACCTCCACAGCATGTTTGGCTACAACCACTTCTAAATCCGGAGGGGTGGGCTTATAACGGCTATAAGTACTCCAACTTATTATGCAGAATAAAATCAATAAAGACATGGTTACCCACAGAACAGACTTCTTCACCGATATCCCCCATTTCCAGAACACCAAATTGCTCCCATTAAATAGACGGAATGGTCAGTGAATAAGTTTCAAATTTTTCAGTTAATTTTATGAAACAGAGTAATCCTGAAGGTATTGTTTTTCCTCTTAATCCTTTTTCGATATTATGTAACATTCATTACATGCGTTTACAATCTCTTATTTTATAATGAGTAAATAAAATGATAAAAAAGTTGGTGATGAAAATGCATGGATTTGGACATACTCAATCAGCGTTCGGACATCCTGCTGGAATTGACTTTAATGAAAATCCATATATCGTTATCTGGGAAGTTACGAGGGCTTGCCAGCTTAAATGTTTGCATTGCAGAGCAGATGCTCAGAATAAGGCTGACCCAATGGAATTGACACCAGAAGAAGGCAAAAATCTGATCGACCAGATTTACGACATGGGGAATCCAATGCTTGTATTTACTGGCGGGGACTGTATGATGCGAGAAGATCTCTTTGAACTTGCGGAGTATGCAATTAAAAAAGGGATGCGCGTTTCAATGACACCTAGCGCCACAGATAATGTGACGAAAGAAAAAATGCAAAAAGCTAAGGAAGTCGGACTTTCAAGATGGGCTTTCAGCCTTGATGGTCCTACTCCAGAAATACACGACCATTTTCGCGGCACCCCTGGATCATTTGACCTGACAATTGAAAAAGTGAAATACCTGAACGAATTAAACATGCCTTTGCAGCTTAATACTGTTATTTCCCGCTATAATTATGAATATCTAGAACAGATGGCGGAATTGATGAAAGAACTCAAGGTAGTGATGTGGTACATCTTCTTGCTTGTGCCTACAGGCCGGGGGCAGCTGGATGCCTGCCTTACTCCTGCTGAACACGAAAAGGTATTCAGGTGGCTTTATGAGGTAAGCAAAACTGCTCCATACGATATTAAAACCACTGCAGCTCAACATTACAGACGTGTAGTTTTTCAACAAAAAGCACGAGAACACAGAGTAAATAAAGCAGAGGGAATCCGTTATGAAGACACCTTAACAAAAGATATGGCCTCTGTAATCGATGGCTTGAAGCGAGCTCCTAAAGGGGTAAATGACGGAAACGGATTTTTGTTTATTTCCCATACCGGTGATGTCATGCCTTCCGGACTGCTGCCTCTCATTGGTGGTAATGTCCGAGAAAAGCCATTGGCTGAAATATATCGAAACTCTCCAATTTTTAAAGACTTGCGAACTCCTGACAAATATAAGGGCAAGTGCGGTTTATGTGAATTTCGCTTTGTCTGCGGTGGTTCACGTTCCAGAACCTACGCAGTGACCGGTGACTACATGGAAAGCGAGCCATTTTGTATCTATATCCCAGAAGCAATGCGTAAAAAAGAATCAAGTGTGTAAAAATCTTCAGCTCCTGATTGGGAGCTGTTTTTTATTTTTATAAGAAATCTTTCTGCACTAAGATTAGTGTCTAGCTCCAGCGCCTAGCCAGTTTTCATCCAGGAGAGTGCTTCCTCGAGTATCTTGCGATATGCGTTAGCTTTGAGAAGCTCGAGGTCGCTTCGGTCCGCCCAATGAAGTCAAAGAGCGGCTTCACTGGTCGGCCCTCCAGCGATTTTTGGGGCTGACCAAGGCCTTTGCGCTTTTCTTATTTTTTGACACTTTCATGACAACGTAAAAACTGTGACATAAAGCACGGCAACCAGCTCCATTCAGGTTTTACAATAAAACTAACGAAAGGATGGTGCAAAAATGACAATCAAGATTGATCAAAACGCATTCAAATGGTTTGAACAGGAATTTGATTCACCAAAACCGTTTCACATCCGTCTTTACCCTCAATATGCGGGGTTTGGCGACAAGAACAAAGGCTATAGCTTGGCATTTTCCCTTGAAGCACCTGCCATTGCCGCTGAACAGCAAGAGATTGATGGAATTACCTTTTTTGTCGAAGCAAACGATACATGGTTTTTTGACGAGACAGATGTAGAACTGAAGTTAAGCGACACCTCTGGTGAAATTTTCGCTAATTATATAGAACACAATTGAACCCATTGGAGTCCCTTTATCAACCAGGGACTCTTTATTTACATTTCCTTCGGAGCTTTAATCCCAAGCATTCTCAGTCCTTCTTCAAGGACTATACTAACGGCATGTACCATTAGGATTCGTGAAGCCTTTTCTGAATCATCTCCAAGAATCCTGACTTCTCCGTAATATTTATTAAAGGCCTGGGAAAGTGTAAGGACATATTTAGCTATCAAGGATGGATCATTTCTCTCGATCGCTCTCTTGATTGTATCCGGAAATGCTTGAAGCTCGGTTATCACTGGCCATTCTGTTACAGCAGCAAGATTGTCGTTCCCATTAGGTTCTACAAATACCCCCTTTCTCAACAATGATTGTGCCCGGGCATATGTATACTGAACATATGGTCCTGTTTCTCCTTCCACCTTTAACATCTCTTCCAGTGAAAACTCAATATCGTTCATACGGAAATTCTTTAGATCATGAAAAATGATTGCACCAGTCCCAACCATTTCTGCAATATCTGTTTTATTGGTCAATGAAGAATTTTTTTCTTTTATATTCTTTTCAGCCAATAGTATTGAATCTTTGAGAACATCTTCAAGCAAAACCACCTTACCCTTACGCGTAGACATTTTTTTGCCGTCCTTTAACATCATTCCAAAAGGAACATGAGTAATACCGGCTGCCCATGCAAAGTCCATTTTATCAAGCACAGCTTTTAACTGTTTAAAATGAAGGCTCTGCTCATTGCCAACAACATATAATGATTTCACAAAAGAATATTCTTCGAATCTGTACTTGGCGGCAGCTAAATCCCGAGTAGCGTACAAAGTGGCGCCATCCGATTTTTTTATAAGACATGGAGGAAGTTCAAGGTCATCTAAATTGACAACTTGTGCGCCATCGGATTCTTCAAGCAGTCCCTTCTCCCTTAACATTTCTATGATTGGTTCCATTTTATCATTATAAAAAGCTTCTCCAGCATATGAATCAAACTCGATCCCCATGAGATCATATATTTTCTTAAACTCCTTCAATGATTCATCCTTAAACCACTTCCAAAGCTTGAGTGCTTCAACATCCCCGTTTTCCAGACGTCTGAACCAGTCGCGGCCATCCTGTTCCAGCTGCGGTTGGCTTTCTGCAGCCTCATGAAATTTCACATAAAGTGCAAGCAGCTCCTGTATTGGATTCTCTCTCACTTTTTCCTCTGTGCCCCAAAGCTTATATGCCGTGATGAGTTTGCCAAATTGAGTTCCCCAGTCTCCTAAGTGGTTGATTTTCACCGTCTTGTATCCACATTTTTCATAAATAAGCGAAAGTGAATTCCCTATAACGGTTGACCGCAGATGCCCCATGGAAAATGGTTTAGCGATATTGGGCGAGGAAAGATCAATTGTTACAGTCTGACTTTCACCAAGGTGAAGATCACCAAAATGATTCTTTTTTTGCCGTATTTCATTTAAAAGTTCTTTGGCGACTTTTGCCTTATTTAAAAACGCATTTATATAGCCGCCAACCGATTCAAAACGATCGAATAATCCATCGACCCGGCTTTGCAATCGTGAACATAGACCTATGGCAATTTCAGATGGTGGCTTTCTCATCGTTTTTGCCAGTTGGAAGCACGGAAATGCTAAGTCTCCCTGGTGCAAAAATTTCGGTTTCTCTATTAACCGCTCTATTTCATAAGAAGAAAAAACGCCCTCCATTTCAGCGGCAAGCAATTCGGAATAAAGTTTTACATATTTCATTATTAACCCCCCTTTATAAACACAAAAAACTCCCGCCTCTATATAAGAGACGAGAGTTTATCCCGCGGTACCACTCCAATTGTTCCGAAGTTCGGAACCTTCTTACATTGATAACGGGAAAACCCCGGCCAGCCCTACTCCATTCAGGCAGGCATCTCAAAAGTGCGCTTCATTATTCTTATGCACCAGGCTTCCACCGTCCCTGGCTCGCTTTAGCAAATATAGAATAACTACTCTCTTTTTCATCGATTTGATATTTTTACCATTATAAACAATCCATAAGACTTTTTGCAATCAATTTTTCACGATTAATAGCGAATCAAATTCTTGAATCGAACGCTTGTATTCATCGTACTTTTCAATATAGTTGCCGCCGGTGTAATCGCCAATCACTTTGCGCCAAAAATTCCTGGCCGGCTCATTTTTCTCAACCTGGGTGATACTCCATTTTCCAGGGAATTGATCAAACAGCTTAATGGCTGCAATTTTGCCGATTCCTCTCCGGTAAAATTTCCTCATGATAAAAAACTCAAGAATGACATTGGGGTCTCCACTTTCGACCATTGCAAAACCCGCTAGCTCCCCATCATACATGATAAAAAAAGCATGTAAATCTGCTTCAGCCCAATATGGTTTTAAATCAAATGGAGCAAAGCTGCCATTCACTTCAAGCTTGATATCCTGAAAGACAGTAAATTCGTAAATATAAAACTGAACTAAATTTTGAAGAATTTGTTCCTCATCTTGTTTCACACGCACTAAATCAATCTCATGGATTCCCCTTTATAAAAGATATATATAAGAATTCGTCCATTTACTCGGAAATCCTTTATACGCTTCAAAAATCTCTTTACTCCTCCCTGTTTGGGTAAGAATATTCGTAGGAGATTTCTTTTCCGTTTACTGAAATTATGACAATTTCTGAACCGTCGGTGGATTCAAATGTATAGGATGAACCCCCATCCTTAATTAGCTTCCATAAACCTGTTGATTTGATATTTTCGATATAATCTTTAACGCGTTGAGGTACTCCTTGATCCCAAACATATTTTTCTGTATCACCCATAAGCTTAATTGGGCTTATGCCAACTGGATAAGGAAGATTTCCGTAGCCATGTGTAACATAAAGCTGCTCTTCATGACGATATGGCGGAGGGTCGTTGAAATCTAAAGATGAAATCACCTGGAATATTTCAGCATATTCAAGCATTGGGTAATCAAAGCTGATATGCATGATTTCTTTTCCGGCTTCGACGAAGAAATGGTAGCGGAGGCTCACATCCATCATTTTGACGTGTTCGATATACAATGAGGTTGGATAGGGGAAGTTCACCATTTCTTTTGCCATATTCATGGCCCTGGAACTGATAATTTTCTCCCTTTCTCCTTCAGTTACGAACTCAGCTATTCCAACTTGCTTTCGGTTGCTTTCATCAAAAAAAGCGTAACCCTCCTCATTTTTTTTGCTATATATTCTTTCTAAATCCCAATTGAGGGTGAAATCTTGCACAGCCTGGGATTGACCTTGTTCATCGGCGGATTGATAATGCTGTTGTAACTGGATTAGCAGACCAGCGGAAATGATAACAAATAGTGCTGTCAATACAACATTTTTCAGCTCGAATATTCCGTATTTTTCTTTTTGCCCAGTTTGGGTACGAATCGATTTCCTGATTTTATTTCTCATTCTATTTCTCTCATCTTCTCCTGGTGTAACTGACCTTAGTAGATCCCAATTTCCATCAGAGTGATTTTTCAAAATATCCTCCCCCTTCCACAACATCCATTTTCTTTAATGCAGCTAATCCTCTAGATAAAGTCTTTCTGACTTTTGATTCCGACCAGCCCAGGATTTCTGCAATCTCCTTTGTAGAACACTCTTCAATCTTTTTCAGAGTAATCACAAGCCGGTAGTCAGGTTTAAGTTTCTGAATTGCTGCCAGTGTTCTCTCTATAGTATCGCGGTGTTCAATATACTGTTCGATGTTAAGAGATGAGGGGATGTCTAGATTATTAGGAAATAATGATAAAAACTTCCTTCTTTTTCTCTTCCGTATTTCATCTATTACGAGATGCTTGGCAATGCTAAAAAGCCAGGTCTTCACGTTTGTTCTATTTTCAAATTTTTCAAAGGAGGTATAAGCACGCAGGAACGTGTCATGTACAAAGTCCTCGCAGCATTGCCTGTCTCCGATCATGTAAAAGATAAATCGATAAATATCTTTATAGTACATTTCATACCATTCCATTACTTGTTTTTCTTTTGGGTTGTCGTTTATTTCCCCCACCTCATTTCCGCTATCTATACGATAAGTCGAAACAGAATGAAAAGTGTGACACATTTTCGCTCCTTATTTATCCATTATAAATTAAAAATGAGCCCTCATCTTATTCCGATAAGGACTCGCTTTATTAGTACTCTTCGATTTGCCAAGTATGTGTGAACTGGATACAGCCTTTTAATGTTTGTGCAACCGGGCATCCTCGTTCAAAAACAGTCATTGCTCTTTCGGCAGCTTCACTTTTTCCTTCAGGGACCTTCAATTCATAGTGACAGCTGATTTTCGTGATTTTAAGTACTCCTTCCGGTGCTTCAATTGTTCCTTGGACTTTAGCCATGACTTTATCAGGTGAAGTTGGTATTTTACGCGCCTCCAGCGCGCCAGATAGGGTTCCTACCAGTCAGCCGCCTGCTGCAGAAACAATATGGTCAAGCGTTGACGGATATTCTACCTCCGGATTTACTCCATAGAACTCCTTTACTCCACCATGGACGCCAAACAGCAAAGGCTCATTAAAACCGTCAATATAAGCTTCTCTGATTTTATTTGGAGTATCTTTCTGGATCACCGTTATCTTCGTTAGCGCGATTGGTTCGGACAATTATACGACCCCTCCTTGGATTTCTAATTCTAACATATAAGAAACTGTGCAATTTTTCAAATAATATCCTATTTTTTAAAAAAGGGCAGCCCGACTTTATTATTCTATGATACAAGCTGATGCTCGTCCGATATTTTTACATATGATGTTGTTGTAAGGTTCGGATCTTACCTATCTTCTAAATGGGAGGAGGTGGAGAGATGTTAATCACTGCGATTGTTGTTCTTTTGTTGGCACTTGCTTTGGTCGTTGCGATTTTATTGGGTCAGGATGCTTTGGCTGATGTTCTTTACACTTGCATCGGTGAAGTAATTGCTGTAGATAATGGTGCTGCTTAATCTCTTCGAAAGATTTGAGACCTGAAGTTCCTTACAGTCTCCCTGGCTATACCGGTATTAGCCGGGGAGATCTTAATTTTAGATAGAAAGGGTGTATTTTATGAATGAGAATGATATAAAACCGCATATTGACCGTTTAAAAAAAGATCCTTCATTAGATGAAATACTTAATTTTACAGAGGTGATTCTTAAGAATTCATCAAAAAAAAAGGACGAGGGAAAAGTAGCAGATAGTTTTAAAGCAGCTGAGAATAATCAATCGAGTGCAGATTCACTTAACTCCCTGGTTACTACTGTACAAAGCTTTATAAATCCAACTACTTTATCTTTAATTTCAAAGACTTTAAATCCGTCAGATATTAAAGAACAAGATTCTGACACTACTAGCTTAAAACAAAAGGTCGAACAGCTTTCAGCTGAATTGAGCGAAGTAAAAGTGGCATTGAATCAAACCAAGACTCAGTTAGCAGAGAAAAGTCAGCGTCTTGAAAAACTTGAGGCATCTGTAGAATACCTTAAAAGCCGCCGCAGAAGACGGTAGGTCAAAATGGAGTCCTTCATTTCCAATATGAAGAACTCTATTTTTTTAATGTGAATGTACTGAATGAAATACTTTCAAAAGAAATTCTCTATCAGGAATCTGCAGCAGCTCATACGATAACAGAAATTCAGTTTTTTCATATCTTGCTTTTTTCAAATCTACCTTTATCCCCTTATCAGTAACTTCAACGATGCTAAATGGAGCTAAAGCTTCCTTGCTGCAGCCGAGCGAACCTGGGTTAAGGTATACAGAGCGCATACCTTCAAAATAATGGATTGGATGATGATGGCCGAAGCATATTAAATCGAATTCTCTATGACTATAAAGCTTTTCGATGTTTTGAAGAGTTGGTTCAACGATGGAACTGAATGGGTCCTGACTAATATGTCCGTTATGATCCAGATTATAATGATTAAACAAAATTCGATGACCTTCATTTGTGATCTTTATTTCACGCGGAAGTTTTTGTAATAACGGTATATAAGAAGGATTCATTCTATCTGCCACCCATTGATGGTGTTTTTTTGCCCTCAAATGGCTTTCAGGATACTTTTCACCCTTTAGCAAAGCTAATACTGCTTCATCATGATTACCAGTAATCATAGAAATCCTTTTATTAGAAAAAAGAATATCGAGCACTTCATTTGTGTCCGGTCCAATACCAATCATATCACCAAGGCAATAAATATGTTCAATCCCCTTTGTGCAGTCAATTTCATTAAGAACAGCGGATAACGCAGGGCGATTGCCATGTATATCAGTAATGACTGCAAACCTCAAATCATTCACCTCTTCTACTTAAAATTCAATATCAAATAGATGGCTGTACCCCACATGATCATAGCGGAAATTCTATTTATGATGCCGAGAATACCATTTGTTTTCTCTAACCTCCCAATCTGATGGCCAACGAAGGCAAGACCGAAAAACCAGATCCACGAGGTTAAAATACAGGCCAGCGCAAAAGTGATTTTCGCAGGTCCCGAATAGGTAAGTGAACTCGTTCCTATCACTCCGATTGTATCCATGATGGCATGGGGGTTAAGCAGGGAAACCGAGGCTGCGAAGGTTATTTGTCTTCTCGGGGGGAAAGCTTCCTGTTGAGCAGCTATATCAGAGGGCGTACTTTTCCAGGTTAAATAACCCATGTAAATTAAAAATAGTATCCCGGCTGATAATAGCAGTATATTTAGCCAGGCAATTTGCAGAACGATAACCGATATACCCAGAACAGCTAAAGTGATCAAGAGTGTATCACTTATCGAAGCTGTCAGGATAACAGGCAATACTCTTCTATATTTTTTGTGTATCGATCCCTGGTTGAAGACAAATACGTTTTGGACTCCTAAAGGAAGAATCAGTCCGAAAGCGAGGATGAATCCATGAATTCCTGCAGCTAGCATAACATCTTCTACCCCTTCATCTAAATACCATCGATTTAATTCATCTATATAGCTTACCAGAGATTTTTTACACCTTAAATAATCCAACACTAAACATTTTTAATAGATAATTATTGTTGATAGAGAAATATATCCTATCAATTTTTGGAGGTAGAAAGTTTGAACAATGACACGTTATTGATTAATAAAAAGAGCTGGAACGAGGTCGCTCCCCGTTTTTATGTTAGAACAAAAAAGGACTTAGGCATAAGTCCTTTTTAAATTAATCTTTAATCACTTTCTGTGCGATAAAGGATACTGCTAAAGTAACAATAAAAGCAAAAACACCTAAGTAGATCCCATTTTCCCAATCGAACATATTTCGAGCGAACGTCATGATTGTAGCGACAAAAAAACCTGTGAATAGTGCCTGACGAAAGTTAAATTTATTTTTCACTTTTTATCCCTCAACTTTAATAGACTAACAGTGTCTAATATTGCCAAATCCACCTGGTCGATGTGTATAGTATCTTTGAAATCCCAAAGTCTTATTTCAGTCGTTTCTTCATTTTGTAGGAAAGGGCATAAAGAATGAACTGTCGAGTAATAAATGGGATTAAACTTTTCAGTTTCATTTTGGAGATTCCTAACCTTTGCCAGTCCAATAAATTCAAGATCTTCAACAAACTGTCCAGTTTCTTCACGCAGTTCTCTTTGAGCGCACTCCAAAGGTGTTTCACCTTTCTCCCTCTTGCCAGCCGGTACTTCCCATTGTTGCCTCAAGCTATTGAATCCAAGGAGATAACCGCCATTTTTCTCGATTATCGCATAAGAGCCTGCCAGCGGTTGATACTTGTTCAATTTCATTTCATCCATTTCGATGAATTCTATTAATTCAAAGCCATTATTTTGCCTGGTGATCATGAAGCAACCGTCCTTGTTCGTCACGTACCCTCGCTCCGTAATGGACATGCCAGTGCATATGCTTATTGCTCTGGTAGTTTCCGATGTTAGTAGAAATCGTGCAGGCTCCATAATCCCTTTCAAGCATAGAGGCAACCTGCTTCACTAGCTTAAGAACATCACTCATAATCTCCGTTTCCTCATTGGATACTGTTAAAAAGGATAAAATGTGTTTTTTGGGAATGATTATAATATGTACCTCATAATATGGCCGAGTGTGATAAAACGCGAGGGTATGCTCCGTTTCATACACCTTTTCTACCACGGTTTTACCTGATAATACCTCATCACAATAAAAATCTTCCCATTTTTGTTCAGTGATCATGTAAACACCTCTTTCAATTGCCTTTCTTCAATTCGGGACTATGCAAACTTATTCACTAGTCTATGCATTTTGTTGAATATAATGTTTGATATAATCCAGATAACTTTTTTGCAAGTCTTCAGGCAATCGATCCAAACTGAAAAATTGCAAATCGATCGACTCATGCTCATCTAATTCTAGTTCACCTACATAATCTTGTGTCGAATAGACTGTAGTCACAGAGTAGAGTTCGTCGCCATTGGCTACTTTTAAATAATATTCCGCACCGGAAAATACGCCCTCAAGGTTCAGTTCTCCAATATCGAGTCCCGTTTCTTCTTTTACTTCCCTTCTTGCAGTTTCTTCGAGGCTCTCTCCTAGTTCCATCAATCCTCCTGGAAGCCCCCAGCCACCGTCACTTCTATGCTGGAGAAGTAATTGACCCTTATTGTCAAAAACCAGCACAACAGCTCCTGGCAAAATAAGCGGCCTGTGGCCTACTAATTCCCTTAACTCTCTGATATATCCCAACTCATTCACTCCATTTTTTATTTTTTGAATAATGCAGCTAATAGTGCAGAGGTTCCAAATTGTAAGGATTCAGGGCCCATGTCCCTCATTTTCCGGATTTCGATTGTTTTAAAGTCGTTAAAAATCCCCTTAAGTTTTTCATCCGTAAAACCTAAACCGCCTCTCATGCTTCTACCTCTATAGACTTCCCAATCGGTAATGCCGACTCCACCCAGCTCTCCTCCCTCGACAAAACAGGTTAGTGCAAAGGCACCACCAGGCTTTAATGCTCTTTTTACCAAATCAATATAACTCATTCTCCTGTGTGGCGGGATGTGGTGAAAGCAGCCAGAATCATAGACCAGATCGTATGTACCTTCTTCAATTTCCAAATCAAAAATATTGCTTTGAATAAAATTCACATGGACCCCTTGTTCTTTTGCCCTTTCCTCAGCCCAATCCAGTCCTTCTTTAGATTGGTCTACTGCATCAACAAGAAAGCCATTCCTGGACAAAAAAATTGCATTCCTTCCGGGTCCACATCCTAATTCCAACGCTTTTCCCGACTTAAATCTCTTCGTTTCAAGATATTCCACTAAGTTCTCATCGGGATGATTTTCAAAAAAAGGAATTTTTCTTTCGCGATCCGAGTAAAAATTATCCCAATTGAATTTATTTTCTTCTTTAAGAAGATTATCTAGCATTCTTAATAAATCCTCGTAACTATGAATTGTTTCTTTCATAAAACCCCTCCTCTTAGAACTCTCTCGTTTAGCCTCTCACTGGTGAAATAAGGTGAATATGGCGTTTGTTGCTGTTTGGCTTGATCAGTATCGGCCTCATCGGTCCAAAGAAGTTCAATACAGCCTCTTCTTCGGTAAAAGCTCTTAGCGCTTCAATTAAAAAGGTGCTGTTCAACGATAGGGATATTTGCTTTTCACCATGAAGTTCAATGACTTGCTGTATTTCTTCAATATTGCCTAGTTCCGGGGAATATGAAGAGATCTTAAGGGAGCTTCCATGCATCAATTCCAATTTAACGTTGTTGTTTCTGGATTCCCGGTTAAATAAACTTGCCCGGTCGATTCCCTTTAATAGTTTGGAGGTCTGGACCGTAATCATTGTCTTGGGATGTGCTGGAATGAGACTATCAAGGTCAGGATAGTTCCCTTCAATTAGTCTTGAGTACATTGCGAGATTTTGAACTTTGAAGACAAAATAGTTCTCACTTACGTAAACAGCAATCATAGCTGTTGATTCCTTGAACAATCTCATGAATTCTTTTACTGATGCTAGCGGCATAATATAGGAGCCTTCAATGTCAGTTTCTATTTCGCTCTCTATCAGAGCCAGTCTGTGGGAATTAGTTGCTGCACATTTGATTTTTGCATCCTGAAATGTGACCAGCAATCCGGTCAGCACGGGGCGTGTATCAATTGAAGAGGCAGCAAACGCCGTTTGGCTCACCATCTCATGTAAAAGACGGCCGGGTATTTGGACACTTCTATTAAGGTTAATGACTGGAAGCTTAGGATATGTCTCTACGTCAAAACAGCTTAACACTACAGAGATTTCGTCACTCCTGATTGATAGCTTTTGTCGATCCGTTAACTCAACTATAAGTTTCTCTGGAAGCTTCTTCACCAATTCCACTAGATATTTTGCAGGTACAACAACACTTCCTGTTTCATAAACAGTCAACTTCCTATCAGCCTCAATCGAGATAGTTCTTTCAATGAAAAATAAGTGGTTACAAACGATAAGGGTTAATCCATTTGCGTGGGCTGTAATTTTAATACCGCTCATGATATGCAGTTCTGTTTTTGCTGAAATACTCCTGCTTAATTCGGATAAAGCTTCATAAAAACAGCTTCTATCAATTATAAAATTCATGGCCTTTGTCCTTTCAATTTGCCTATGTATTAAATTCGACAAAACATTGGAAAATCCTTGTAAAAATAGAAAAAAGCGACCTTCTTTTCAGAAGAGTCGCTGAATATAAAAAGCTTTATTTTTCCAAAATCACCTGGATCACATGACCAGTCCCGGTATGCAATTGACCTTCAATTCGTTCCTGTTCTCCGTAGAAGAAATGCAACACTTTAAATCCTTTCAGCCATTGTAACAGATCTGCTGGATTGTAAAGCATATCTACTGTTTTTGGCCCGCCTGTCCCATATTGGACCTGATCCTCGGAATATACTTCAAGCATGACAATGCCACCTGGTTTTACAGCATGTACTAATTTATCAAAGACAGTCTTTTGATCATGCTTGGCAAAGTGACCGAAAACCATGATTGCTGCGTCGAATTCTGCATCTGGGACTGAATCGTGGATTAAATCCTTCTGTTCAGTTTCGATTTTCACTCCATTGCTTTCAGATAGTGCTTCAGTTTTCTTCAACCCATTCTGCGCATAGTCATAAGCTGTGACATCAAGACCTTGTTTCGCAAGGTAAACAGCATTCCTGCCTTCTCCTTCCGCGAAACATACAACCTTCCTACCCTTTTCCAGTCTGTGCGCCTGGTTCTTTATGAATAGGTTTGGTTCCTCACCATACACATATTGTTCAGACCCAAAACGTTCATTCCACGTATTGCCCATTCTATCACCCCTCCTTATTATACCCATAACCCTTTTTATAGTATGATTACTATGCATAAGGCTAATCTATTTTTAAATGGGTATCAATAAGATATGGAGGTAGATTTAATGAGAGAATTAACGACAATGGATGAAGTTAAAAGCTTGATCAGTGATAATGAATTAAGCTTTATTTATGTATTGACCGACAGCTGAAGTGTCTGCCATGGTTTGCTTCCTCAGGTTGAGGAAGTGATGAAAGATTTCCCTAAAATCGAAACCGGTCTGGTCAATGCTGAAAAGGTCGAAGAAATAGCAGGTTTCCTGATGGCGTTCACCGTCCCTGTACTCGTTCTCTATGCAGATGGGCGAGAATATTTAAGGGAAGCCAGGTTTGTCCAGGTTGAAAAGCTAAGGGATGATCTCAGCAAAATTTATGAAGGATTTTTTGGGGAATGAGAGCTTGGAATTAAAAAGCTCTCATTCCGGCAAGTTGAGATAATTTTCATACCTTAATTTTCCTTCAGAGGAGTATCCAGAGATTTTTGTTGTAAGGCTTTCGGCATTTTCAGCACCTGATAAATAGTACCATAACTTCCTATTATGGCTGGGTAAGATTTTTGCACTGTACTTGCCATGATTGACCTCTAAAATGATCTTTGTAATTTCCGGGTCATGGATTTCTCCGATGAAAACAGTGTTATATGTATTCTTCCCATTTGAAGAGTTCTCTCCCAATAACCAGGTTGAAGCCCCAAAGGTTACAGGCTTCGGATTTCCGGATGCAAGTTGTTCAAAACCTGACGCCCCTCTGTATTGCCATCCTTTTATTGTATTCACAAACTGAATGATCCCAAATCCATCATCCTTTTCATATATAGAAAAAGCATTTTCACCCCTTATTTCCTCAGTAATGAGAATGTTGTCAGTATCAATTCCACTGTCCAACAATGCTTGTTCAATAGTCTGTCGGTCTAGTTTGATGTCCTTTACTTGATCATTATTGCAGCCAGTAACAAACAGGCCTATCGTTAAAATAAACGCTAAAAATGATTTGTTCAAAAAATCACCCTTTCACTTTTACTGTACCATATCTAAAACAGACTTTTCTAAATAATGTTACCTCTTATCACTCAAAAGCGGCTCTCTGTAGGTTTATTACCTACCAGAATGTAATTCTGAAATAAATCGCTTTTCCCTTTATTTCCCACAAGGAAGAGGGTATGATATTTTCTCCATTCAGTAAAATAATCAATGGACAAACTTCCTTTCATAAGGAGAAAAAACATGAATATAGAAACGATAAGGAGTGCGATCATGGGAATATTAAGCGGGAATCCTAAAGATGAACCAATGCATTATGGTGAGGTATATGGCACGTGGAGCCATCTATCCGTCAATCACGGACTGATTGCAGCATACCAGACGTTTATCAATCATATTGGTGATGAGGACCTTAAAAAACTAGTGCAAGAAGCCATTGAAGCAATGCAGGAAGAAAACAAGCAGGTTGAGGAATTGCTTAAGTCAAACGGAATTGGTCTCCCTCCTGCCCCTCCTGAACGCCCGGTTGCTCACCTGGAAGATATTCCACCGGGAGCAAGATTCAATGACCCTGAAATTGCCGCTGCTGTTTCGAAGGATGTTGCAGAAGGATTGGTAGCAGCCAGTACAATGATTGGACAAGCCATCAGGGAAGATATCGCTGTTATGTATGGTCAGTTCCATATGGCTAAAGCACAATTCGGTGCAAAGATGCTGAAACTGAATAAAACTAAAGGATGGCTAATCCCCCCACCGTTGCAAGTTAAGTCCACAGAAAGTTAAATAATATTATTATGTAAACTTAATAAATGAAAAACAGCAGGCCCTCTAGGATCTGCTGTTTGGATTGATCATCAAATTTGTACGAAGTATACTATGGTTCGGACAAATTCCTGTTGGTACCCTTCAAATTTGTCCGAAGTGTACACGTGTTCGGACAAATTTCTGTTGGGTTCCTTCAATTTTGTCCGAAGTACACCCAAGTTCTAACAAAAGCACGTTGAATTCTCTCAATTTTGTCCAAAGTATACCCATGTTCAGACAAAATCCAGCTGGTTTCCTTCAAAAAATCTGTCCGAAACCTGTACCCATCTTCGAACAAAAGCATGGTTGTGAAACAACCATTTAGTAATCTCCTCTAAAAATAAGACTTTGTTTGAAGTAACCTGTAGCTTGCAACAATCCATGTAAACATCCCTAGATTATTTCTTCCAAACCCTCTTGTTCTCAACTCTTCTTGTATATCCTAGTGCATCAAGGCGCTCAAGGAAAGGAATCATGTATTTCCGCGATAACTCCACTGCTTCCTTGGCCTGCGGTACCTCAAACTCATCCCCTGTATGTTTTCTTAGTCTCTCCACCGCATCCTCAAAATGAGCGCCGTACCAGGCATATTGATCATCAAGAAGGACGATTTCACCCTGGTCTTCAAGGAAACGTTTCAATTCAGCCGCAATGGAGTCTGGGATGCCGGCATTTTTTATATAATCATTCAGATAAGCAACTTTTAGGCCATCTTCCTTTAGTTCATTAAGCAGATTCTCTGTCCGCTTCACCCAGTTTTTCGGGACATGGGGAGCAAAGCTGGCTAGGGAGATATACTGTTCTTTCCTGGAAAATAAGCCCTTGTTGATGCCGTTGTCGATAATGAATTCAAGCAGGGTTTTAGAGAATGTTTTTTGCAGTGATTGAAGCAGTTCGGCTTTGTTCATGCCAGTTCGCATAGGGTTTTCTAGATGGTAATTATCTAGACGGTCCTTTATATCTTCTTCAATGACTTCGACTACTGATACAAGAGCATATTCCTTATTCGAAATCCGGACGAATTGTTCATCATTCAAGTTGGTCAAAATCGATCCTTCATCCAGAGCAGTTCGCTTAATCAGTTCTTCGACAGATAAACTCTTTGCTTCATATAAAGCGGCATTAATTCGTTCAATTGGAGTACCTGCCTTCTTTTTCTCCAGCTCTTCAATTGTCTGCTGGCCAAATCGATATTTATTTCCACGAGGGTCGATTACCCACCCGCCGCCAATCGTTTCCTGCGGACTTGGCCTGCGAACGATGAACCGGTCCCCGCGCTTCGTGACGATTTTTTCATCAAGACGGAGCTGACAAAGTATCTCCCCGTTGTCCTCTTTTAGTTCATTTCGGTCAAAAAAGACAATCCGGCCCATTACTTCGGCGGTACCGATATGGCACTTAATTGGGGTCCTTTGTTTTACCAAATGCTCAAGGTCCTCAACAACCCTGATTGCGACATCAATCGTATTCGTTACGATAAAATGTTCAGAAGAGACTAAGACTTCCCCTCTTTCAAGATCATCTTTTGAGACACCTGATAGATTGATGGCTGCTCTCTGCCCTGCGTAAGCTGACTTTGCTGGCTGATGGTGCACCTGCAGCTGACGTGCTCTCACTTCAACTCCGGACGGCAAGACTTTTAAAAGCTGGCCCTCTTCAACTGTCCCTTCATAAACAGTGCCTCTGACTACGGTACCTTGTCCTTTAACCGTAAATACCTGGTCAATCGGCAGCCTGAAAGCCCCCTTAGCATCACGCATTTCTTGCTCTTTCAGCTTTTCTATGATCAATTCTTTTAATTCATGGATTCCTTTTTTTGATAGACTATCGACCATCATAAAAGGTGCATTCTCAAAGACTGAGCCTTCAAGCTCACTTAAAATATCGTCTTTCACAAGTTCTATGAACTCCTCTTCCACCCTGTCGATCTTTGTGATTGCAATAATACCAGAACGTATTCCGAGGAAGCCTAGTATATCCAGATGTTCCCTTGTTTGTGGCATGACCCCTTCATCAGCAGCAACCACCAGTACTACAAGGTCAATTCCAGCCACGCCGGCAATCATCTGGCGGATGAACCGCTCATGTCCAGGCACATCCACGACGGAAATTTGCAGCTCTTCATCCTCATATAATGGCGCAAAGCCAAGTTCAATTGAAATTTGCCGTTCTTTTTCTTCTTTCAGGCGATCAGTATCCACGTTCGTCAACGCCCTAGTCAACGATGTTTTCCCGTGGTCAATATGACCTGCCATCCCTATGGTAAAATACCTCTTGCTCAAATGCTTACACCTTCTTTTGATATGTATAAAATAACTCTAACTTTAAAAGCTAAATAGTTCAAGCAACGAAAATTAGACAATTATATTTCTGCAAATTCTTGCTAAAAGCTCAAGAATAATCATCCATTCAAAAATTAACCTTCTGTCCATAGTTATTTCATAATTACAACTTAATAAAACGAAATAATTTTTCAGGGAGTGAAGAAAATGAGTGACAAGCAATAACAATTATTGAAGGGTCAAAGCATGTTGAAGTCAAGATAACAGTTACTGATATCACTGTGAATATCCAGGCGCACCTTTAAATTCTGGTTGCCAAACTGGATATTCTATAAAATCCAGGCATTTTGCCCAACATTACCTTAAAAAAATCAGCCTGCAGACAAATAGAATGGTCTGCAGGCTGTTTATTATGAGTGTCAGTTGTACATAAAACGGAGCATAGCGGCGGCTGCCAGCCTGCTTGTCATATCCCGGAAGTCTTTCGAAGGATCTATTTCTACGATATCCATCGCCTTAACTTTTTCATGGGAAGCGGCAGCGGCAATACTTGCAAGTAATTCCCGGCTGGTTATCCCACCCGGTCCAATTGCCGGGCAACCGGGCGCGAAAGCCTGGTCAACGACATCCATGTCAACAGATAAGTATATTATTTCTACTATTTCAGATAGTCTTTCCAGTTCTTTTTTAATGATATGAAGTATCCCTGTATTCTCTATGTCTTCCATTGTATAGACATAGATTCCCTTGTCTTTTGTATAATCATGATATTCCTTCGCATTCGCATAATCACGAATACCAATTTGGACAAGGTTCTCCCCCTTTAAGTGACCACCCTCAATTAGACTTCGGAATGGTGTCCCATTTGTCCGTCCGCCATCATCAAGATTCCTTACATCATGATGTGCATCCCATTGGATAACCCCTACTTCACCGTAATGTT
This sequence comes from Mesobacillus sp., assembly GCF_047739415.1. Taxonomy (GTDB): domain Bacteria; phylum Bacillota; class Bacilli; order Bacillales; family Cytobacillaceae; genus Mesobacillus. Next base: position 52,104 of record NZ_JBIQOE010000043.1, on the reverse strand, counting down.
CCTTGAAAGCGCGTATGGAAGGATAGCTGACACCATGATCTCCGCCTAGCATGATAAACCTTTGACAGGCGTTCTTTTCAAGCATCTCCCTAACACTGATATGCAGTCTCTCGATGGATTCCTCCAAATCTGTGGGATGGGTATGCACATCGCCAAAGTCAATAATCCTAATTCCATTGTAATCTTTCTCTTTTTCACCAGAAAAAGTGGAGAATGAACTCAAGCTTGCCCTGATTGTTTTCGGCGCGTCTGAAGCCTGTGATAAAGAAATAGATGTTTTAGAGAATGGAAGACCGATTAAGCCGATCTCCCCTTTCTCCCCTTCAGAATAAGGTATCAGACACTCATTTACCTTTGTGACGAACCGGTCCTTGAAAATTACAGGCTTACCTGGCTGAAGATAACTGAATTTCACCATAAGGTGTCCTTTCCCAAAGTTTTTTACCAGAATGGTAAACACTTTGTGCGTGGTTCACACCAAAGTGGTACGGGATATATTTGTAGTTAGGCACATCCCAGATGACGAAATCGGCTGATCGCCCTTCTTCTAATGTCCCTGCCTCGGAGGCTTTCCCGATTGCATGGGCAGCATTGACCGTGACTGCATTCCAGATTTCTTCCGCAGCCATCTTCAACTTCAAAGCTGCCAGTGACATAATCATCTGCAGGTTCTCGGTAACACAGCTTCCAGGGTTGAAATCTGTCGCCAAAGCGACTGCCGCCCCTTCATCAATCATCTTTCTTGCCCGGGCATAATGGTCCTTCCCCAGGTAAAATGTCGTTCCTGGAAGCAGAACAGCTACTGTATTCCCTTGGCTTAGTTGCCTAATTCCTTCATCTGAGGCGGCAACCAAATGGTCTGCACTTGCTGCCCCTAACGACACGGCAAGTTCAGTTCCGCCAAGCGGATCAATTTCATCAGCATGAATTTTCAAGCCGAATCCCTTGTCCTTTGCTTGTTGTAGAAACATCCTTGACTGTTCGATGGTAAAAACACCTGTTTCACAAAATATATCAACGAACTCGGCAAGTTTGCCTTCCTTAATATCATCAAAAAGGCGGGACATTTCTTCCAGGAACTCATCCTCCTTCCCTTTAAAGCCGGGAGGAACAGCGTGGGCACCCAGGAATGTCGAAACCACAGAAACAGGGTACTTTTCTTTTAATTTCTGAACCACTCTCAGCTGCTTGAGCTCTGTCTCAGCATCCAGGCCATATCCACTTTTGGCTTCCAGTGTCGTAACTCCGTAAGAAATCATTCTTTCAAGATGGAAGGAAGCTTTTTCAAACAATTCCCCCTCTGTGGCTTTTTTAGTGGATCCTACCGTCGATAAAATCCCGCCTCCCTGAGCAAGGATTTCTAAGTAAGGTACTCCAGCTTGCTTCAAGGATAGTTCATGTTCACGAGATCCCCCAAAAACCAGATGAGTATGCGGATCAACAAGACCAGGGGAAACAACCTTTTCCTGGGCGTCAATTCTTTCGGAAGCCTTTAGTGATTCGGCTTCAGCACTTGAACCCAGCCAGGCAATTTTCCCATCCATGATTCCTATTGCTGCGTTTTCACTTATGTTCAGCTCTTTCATTTCCTGCCCCTTCAAAGGCTTTTCAGAGCTATTGGGTAAAATAAGCTGGCCGATATTGTGTACTAATAAATCGTATGTCAATCTTCTCCACCCTTTCTTTCTCGAATTGACCTGTTGATTTCCGTTCCAGGCGCTTCGCATTCCGCAGGACATTGATTGTATTTTCCTCAACCCTGTCCACGCACGAGGTTCCGAGGCGTCTTCGCACCTTCCACTCCAATCAACAGTGCTAATATACATTAAGCTTCTTAAACGTATACTAAAATTGCGACCGATTAGTCATTTAATAGCCACGGGCAATGTGTGGTTTCAATCAATTCAAACACTGCCTCTTTACAATTTAAGGAAGCATCGGGATGTCGACGCCTTTTTCTTTCGCTGTTTCAATCGCTTTATCATAGCCTGCGTCTGCGTGGCGGGCTACTCCCATGCCTGGGTCTGTAGTCAGTACTCTTCTAAGTCTTTCCTCAGCAAGGTCTGTGCCATCCGCCACTACGACCATTCCTGCGTGAAGGGAATATCCCATGCCAACTCCTCCGCCATGGTGGACAGAGATCCAGGATCCTCCGGCTGCAACGTTTACTAGCGCATTGAGAATCGCCCAGTCTCCGACTGCGTCGCTGCCGTCCTTCATTGCTTCTGTTTCGCGATTTGGAGAGGCAACGGACCCACTATCTAAATGGTCGCGTCCAATTACGATCGGCGCTTTCAATTCACCTTTTCGCACAAGTTCATTAATTGCCAACCCCATTTTCACTCGCTCACCATAGCCAAGCCAGCAAATCCGTGAAGGCAGACCCTGGAATTCCACTTTTTCCTGGGCCATGTCAATCCAGCGCTGAAGGGCTTCATTTTCCGGAAAAAGCTCCTTGATCAGTTCATCTGTCCGGTGGATATCAGCTGGGTCTCCTGATAAAGCTGCCCAGCGGAACGGTCCTTTTCCTTCACAGAACAGGGGCCTGATATAAGCAGGAACAAAACCAGGGAAATCGAAAGCATGCTCCTCCCCATGATCCTTGGCAACCTGACGGATGTTATTACCGTAATCAAATGTCACTGCACCTCTCCGTTGGAATTCAAGCATGGATACGACGTGCTTAGCCATTGAGAAAGATGATTGCTTTACATACTCTTCAGGATTTTCCACGCGAATTTTAGCTGCTTCCTCCAAAGTAAGACCAACCGGAATATATCCATTTAGCGGGTCATGTGCAGAAGTCTGGTCCGTTACAATATCAACTTTAAAATTCCTGGACAATAATTCAAGGTGGACTTCGGCTGCATTTCCGACTAGACCGATTGATAGGGCTTCTCCTTTATGCTTGGCTTCCTTAGCCCACTCAATGGCTTCATCAATTGAATGTGTCATCCTGTCGCAATATCGCGTATCTATCCGCTTTTTGATCCGTTCTGGATCGACTTCAACAGCAATACAAACCCCATCGTTCATCGTGACTGCGAGAGGCTGCGCTCCACCCATGCCTCCAAGTCCAGCTGTCAACGTAATAGTATTTTTCAAGGTGCCGCCAAAGTGCTGTCTCGCAACCTCGGCAAATGTTTCATATGTCCCCTGAAGGATTCCCTGTGAACCAATATAAATCCAGCTTCCTGCAGTCATTTGTCCGTACATCATCAAGCCTTTTTTATCAAGTTCATGAAAATGGTCCCAATTCGCCCATTTAGGAACCAAGACGGAATTGGATATTAAAACTCTTGGTGCAGCCTTGTGCGTTTTGAAAACAGCTACAGGCTTACCAGATTGGACGAGCATCGTTTCATCATTTTCCAGCCTGCGCAGCGTATCAACAATTGCGTCGAATGCTTCCCAGTTTCGCGCCGCTTTGCCAATACCACCGTATACAACTAGATCCTCCGGTTTTTCAGCGACCTCTGGATCAAGATTGTTATAAAGCATCCTTAATGCAGCTTCTTGCTCCCAGCCTTTACATTCCAGTTCAAGACCCTTTTTTGCTTTAATATTTCGTTTCGCTTCGATTGTCATTGTTTACACACTCCTCATTTTTTTATTTTTCGGCTGTTAAATACGCTGTTGATTTCCGTTCCATGTCTAAAAACAACAATAAGCTTTACCAAAGCCTAGTTTTTAAACCAGACTCTCCTGCTTTTTTATAGCTGTCCACTGCACTTTATTTTTTTTTAGCCAGTCTGCAAGTCTTTCGATATCTTCGGAGAAGATTCTATCCTCAGTAATGGAAGGAACTATTTTTCTCACTTCCTCATAGAATCTCCTTGTTTTAGGTGCCATTTTTTCTACACCACGGTATTGAACCGCTTGAAGGGCACAAATACATTCAATAGCCAGTACACGTCTTACGTTTTGGATGATACTATGTGCATGTCGGGCAGCGATCGTTCCCATGCTCACATGATCCTCCTGATTGGCAGAGGATGGGATGGAATCCACGCTTGCAGGATGAGCGAGAGTCTTATTTTCAGAAACTAGTGAAGCAGCACTGTATTGCATGATCATCGCACCAGACTGAAGCCCTGGTTGCGGACTCAAGAATGGAGGCAGGTCATTTAATTGCGGATTTACCAATCTTTCAATCCTTCTTTCCGAGATACTGGCAAATTCAGCAACTGCTATTTTCATAAAGTCCATCGCAATCGCAATCGGCTGTCCATGGAAATTACCTCCCGAAATGACTGTCTCTCCCCCATCAAAAATAAGCGGATTATCCGTTGCTGCATTCATTTCAATCTCAAGCTTTTCCTTTACATAATCAAGTGCCTGCCACGAGGCACCATGTACCTGAGGAATACATCTTAATGAATAAGCGTCCTGGACCCTTTTTTCCCCCTGTCGAGTCGTCAGGTTGCTGCCGGCGAGTAAATCTCTCATCCGCTCCGCTACATCCATTTGCTGCTGGTAACCACGCGCTTCATGAATCGCGGGATGGAATGCGTCAATAACACCTTCAAGTCCTTCCATTGTAAGTGCGGCAATCCATTCTGATTGATGTGCGAGATCATTTGCTTCAATCCAGTTGACAACACCCATTGCCGTCATCGCCTGGGTTCCATTAATAAGGGCAAGGCCTTCTTTTGCCTGTAATACAATTGGCTCGAGACCTTCTTTTTTATATGCCTCTTCTGTTGCACAAACCCTTCCCTCATAAAACACTTTGCCCTCACCTAACAGTACTAGTGCCAGATGCGATAGTGGCGCTAAATCACCCGAAGCGCCAAGTGAACCTTGCTGCGGCACAACCGGATGGATCTGCAGGTTGATCAATTCTTTCAACCTCTCAGCGATTACCGGCCTAATTCCGGAAAACCCTTTAATCAACGCATTAAGTCTGAGTAAGACCATCGCACGTGAAACAACCTCTGGAAATGGTTCTCCTACTCCGCATGCATGTGACCTGATCAGATTTAACTGCAGGGCATTGACATCCTGTTCATTAATAATGACATCACTAAATTTGCCGAATCCTGTATTGATGCCATAAATGGTCCGCTTTTCGGCAACGATTTTCTCAACTGCTTCCCTGCTTTCAGCAACCTTCTTCATACTATCGGGACTGATAACGACTACCTCGTCGAGATAGCAAACCTGCCTGATTTGCCCCAAAGTTAACGTTTCTCCTGTCAAAACAACCATTCTCGTAACCTCCTGGATTGCTAAATAAAATAAAAGGAGGCGACAATGGCATACTTAAACCATCATCGCCTCCTACTGACTAGTGGACTATAGGCAATGCAACTTTATATATGATTGATTCCTAAACCAACCGTTTCGTGTTCAGACCCTTTTACAGGAGCGCCGATCGTTCCATAAAAAGCGACAGCAATCCATTCTCCTTCTTCTTCATCGGTAAAAGGTGTTCCACGGACAACGGCAAAACGAAGGCCGACAGTACGGCTCATCTCGCCAATGGACAGATGACCACGCGTGACACCCTCCATCCCTTCCATGATCGCATGGTATAGTGCGTGGGTTTCACGGTACAAATTGGGATGTATGAGGCCATGGCGTTTGGCAGCGGTTTCCACTGCGGAAATAACTTTTTGCATGTTCATCGATCCTACTTTGCCAAGGCAATAGCTTACATCTTTTAAGGTATCCTGGAAAAAAGCCATTTCTTCTTCTGTAAAAGATGCAAGCAGGATCGCTGTTTTACCAATCGCAATTTTACTCATGACTGACCCCGTTTTCTGAATTTTAACTATTGACTAATAACTTACATTAATTTTATGTTCACTTCGCGCTAATGTCAACAGATATGGTAAATTTTAGTATTCTAATATAGTAGTATGATACCTTGTTAAAGTATTGAAAAAAGCGCCCATTAGGCGCTTGGTTATTGCTTATTTTCAATTGACTCAGCCAACCTGAACAAAAAACCATAGATCAAAATATAAGCTTCTCCAACTGATAAATCCTCTTTGTATCCGTCTAGTCCATTCAATGCGAAATTCAGACTCCATACTCCTTCATTGGCATCGAACATCAAATCATACCTAGCACCTTCACCATGGAGGTTCTCCTCCAGATATTTCTTGATGCCAGATTCATATTTCTTCTGAAGTTTAAGTCCCAGCATAACATCATATGTTGCGAACACATCATCTTTTTCTATACTGACGGCATCAACATTGATCAGGTCAAACCATTTGGATTCCAAATACATAAATTCATTTTTTTGCTTTTTAAAATAACCAATTGGCTGATTTAGAAACTCGGATGATTCTTCACCAAGGAACTCTTCAGTTTCTTTGTTGCCTCTTTCAATATAAGCTTCCTCAAAACGAGCATCAGGCTCTAATTCTTTTGTTTGGACTCCTTGAAGCAGTCCTTGACGTTCTGCATATTCTTTTTCTTCAGTATGTAATTCAACAATATCCTTTTGTGATGTTATATACTTCTCCATCTGGTTTTTCAACATATTTATGGCCTCCATATTTATTTAGCTGATATTTATATTGAATGGTAACTTTGTAAATAGCAAATATCTTTATCAGTTTTCCCAAAACTTTATTAAGAATTTCGCCAGTATAGTCACATCCCCATACAAATCACTGCTTTTCCCCATATCCTGTTAATACATCACCACTCTATAAGAAAGGAGAGGCGCGTTTTATGAATTATTATTACAAAGATGATCATCGCCCTGACGATGATTACGCTCATAAGAAGGATAAATCTAAACACCGGGATAGAGATAAACACAAGGATTGGGACGATCACAAAGATTGGGATGACCACAAGGATCGGGACCACCACAAAGATTGGGACGATCGCAAAGATCGGGACCATCACAAAGGTCGGGACCATCGCAAAGATCGGGACCATCACAAAGATCGGGACCATCACAAAGATTGGGACGATCGCAAAGATTGGGATGACCACAAAGATTGGAAAAAGCATAAAGATTGGGACGATGACTTTCATGACTGTGGCTGTAAAAAAGGGCACCATGATGAAAAACATTCCGACAAGTGTATATGCAAAAAAGTCAGGGACATAAATGAAGCACAGCACAAGGTAAATAAAAGGAAACACGGATGTGATGTAAGCTGCGACCGGTCGATCAAAGAGCTGCTTAATCAATGCAAGCAATCAAGCTACGATACAATACCGTTCAAATTATTATGCGGCTGCAGCAAAGGAGACTGCGAGACATTCGTTGGTACAGGTGTAGTAAAAATCGATGGCTGCTTTTTTGATATCAAGTCTAGTTTTTTCCGGGTTGTTGACTTTGTGAAAGGATCTGACTGCTGCGCGATTCTTGAGCTGCTCTGTCCGGAACGATGTGAAGGAAAGCATCACGGTATCGAGGGATTCACAAGGACTGGAGCTTGCTTTGAAGTTGATTTGAAGGATTTTGTCGGCATTACTTGCTTCCCTCCTGTAAAAGCGAAGAAGATGGATCCTAAGAAGATATTATGCTCTCGACGCTAAAACGAGGATATAACGGTGGATTTTCAATATAGATCTACAACCCCACATCAAGTGGGGTTGCTTTATTTGTCTTTTAATCACATTTGTCCCGAATTCTCTTAACATTTTCACTGCTAATAAAAAAATATGTGATTGCCCTCTATCATTCGTCTATTCCTTTGCCGTTGTACTGGCATATATAAATAGTAAGTCAAAAGAAAGAAACGAAAACAATCTGTTTCTTACTGCTTTTGATTATAATAAAAAAGGAGTGAAAAAAATGAAGAGAAATACAGGTTGCAACTCGTACCATGGCTGCCCGCCACAGCTTTCTTGTGATAAAGCAAAAACGATTCGGGTAGATTGCGATAGTGATTCCTTCCATCCATATGGCAACAAACTCAAATTCCCAGTCGCCGACATCAATGTAGCTCTGGCCGAAGTAGAACTACAAGTTGAAGTTGAATCTGACATCGAGCTGCCAACAGCAGCACGTGAAATCAAGCATATGCGCAGAAACGTTTCCCTGACTCAATGCAAGGCGATCCGCTCTGCAATGGATTACAAAAAGGTAAAACTCTATATTTCTGGTGTTGTTCATAAAAATATCCAGTATGTAGAACAATGCAGTGGCATGCTGAAGGACTACAGTGTTGATGTACCATTTACTTGCAGTGAAGCTGTCCATGTCTTCAACTATCCTGATTACGAACATCTAAGCCAGAAGAACACTGTCTATGAAAGAAGATTCATTGATAAAAAAGGCCACGGAGCTGATGAGTGCACCTCTGGAGCATTTACGTATGAATACTATAATGAGCCAATTGAATGCAAACTTCTTGCTTCTTTCGTCAACGACCTTGACCTTTACAAGGATTTTGACAACTGGGGCAGATTCAGCCGCATCACTGAAAAGATGGAGGTTGGTTTATTCTTCAAATTGCTTCAGAAGCAGCAGGTTGACTTAGACCATTCCCATGGATACAAAGATAAAGAAGAGTCATCTTCATCTTCGTCATCATCCTCTTGGGAATCAGACTATAAAATGGAGCACGAGCCAAAAAACATGAAGCACAGAATGGATGCCTTAATGAAACGCCATGAAGGCTAATACCAAAGCAAGGGTGTCTCACCTGAGGCACCCTGTTTTCCTTTATAGCGAAAGCAGCTTTTGTAAATCCAGGCACTGTGTTTGAAATAGCTCCATTTTCATCCTTGCCGTACCCTGGATCATTACTCTGTCGTTTTGGATGAATTGTTCATTCCATACACAATGCAAACTCGATAAACTGAAATCCACTTTTTCTACTAAACTCTCACTATATTCACGGGTATATCCTTCTTCCCTACCAAGATTTGAAGTGAATAAATATTCCTTGCTGTCTTTGGAAGATAGTTCGGGCTTATGAATCCATTTTACCGGAATAATTTTTTTCCATGGGATGTGAATCTTAAGTGAATGCATCGTCCCTATATTGTCAGCACTTACATAATCAATGTTTATCAGAAATATTCCTCTAGTGAATAAATTGGCTGACGGGAGTAATACCTCAGCATCAATCGATTGAAGCGAGCACTCGACATTAGAAACAGATGAAATCTGCCTTGAGAGGCTAAATGTATCAAAGATATCTATTTCAAGGTCAACATCTGCCAGGTGTAAAGGAAGTCTCACCTTCGTCTTTTCTGTCCTATTATTTTTTCCACTGTATGCTGCCGTAGCCAATTTCATAGGTTCCGAGGATGATTCAGATGATTCATATTGATAATCAACTGATTCCTCGTGGTTTTCATAATAATGAGGTTCATCACCTGACTCGTCTATGGCTGACAACTGATTGGCTGATTCCTCTTCATAAAGGAAACTGCTGGACTCCTCATATATTTTTTCATCAGAGGATTCATCAAAGTCTCCCTGAAATTCTTCCTTTAAATGTTCCTCCTCATCATTAAAAATTGCTATCGAATCACTAGATTCTTCCTCTTCCTCATCTATTGTAAATTGTCTTCTTGAAGCAGAAGACTTTTCTTCGACACTATTAATAACAGGAGGCGCGAGGATCAATGGCTTGCCTGAACTCTTTGCTTTGGGACGCAATCTGTTTTCATTGAAATTCTCGGCAAGATCTTTATCGATTTCCTCAAAAACTTTTTCCATTTCCGGGTCACGTTCAGACACTCTGCGCTCTACAGAATTATTTCTCCAATTCCCCTTGAAAAGATGCATTTCATGAAACGTTCTATTTGTGTTTTCCATCTTCAATGGAAGGGTCTGCTTTTATTGCAACCTATCCCTACCCTCCTTTCTTTAATGGGGTAAAAACATAAAGGGGCATATACTATTGGTGCCTAGTATAATACCCCGCCTTTTATCTAATATTTATTCTGATTCGTCATAGCAATCTGGATCATTTGTTGCTGATGAAACGCGGATTTGTTGATTTTGAAGTACGCGGACAGTGAAATCAATGACCATTTTTTCTTCGATTGTCTGGAAATATCCTTCATCGATCGGTGAAGATGTAGGAAGCGGCTGTCGGTCTATCGCTTCATCCCATTCAATGATTTGGCTGGATACTAATTCACAGAAAGGCAACTCGTTATAGTGCTGTGAGCTTTCCTGATGAAATTGGCTCAAGTCGCTTGTCAGCAATTCATCTTTCTCCGGAAATCCTGTTGATAAAGGTTTTGACACGAAAAAGTCGAATTCCTTACGGTTGTTTACTTGAGGCAACACAGGCTTTGAAAGGAAGTCCTTCACTTCTGTTACTACCTGGAACGGAATATCTACTGTATAAGAATGCAAGTCGGAAGCAACTGAAGATGATGATGAAGCTTCGATTTCCTGACTCGGACTTGCATATTGGATATTCTTCCTTACAAACCCTTTGATAAACAATTTATTTGTCGGCAAAAGCAGTCTGCATTGAGTCAATTTTATTCTCTTTTTGATATCCTTGATTTCCAGCACTGGTTCCGGAAAGTTGATCATCGTATCCAGATTCACGTGCAGGGTCAGTTCCGCAAGAACGACAGGAACTTTGGTTACCAACTTTCCCAGGCTTACATGTGGATGGTGGTGCCGAGGTGAGCATTCAAAATGATCTGTTGAAGGCTTACACTCAAAATCGGGCTTTTTATTTTTATCTAATTCAAACATACATGGCTCCTCCTTATAACTCCTTAGAGTGAAGATGCTTTATCCTATGCACTTTGATTTTCTGGGTCTAGGCATTTGCCCGTATTCAATTACAAAATACGGGGCAAGTACCCAATGATATCCCTTTATATTCAGGGAATGTACATGTTAAATTTCATTATAAAAAAATTTTTTTAAGGGTTTAAGTCTTCTTATAATACTTGCAAAAACACATCAAATGAATATGTATAAGTACATAGAAAAAGACGATATCAGTTGATACCTGATATCGTCTTGATCCTTTTTTCTTACTTAAGATCACAGATTAGAATTAGTCTGCGATAATCCTTACTTGCTGGTTTTGAATTACTCTAACCCGGAATTCCAATAAAGACTTTTCAACCATATTATAGAATACTCCTTCTTCGAATGGAGCATTATGATGCAGGGGATGACGGTCAATCGCTTCATCATATTGAACGATTCGGCTATCAATCAGCTCACAGTAAGGAAATTGATTATAGAATTGGTCACTTACCTGGTGGAATTGCGATAGGTCGCTAGACAGGAGTCGGTCTTTTTCAGGAAAACCAGTTCCTAATTTCTGAGCTCTAAAGAAATCGAATTCGAAGCGCGAATTAAATTCTGGAAGGACTGGTGGTCTATCAAAATCTCCTGCTGCAATTGTAGTTACACAGTCGAATGGAACGTCAACAGTTAGTGAGCGCATATCAGATGCTACACAATCACCGCTTGTTTTTGGGCAAGGTGTTGCATATTGGATATTTTTGCGGATATATCCTTTAATGAAAAGTGGAATATCAGTAATTAGATTTCCCGCATCATCAAGCTCAGCCCCACCAAGCAGCAATGTGCACTGGACAATCTTAACCCTCTTTTTTATATCCTTAATTTCTAAAACCGGATCTGGGAAATGAATATTAGCATCAAGATTGCTTGTAATACGAACTTCAGTAAGAGTTACTGGCAAATTAACAAGTGCTGGTCCTGCAGCAATATTGCCTGATAACGCCTGAACGTTAGCACACTCAGCCTTAGAGGCAGACTTATTTATGCTAACACATTTGTGGTTACCATGTTTATCATTAGTCATTTTTTTTCCTCCTTTAAAATTTCTTGTACAATTTATCCTATTCATTCTAGATTTTTTGGACTAGATAAATGAATCAGCACAAATGCGGATTTTTTACAGATAATCAATGTTTCCTCATTATTTAAATTCTTTACTACATAAAAACTAGGTACTTGCACCATTGAACTTGCCTTTTGCATAGGATTCATAAGGAGGAGGATAAAATGAACAATTATAATTATTTCGCAGTCGACATAGGCAACAGCTGGTATAAGGTTCTGGCCTCTGATCACGGAGAGCTGAGGGAATACCAAATGCCAAACGCCATCGCATTGTATGATGATGAGTTTTACGAAAAGCCTTATGACGAGGAAGATATTGATCTAGAGGAGAATTTGATCGTAGAGATAAAAAGCCCGGCGATTACAAATAAAAGAGAAATTTTTTATGCTGGAAAAGCGGCTGCCAAGCAAAGAAATGTCAGCCTGACAGCAAGCAATAATCAAAAAGCTGACGAAGACCGCACATATATCCTTCTATTTGCCGCGGCTGCCTACCATGCTTCAATCATAAATCCAAATGATATCGAATTAAGTTATTGTATAGACCAATTAGCTGTATCTCTTCCAACCACGCAATATAAGGAGAGGAAAGAAATACTCAAGCAGCGCTTGATTGGTAACCATACCATTACACTCCATAAAGTGCCGGGAATTCCGGAGCCGAAAGAACTGATTGTCAAGCTTGAAATCAAGGATGTGATTGTCGGCGCGGAAGGAGCCTGTGCCTATTTAGGATTAATCCGGGACATTGATACACTGACAATTAAGGACGATAACCTGGTGAAGGATTCTAAGAAGGGAATCATAATTGGCGACCTGGGCGGTGATTCAGTAGATTTCGTTGGAATCAAGAACAGTAAGCCTGTAGCCTCAGTTGAAGGCGACCATTTTGGAATCAATTTGTTCTTGGATACGATTATAAAAAAAGTCAGTAAGAATGAATTATACACTTTCGACTCAAGGTCAGAACTTGAAGAAAAGCTATTCGCCGGCCAATCAGAATGGTATGTCGAACCTTTTGCTGGTGTCAGGAAAGATATTAGCAAGTATGTAATCCCTCAATTGAGGATCATGGCAATAAAGTACCTTGAGCACTTTGACCGCGCAAGGAGCAGTTCCAGTGAAATCAAAGGAGCTTCCCGTTATATCGCTGTTGGCGGTGCAGCAAAACTCGCCCAAAATCAAATACAGGAAGCCGCAGTAAGATGGGCTGATAAGGGGCGGCCGATTGAGCTGACTTTCCCAGAAAACCTGGAAAAATTGAACGTCTTCGGACTCATGATTTTAGCCAAAATGAATCAACTCAAGAAACAACATGAGAATACCGAGGAACTAATTTCCATTGAAGGATGATCGGTATGTCAAACACCTATACGGATTATGTAAATAAGATCGCGATAACTGTCCCTGAACGATATATTGATGTTAAGACTGGTGAGTCGTACTCGATTTCACCTAAAATAGTGGACCAAATCGAATATCATGCCGATAACAGTTCACTGAGCCATCTTGTTCTATCCGCTCTCCATCATTACCTAAATCCCAAGCCCGTATTGAGTGGTGGCTCTGCTGAAATCCTTCAGCAGCTTGCTGACATTCGAGCGATGCTTGAAAATGGAACCTACCTCATCCAGCCACCTATAAAGGAAAGAACCATGAAAGAACAAACAGAGGCCGCAAAATTACTCAATATGAAGGAAGTTGAGGATATCCTTGAAGCGTTCGGGGGCTAGTCATATGAACAAAATTAAGGACGGTACTAATGTACACGTCCTTCACTTTTGTATTTTGGTCTTTTGAATCTATCTTCAAAGTTAAAATCATTTCTTTATTTAAGTACATTTGAAATAATTGAGAGTAGTTTTGGGTAGTGGCGGACGAAGAATTCATGATCTGTGGTTTCAGCTTTATTATAGAAATCGATGATTCTATTGGCTGCTTGTTTTTTGCGGACAGCCGGAATGTGGAAAAAGTCTATGATCGGGGAATAGGTGCCATCCCCTGCAGGAAGAAGATATCCTATAAGCAAATCGCTTTCCTTTGGCTGATGGTATATTTCATTATATACTCCGACTAATCTCTCCTTCATGAGAATGATATCATTGAGTACTAGTACTCTTTCCCCAAGAATTCCCTCAATGTAATAAACTCCTGGAACTGCATATGTCCATTCACTGATGAGTGTATGCACTTTGGGTTTCATTCTGCTTTTATATCTTGGCGTGTCCAGGTAAAGCTCAAAGATAGACTTCTTCTCATGGCTGAGACGGTGGGAAAACACTGCCCAAGAAATAAAGTGAGGAACCAGTGCGGAAGCAATTTTTTCGGATATCTGTTCTGTTTCTAAAAATTCATCAATTAATCCAAGCAGATATGCACCATAGTAATCACTGCTGAAATTGAATATATCTCCAATCTCTTCAAAAGCCAGATCTTTTATTTTCTCCTGAATTGAGACTACCTTTTTTTCAACTGTCATATTTTTCTCCTTTCATTTGTAATGGATCACCTCCTTTATCATAGCAGAAAAACAAATACACTAGAGGGTATTGTTTGTCTGAATTTTTACAAATTTAACCTTCGCTAAAACATGCTCATCTTATACTTTGCAGACATGCTCTCTAGCAGCTTGATTCCACCAATGCTGTTTCCTTTCTCATCAAGGGCTGGGCCTAAAATGCCAATTCCGAATCTGTTTGGAACAGACCCCATTATCCCTCCTGATACACCACTTTTCGCAGGAATTCCGACTCTGACAGCAAACTCTCCCGACGCATTGTACATCCCACAGGTAACCATAAACGTTTTACATAGGCGAGCCACATGGGCAGGAATCAATCGTCGGTTAGTGACAGGCTCCAAACCATCCATTGAGAACACACAGCCAATTCGTGCCAGATCCAGGCAATCCATTTCAATCGCGCATTGCTTCGTATACACCTTCAACAATTCCTCAACATCCTCATCAATAACCCCATGCTGCTTCAAGAAATAGCATAAAGCCCTGTTAAGATCTGAAGTTTCATATTCAGACTGAGCTACTTCATGTGAAAATCCAATGGAAGAATTACCTGCCAGTTCCTGGATGAACGAGAGAATTCGTTCAAATCGTTCATCCGCATCCTTCCCCTTGATCATATGAGTAACAGCCAATGCGCCTGCGTTAATCATTGGATTCAACGGTTTAGAAGGACTGAATTCAAGCTTGACAATTGAATTGAAGGGATCACCAGTTGGCTCATAACCCACTTTGTCAAAAACGGCTTCTTCCCCGTAATCTATGAGGGCAAGTGCAAGTGTCAATACTTTTGAAACACTTTGCAAAGTTAGCTTCTGCTGGATGTCTCCGGCCGAAACACAAGTTCCGTCATCATGAAAAATAGCGACGGACAACTCTTCAGGATTTGCTTTCGCCAAAGCAGGAATGTAGTCTGCAACCTTTCCGCCATCAGTGTATTTCTTTGCTTCTTGTACCAGTTCATTCAATTCATCAGTAGTTCTGCAAGGCATAATTTACTCCTCCGAATCATTAATTCTAACAATTACCAACCCACATACTTCTTTCCCATCTTTTCCATAGAAAAAGGGCAATGGTGTGAACATTGCCGAATTTTACGAATAGAGCATAGTTTAAAAGCGTCCCGATTTTAAGATAGAATAAATAATCCATAAAAACATTCCGAATGCAATGATGAACCCTACTTCAATTGCCGGTACGCTTGTCAGTATAGTATTATTGCCAAATGTTGCTCCGACAATCAGACCCAGAACAACAATACTGAAGGCTAGCAGTGTCAAACTGAAGGAAACCTGGTTGCTAATCCGGTCGAATTTATGAAGGATCCGATTGATATCCGATAAGCTGATTTCAAATTTCAAATCACCTTTAGAAGCTTGATTCAAAACATCTTCAACCTGATTCGGAATATTGGTGAATGTATCTGATAAGTCCTCGGCTTTATTCCAAAGTCTTTTTCCCATTTTAATCGGATCATACCTCTCCCTCATGATCTGTTCTCCATAAGGCTTAGCTAACTCAATCATATCCAGGCCTGGGTCAATTTCAGAGATGATTCCTTCAATCGTGATCAACGCTTTCCCCATCATTGTCATTTCCTTAGGCAGGATGATCCGATGTTCCTGTGCCGCAGCAAACAACTCCTTGACCGTTAAGCCTAAACTTAGACCTTCTTTTGACGACCTTTCAACCGTTTTCCTGATTCCATCTACTCGGTCATAAAAATGCTGTTCATCAATATCAGAAGGCACATACGCCATCCTGAAAATAGACCTGACAATCTGATGGGTATCTTCCTGCATGATTCCCATCATCATTGATGCAGAATCATATCTCAAGCTTGCTGACAAACGACCTACCTGCCCAAAATCTATAAAAATCAGCTGTTGAGTTCCTGGATTATAAAGGATATTACCAGGATGCGGATCAGCGTGAAAAAAACCTTCCTTTAAAATTTGGGTTATGAATGCACTTACCAATAAATCCGCAATCCTTCGCTTTTCCCCATTTTTTATAATGATTGTATTCAATTCGTTGAGCTTGATACCATCAATCTTTTCCATGGTCAGGATTTGGGGAGTCGAGTATTCATGAAAAATGACCGGCACCTTAATAGATTCGCAATCTTCAAACTGCATTTGGACCATATCCGTATTACGGGCTTCCTCCGTGTAATCTAGCTCCCTGCGGATTGATTCAGACAGCTCTTCAACCATGTCAGAGATATTGTAATATTGAGCCCAGTCATATCGCTGCTCAATCATTCTCGCAATATCCCTTAAAATTTCAAGGCCGTATGGACTGTCTGCTTAATGCCCGGCCGCTGGACCTTCACCATGACAGACTCCCCAGTTGACAGTGCTGCTTCATGAACCTGTCCGATGGACGCTGCTGCTACATAATCCTCATTAAAATAGGTGAAGACTTCGTCAACAGGCCTGCCAAACTCTTGGTGAAGCTTCTTTTTTATTTCATCAACAGGCACTGGGGGAACTTGATCCTGAAGCATTTCCAATTCCTTAACAATCTCTTCAGGAAGCATATCACTCCTGATGCTGAGGAGCTGTCCAAGCTTTATAAAAGCTGGCCCCAATTCTTCTAGCATACACCTTATACGGTACCCTGCTTCTTTTGTGTTACCGTTTTTTACATCTGCCGTGATCCGATCCTTCAACGACAGGACATGGAACAGCCCCACCTCATCAAGTACATAGCCAAACCCATACTTCACAAATGATGAAGCTATCTCTCTATATCTATTTAAACGTCTCAATCGGTCCGTCAACATTCCATCACCCGCTGCTAATCAATGTCTTTTGAAAATCCAGGCGGAATATTCTCCATTCCGTTTTCAACCTGGTCAATTTCTTTATTAAATCCGCTGTTTCGAAGTTGTGAAATTTCCTCCTGCAATAAAACAAGCTGTGCCTGGACAGTTTCTAATTCTTCCCTTGTGACAAAACCAAGCTCAGTCAGCTGGCTTCTCGCCATCTCCTTGAATTCCTTATTCCATTCCCCACTCTTTGAATCGCCCTTTTTGAAAAAGTCGTCAAAGATGGTGTCTGCTTCAGTCTGGGTCATATTCCCTTTCTCAACCAGCTTCATAATGGTTTCATCTACTTTTTCCTTCCCGGCAACCGCTGCTCCCAGTCCAAGCAGAAAGCCGCTCTTTAGAAAATTATTCATCATATGATCCTCCTCTTATACAAATCAATTTACTTATTAATACCCCAAAATAGCGAGCAATCACCTTATTAAATAAAAAAAGCACCTGTTTCTAATTGAAAACTGGTGCTTACCATTTACTAGATAACATTCACTTTGAGAAAACAAACAAGTATGGGGCAATTAATGAATAAATTCATAGTTTGATAACATCCACTGTATCTAAGTAAGCCCAATTTTGCGGAGCTTTCAAACTAAGTTGCCAATAGGTTGCGCCATACAGCTGATATAGATCAATCAATCTGTACTTTTCAATATAGCTTCGAATGTCCTCAAACCAGACGATATGCTCTTCGGTGCCTTGCCAATATCTGAACCACGGTGACCTGGCTGCGGTATCATACTGGATGACCGCACCAGTAGAAATCGCGAGATTTTGTGCATCCAGCACTGAGAGCGCTCGATATTGATTGGTCGAGACGACTTTATCATGCCCGTAAAGCGGGAGTCCGATTTGCAATTTTTCACGGGGAATTAAGGTCAATGAATACCTGACCACCAGTGCGATCCACCATAAAGGAGAAACAGGATCAGGTGGACCTCCCGGGTAGCCGTAATCAATGGTCATAACGGCCACAATGTCAGCAATCTCCCCTATCGTTTTATAATCATACGCTCCGATTATTGGATTTGTGGGGATATCTTCTGTCTTTGCATGGACGTTTACATGTAAAATTAGATTTCCCATTGCTGCCTTCAGTTCACGGAGAAAAGAATTAAAATCCTCCCTCTGCGGCGGCGGAATAAATTCCAGATCGACGCTTATGCCTCCATACCCTCTTTGATTTGCTAAATTCACGAGACTGGCAACCAGGTTCCTTCGGTAAGTCGGAGACGCCAGTACGTTGCCTGCCAGTTCTTTGCTGAATCCTGATGCCGTGGTGTTTTGGATCAATAATAATGGGATGACATTCAATTCTTTGCTTTTAAGAACTATAGGGGCATCATTGCCTGCCACATAGGCATACCCTTCTGCTGTAAAGGTAAAGGCCGCAACAGCAACAAAAGTAAGATGAGGAGCCATTTTCTCAAATTCGGCCAGAAAAGTTTGGGAGGAGCCAGGTACGATGAATCCGAGTGTAGAAAACTGTGGTTTAACAGGTGAAGGAATATTGATGTTCTGGCCAATATACAATCGGTTTGGATCCAGTCCCGGATTTGCAGTGACAATGCTGCTTACACTCGTCCTGAACTGTAAAGCAAGCCTCCATAGTGTATCGCCAGCCTTGATTTTATAATAGCGCGTAATTGGCTGCTGATCTGGAATATAGAGCGCCAGCCCGGGAATGATTAAGCTAGTGGAAGGAAGTCCGTTGACGTCGACAATGCTTTGGATCGAGACACCATATGTTCTGGCAATTGCCCAAAGGTTCTCTCCTGACCTAACTATGTGGACAGCCATCTGATCACACCTTTTTATTTTTTCCTTCTATAATCATATGGAGATTGAGCTGTTATATACTTCTGTCGTAAGAAAAGCGCAAGCGCCTTGTTCAGCCCCGACAAGCGCTGGAGGACCGACCAGTGAAGTCGTTCTTTGACTTCATTGGGCGGACCGAAGCGACTCGAGGGGCTAGGCGCTGGAGCTGGACACTAATCTAAGTGTAATACTTTCTTATAAAATTTAAAGAAGCAGGGCTTCCAAATGAAAGCCCTGTTTACAGTTGATTACCTCCAACGATCTTTGTTGTCCACCCGTTTTCTGTTTCTAGCTGAATAGCAGGAATCACAAATCTGATATGGGGAATCAACATGGATTCCTCTTCCGCAATGCCTGCACTTCTTTTTATAATTTTTCACTTCTGATTTTAAAAATTCATGAACATCGTCGCTTAAGCCTGTTCGAACTCTTTCCCAGTAAACAGCCTCCGTTTTTCTTCCAAGCTTATATAAAAACAATAAATGCAGGCCGATTGCTTTATAAGAAAGCTCCAGTTCCTCCAGGGAGTCAGTTTTGACTGGCGGCTCCGGGAGTTCTGCATCTGAGACAATTGCTCTGATTGTTTCAAGCCATTGTTCAATAAGGACAGGTTCTTTCGATGAAAAAGGCAGGTGAAGAAAACCATACAGCTCCATCATCGGCAGTCTCGCTTCAATTTCGGTATCCCTGATGTATTCATAAAGCTCTCTTTCTTCTGACAGCGAAGCTTTATTCGTCCCCTTAGGGCTCTCGAACTTATCCCATAATTCAAAGAAAACAGCAAGTGAACGATGGTATTTTTGGAACCTTTCAAAAATAACAGAAGTTGGAGCAATGGAAAATGTCTCTACAGGTTTGTCCTCTTTTTCAAGAAGCTTTGTCATCAAGCTAATATCTGAGGTGAACGCTACTCGGCCGACATTGTAAATCCCTTTTCTGCCGGCACGACCCGCTATTTGCTTTATCTCCTGGGAAGTAAGCCTCCTTCTCCTTGTTCCATCGAATTTTTCATTTTCCAAAAAGACGATTCTCCTGATTGGCAAATTCAGACCCATGCCAATCGCGTCAGTCGCCACTACAACACTTGTTTCTCCTTTGATGAATCGCTCGATTTGCTTTTTCCTAGTTTCTGGGGGCATGCTTCCATAAATCATGCTTACCTGACGACCGTTGTTCTGCAGTTTCGATGCATTCTCAAGCACTTGTTTTCGTGAGAAGCAAACAAGTGCATCGCCTTTCTTGGTATCCTTCAGGCTGAACTCTTTATTCTCTACCTGGAGAGGAATATCACGAGTGTATTCATAAATTTCCGCCACCCCATCATCCAGCAGGTCCATCATCATTCCCTTGATATTCTTGCTGCCAATGATGTGGACTTCCTCCGCATTTGCTTTTGTAATGGCTTTAAACCAGGAAAACCCTCTATCCTTATCAGCGATCATCTGTGATTCATCTATGACGACTACTTCATAAAATTCCTTTTCGTGGAACATTTCTACTGTGCAGGATATATGGTTTGCTCCTTCCACAGGTTTTTCTTCCTCGCCTGTTTTTAGCGAGCATGGAACGCCCTCTGCATTGAGCTTTTCATAAACCTCAAGAGCAAGCAGACGAAGCGGAGCCAGATACAAACCAGTTCTTGCTGCCTTCATTGTTTCCAGGGCGTGGTGGGTTTTACCCGTATTTGTTTCTCCGATGTGAAGAATATATCTAACATTTCTTCTCAGTGAAGGGTTGTATTCGCGGCCGAAAATATCCTCAAGCATGCGAGCTTCTTCTTCCCTTTTCCGTTCAAGCTCCGCCAGTTCTTCCGCCTTCCTCCGTTCCCTCTCTGCAAGGTCTCTTTCATATATTTCATGATGCTCTCTTTCTTCAAACTCAATTTCAGCTAGAGCCAAAAGATCAGTTACATACTCTTCCTGAAGCTTGAAGATCAAACCATCTAAATATACCTCAGCCAGGTCGTTAATGATTCTTTTTGTCTCAGTGACTGAAAGCTTGTCCTTGAACACTTCCTCATATTCGCTAAGAATATGCTGCTCAAGATGATGCATTACCTCCTCAGCCGCTATCCGGGTAAAATACTTTAAAACACTGTTCTCAAAATGATATTGGTAGGTCTCATATTCAAAATAAAATCGCCCCCAGCTGGCAGTTTGATGGATCTGGCCCGTCAATTCATCAAAAAAGTCAGCCAGGGTCCTGTAATCATCGGGATTGAAAGAGCCAATAACGGTCAATCTTTCTTCCAGCATGTATGTATCGATATCCTCGAATTTTTGATTTTCATCTAAGATTTTCTTTAGTTCCTTTGCCATCTCATGCCGAATTCTTAGATATGCCGACTCCTGAAAATCACTTAAAACCGTGTGGGCAACCTGAAAGATTTTTTCCTTAATCCCTGCTTTTTTTTCAAGCAGCTGGTCTTCCTCCGCTTTTTTGAGGAACTTCTTTCTCGCCCGGTCATACTGTGTTTCCCAGCTGAGCTCATCAATTGCGGATTTAATCCACTCCTTTGTATTGAAGGGCTTATATTCTCTCATTTCATTCCTGAAAAGCTTATTGATCAACTTCCGGTCCACACCTTCAACAACATATCCCCGCTCACTTAAAAAAGCCTTTTTATCACGCTTTGAAAAATCATTTGTAGACTTTGTCAGCCACACATTCAGCCAGATTTGGGTAATATAAGTGCTTCTTTTATCTAGATACTCCTTGAATTCCGGAAGAGTTTCACTTTCTCCAAGAAAATTATCGATATCATCCATTATCTTAGTTTTAGTGTTCTCCACTGCCTGCTGATGAATCAATTCAATTTGTGTCATATCTGAACCCCTTAAAATATGTAAAATAAAAAAGCTTTCGTATGGATAGTGCTTTTTTCTGGGAAGCTATGATCCCATATTCTGTTGGTTTCCAGCGGCAAGCATACAAATGACTATATAAATAAAAGGCCGCACAACGAGATGTGCGTGCCCTTCCATTTAATATGCTTCTTAAAATCAGTGGAACGGCTTGACTATGCGTTCACCTTCAACTTTTTCATGACTTTGGTTAGAACCTTTTTGTCGTCCTTTGTTACACTTTTAGGTTTGATAGGTGATACTGGTTTAATTTTATCGACGTTATCCACACTTAGGATTTCTAGGTAAAACGGAGTGGTTTGCCGATTACCCTTCAAATATCCCTTTAGAATTTTCATTTTTTCAGAGGTACCTGTGAAAGCACCTTGATAATCCCATTCTATTTCATTTTTATATCTTGAATCCATTTTTTCTTTTAAAGCAAACGCTTCTGATAATGCATCCTCCGGTGTCATAAAATAGGATTGTGTTCTCCTTAACCCCTTCTTTTTGCTGCCATCGCCCGCTTTTGCCTGATAAAGTTTAACTAACATTTCCCTCATCCTCTCTGGTTTGGTCTCACGCCTTCTCATGGTAAGTGGAAACACCAGAAGACCCGAGGAATTACGTATATAGATAGTATACCCTTTTTTCCATCAGTTACCTATTAATAAGGAAATAAAAACAATGGAGCGTGTTTCTGTACACGCTCCATTTCATGATTATTTAGCAATAACCGCCTGTTTTTCATTGTTTCTCTCGTGACGGATCGTTGCCTGTGCAGCAGCCAGTCTGGCAAGCGGAACACGGTATGGAGAGCAGCTTACATAGTCAAGTCCTGCATTGTAGCAGAATTCGATTGAACTCTTTTCACCGCCGTGCTCACCGCAAATACCGGTCTTTAAGCCAGGCTTAGTTTGGCGGCCAAGCTCCACTCCTGTCTCGACCAACTTGCCCACTCCCTCACGATCAAGGACTGCAAACGGATTTTCTGGAAGGACCTTTTGTTCGATGTACGCCTGAAGAAACTTTCCTTCAGCATCGTCGCGGCTGTATCCGAAAGTTGTCTGTGTCAGGTCATTCGTACCAAATGAGAAGAAGTCGGCTTCCTCGGCGATTTGGTCTGCAGTCAAAGCAGCACGCGGTATCTCGATCATGGTACCTACTGTATATTCGAAATCCTTGCCAGTTTCTTCTTTAATACTTTGCGCGGCCGTGTTTACCAGCTCACGCATTTCCTTCAACTCATTGACATGACCGACAAGAGGTATCATAATTTCAGGCTGTGCATCGATACCCTTATCAGCCAAATTCGCTACAGCATAGAAAATCGCTCTTGCCTGCATTTCATAGATTTCCGGATGGATCATGCCAAGTCGGCAGCCACGGTGGCCAAGCATTGGATTGAATTCGTCCAATTGGCGTACCTTCTTGAGCAATGCTTCCTTTTCCTTAAGCTCTTTCGATTCCGGGTCCTGGATTTGCAATTTGGTGATCTCGACAATAAGTTCTTCTTTATCAGGCAAGAACTCATGTAAAGGCGGATCCAGCAAACGAATTGTTACAGGAAGCCCCTGCATCACTTCAAGGATTCCTTCAAAATCCCCCTGCTGCATCGGTAATAGTTCATCAAGTGCTGCGTTTCGCTCATCGTATGTTTCAGCAAGAATCATTTTCTGGACAATTGGCACCCTTGCTGCGTCCATGAACATATGTTCAGTACGGCATAGACCAATACCGCCTGCACCGAATTCCAGGGCCTTGGCAGAATCCTCAGGATTATCAGCGTTGGCGCGGACTCCAATTTTACGCTCTTCATCAGCCCATGCAAGCAATAGCTGGAATTCTTCTGAAAGCTCAGGCTCGATCATTGGGATCTCACCAAGCATGATTTCACCGGTTCCACCGTCAATTGTAATGATATCACTATGTTTTACTACCACTTCGCCAACACGGAACTGCTTTTCATGAAGATCAATTTTCATTGCTTCACAGCCGCATATACATGCTTTACCCATGCCCCGCGCTACTACTGCAGCATGACTTGTCATTCCTCCTCGGCTCGTTACGACCGCCTGCGCCGCAATGATACCGTGGATATCATCTGGTGTTGTTTCTGGTCGGACAAGAATGACCTTTTGACCATCATTTGCAAGCAGTTCTGCCTCATCCGCATCAAACACTACTTTCCCGGTTGCGGCCCCAGGTGATGCAGGCAGTCCTTTTGCCAGCTGATTCCGCTCGAAATTCTCATCAATACGGCGGTGCAGGAGCTGATCCAGTTGTTCTGGGTCCACTCGAAGCAAAGCTGTCTTCTTATCGATGATTCCTTCTTTTACTAGTTCAGTAGCAATACGGATAGCGGCTTGAGCAGTACGCTTTCCGGTACGGGTCTGGAGGATGAACAATTCCCCGCGTTCTACCGTGAATTCAATATCCTGCATGTCTTCATAATGCTGTTCAAGGCGATTGCAAGTTTCAATGAATTGCTGGTAAACAGCAGGCATTTCATCTTTCAGTGTTTGTATTGGCTGCGGTGTCCGGATGCCTGCCACGACATCTTCACCCTGGGCATTGATCAAGTATTCGCCATACAGGATACTCTCTCCAGTGGATGGGTCACGGGTAAATGCAACACCAGTACCGGAATCATCACCCATATTACCGAATACCATGCTCTGGATATTAACAGCAGTTCCCAGGTGTGAAGGAATTTTATTCAAACGGCGGTAAACGATCGCACGCTGGTTGTTCCAGGAATCAAATACTGCATTGATGGAAAGGAAAAGCTGCTCCTTTGGATCCTGCGGGAAAGGCTTTCTAGTATGTTTTGTCACAATATTTTTATAGCCCTGGATGACTTCCTTCCAATCCTCAGCAGTCATTTCCGGATCCGTTGCATAACCTTTTGCTTCCCGTGTTTCTTCAAGCAAACGTTCAAAGAAGAAAACATCAACATCCAGGACGACATCACTGAACATTTGGATAAACCGACGGTAAGAATCGTAAGCAAATCTAGGGTTGTTCGTAAGCTTTGCCATCCCTTCAACTGTTTCGTCGTTCATTCCAAGATTCAGGATGGTATCCATCATTCCAGGCATCGAGAACACTGCACCAGATCGCACTGAGACAAGCAGTGGATTCTCAGGGTTACCCAACTTCTTGCCAGTTTTCTCTTCAAGCTCCCCAAGCGCTTCAAGTACCTGCGCCTGTACTTCAGCTGGAATAGTCTTGTCAGCATCATAATAGGCATTACATGCTTCCGTAGAAATTGTGAAACCAAAAGGTACCGGGAGGCCTATACGTGTCATTTCCGCGAGGTTCGCTCCTTTACCTCCCAGAATTTCTTTCATTCCGCTATTTCCTTCATTAAAAAGATAAACAAATTTAGACATCAGCCAAAACTCCTCTCACTTTTTAAAATATCGAGTATCAATCCTGCAGTTTCTTCAATCGCCTTATTGGAAACATTGATGACAGGGCAGCCAACACGTTTCATGATTTTCTCTGCATAATCAAGCTCTTCCAGGATTCGTTCATAGCTTGCATAATTTGCCCTCGCTCCAAGTCCTAGCGCTTTCAGCCTTTCAGTCCTGATTTCGTTGAGCTTATCGGGAGAGATGATCAGGCCTACACATTTGCCTCTCGGTACCTGAAACAATTCATCAGGTGGCTTTACCTCAGGAACGATTGGGACATTGGCTACCTTGTAACGCTTGTGAGCAAGGTACATCGATAATGGTGTTTTTGAAGTCCGTGAAACGCCAACCAGTACGATATCCGCTCTTAAAATGCCGCGTGGGTCTCTGCCATCATCGTATTTTACGGCAAACTCAATCGCTTCAATCTTTCGGAAGTATTCATCATCTAGCTTTCGCATCATTCCCGGTCGATGGTTTGGCTCCTTATCGAACTTCTTTTCAAAGGCATTCATCAGCGGATTCAGCAAATCAACCGCATAAACCCCTTCCTCCTGAGCCCTTTTATCAAGATAAGCCTTGAGTGCCGGAACGACGATGGTATATG
This sequence comes from Mesobacillus sp., assembly GCF_047739415.1. Lineage (GTDB taxonomy): Bacteria > Bacillota > Bacilli > Bacillales > Cytobacillaceae > Mesobacillus. The sequence goes on along the minus strand of NZ_JBIQOE010000043.1, from coordinate 26,287 downwards.
CGATTATTGAACGTCCTTGCTTTGCAACAATGATGACATCTTCAATGTCTTCCTCGTCCTCAACATATGAATTCCTTCTGATATCAACCTGGCCGCCGTTAAACTGGGTTGCCACAGCCTTAACTACAAATTCTGCCGTTTCCCCGACTGAATCGGATACCACGTACACAACTTCCTTCATATCCAAAATGCACTCACTTCCTAGACGGATTTTTGCTCTGCGATTTCTAGATAAACCTTTGTAATGGTTGTTTTGGTTATTCGTCCGATGACTTCATATGAATCGGGTTTATGCTTGAGTTCCCGGACGACAGGGAGAGAATCTATTCTGTTTGTTACAAGCTTTTTTGCAGCCTGAACCAATGTTTCTTCAGGGTTCACCGTAATAATATTTGGCATCCTCGTCATGATGACGCTTACAGGAAGATCCTCCAGATTCTTGTTTCCGATAGCAGCCCTTAACAGGTCCTTCCTTGAAATGACTCCAGCCAGGCAACTTTCAGAATCAACAGCATAAAGCGTCCCTACATCTTCTAAGAACATCTGAACAATCGCATCATAAACAGAAGATGATTTTTGAACGACAATGGGATGGCCTTTATAGTCATTGACTTTAAGATTAAGAAATTCTGTCGGTTCAAAGAGTCTCTCTCTATCCTTATTGAAAAAATAGCCGACTCTGGGCCTGGCCTCGAGACTGCCAGCCATAGTCAGGATCGCTAAGTCGGGACGGAGAGTTGCCCGTGTCAGCTTCAGCTTTTCGGCAATCTGTTCACCAGTTATCGGGCCATCCTCCTTGACAATTTGAACGATTTCTTCCTGCCGTTTTGTTAGTTTAATAGAACTCACCACCAACGTACCCCCAATAATTAATATGTAACATTATCAAGGAATTTTTTAATGTGTTATCCTTATTAATTTATAGTATATAACATTTAACTAAAAATCAAAAGAAAAGGTTTTGATAATTCTTTGAATATATTAAAATGCCTGGATTCATGGTGTTGAATAGGATAATTTTTTATAAAATATGTCATACTGTTCCTCTAAAGGTATAGGTTGTTGCTTGTATTAACAGACCGTTTTTGGGCGCTATTAGGGAAAGTGGCGAGAAGATTTGTTCGAGCCTAGTGATACTTAAGACGGCTTATGGGGAAATCCAGGCAGGTATTGCTGCCTGAACTTGGAGGTACTTCTGACAGCTTTGAAGGAAATCGGGAAAAAGTTTTCTGAACCTAGGGCTACTTCGGACAGCTTTGAAGGAAATTTATGTAAAGTTGTCTGAACCCGATGCTACTTCAGACAGCTTTGAGTAAGAGCAACAAAAATTTTGTGCTCAATCATATTAAATAGTTCTAAAAAAATCCCCTCAATATTTCGAGGGGATAGAGTCGATTTATAAATCTAGTTCTAACGTTACAGGGCAGTGGTCACTACCCATGACAAAGCATTCTGCTCCTGCCTCTTTAATTGCAGGTGCCAATTTTTCTGAAACAATGAAATAATCGATACGCCACCCTATGTTCTTTTCTCTTACTTTATTCATATAAGACCACCAGGTGTAGACATCCTTAGCCTCAGGATGCAGGTGGCGGAAGGAATCAACGAATCCGCTGTCGAGAAGTTCTGTCATCTTCCCCCGTTCCTCATTGGTAAATCCTGAATTTCCACGGTTTGGTTTTGGGTTTTTCAAATCGATCTCATTATGGGCGACATTTAAATCGCCGCAAAGTATTACTGGTTTAGTCTCGTCCAATCCAAGCAAGTACTCCTTTAACTTGTCTTCCCAGGCCAAGCGGTATCCGAGGCGGGCTAAATCACGCTGCGAGTTTGGGGTGTAGACATTGACGAGATAAAACTTTTCGAATTCTAAAGTGATTGCTCTGCCCTCATGATCGTGTTCAGCCGATCCAATGCCATACTTTACTGATAGAGGCTTTTGTCTCGAAAAAATAGCTGTTCCGGAATAGCCTTTCTTTTCAGCATAGTTCCAGAACTGGTGGTACCCTTCTAATTCAAGGCTGATCTGGCCTTCCTGCAGCTTTGTTTCCTGAATACAAAAAAGGTCTGCGTCCGCATCTTTAAAGAAATCTAAAAATCCTTTACGAGCACAAGCTCTTATTCCATTTACATTCCATGATACTAATTTCATAAATCAATATTCTCCTTGGTGTTTTTTCATCCACAGTTAATAACTCATATTCTTCTATTCTAGCAGTCTTCTATCAGCGATTCTAATATGGCGATTCCCTTTTTGATATCCTCAACCGGTGCATTCGCAAAAGAAAGCCTGAAATGCTGCATTTTTTGGGTTGCATAAATCCGCCCGGGATTAATCAACACACCATTCGCGAGAGCTCTCCTATACAAATCAGGCAATGAGATATCATGATTTAATTTAACCCATATGAAAAATCCGCCAGCTGGCCTGTCCCATTCAGCAAAACGGCTCAAGTGTTTATCCAGTGCTTCCAGGGCGGCATTTCTTCGTATCTTTAGCTGTTTTCTTACCTTCGATAAATGCTTCTCATACAATCCGCTGGATAGCCATTCTGTGGCGGTACGTTGCGATAAAGAGCTTGAACCGTAGTCGGTCTGCATTTTCAGGTCAGCCAGCCGGTCAATGACCGCTTCCGGACCCGCGATCCATCCGATTCTCAATCCGGGATTCAGGCTCTTGGACAGACTGCCAAGATATAAAACATTCCCATGCCTGTCATGCGATTTAATGGGAGACGGCGGAGGGGAGTCCAGCCACAAATCTCCGTACACATCGTCCTCAATGATTGGAAGCAGTGCATTTTCTGCCAGCTTGAGCAGTTGCTGCCTTCTTTTTTCCCCCATAAGAGTCCCAGTGGGATTATGGAAATTTGGATGGCAGTATAACACAGATTTCTTACTGTGATGTGATGCTTCTATCATCTCAGGGATGATGCCTTTCTTGTCCATCGGGATTCCATGGAGTTTCATGCCTGCAGACTGGAAGGTGGATAAAGAATATATATAAGATGGACTCTCGAGAAAAACTGTTGATTCGCGTTCCAATAACCCGATGGAAATGAGGTGCAAGGCCTGCAAAGCACCTGAAACGACTAAAATAGATGAAGAATGGACCATGATTCCTTTTTGATTAAGGTATTTAGCAATTGCTTCCCGCAATAGTGGATTTCCTTTTGGATCTTCATAGCCGAACGGCTCCAGTTCCTGTCCCACCTTAGTTAAAACAGCCCTCATTTCTTCCATTGGGAATAAATCCTTGGATAGTTCTCCTTTACTTAACTGAATCAAATTCTCATCGGACTCTGCCAGATTTATAGCCTGAACTGTTGACAGGCTCTCCTGATGAGTGCCCAGTCCCACTTGTTCGTTCCAATTTACCGGAGGTGCAGATCGCATGAGTGTCCATGTGTTGTTGACGACTACCGTTCCCATTCCCAGCTTACCTTCAACTAGACCATCAGCAGCCAATTCATCCAGCGCTGTTACGACTGTGCTTCTGTTCACACCGAATTGCTTTGCAAGGTCACGCTGACTTGGGAGCCTGCTGCCAACTGGCCAAATCCCGTTTGTAATCTGTTCTTTTATAAAATTGATTATCACTTTGTACTTTGGTGCTTTCATGTTTCCTGCTCCATTCAAAATTGGTTGGGTTTAAAATACCCCTATTGGTTGGATACATTTTACCAAGACCCCATTATATTTAAAAGATAAAACTGATTTACTGGGCTAAATTGGATGGTTTTTAACAGGGGTGGATTACATGGACATTAGAATGGTAGCAGCACACTTACTCGTAATTTTATTATGGGGATCGGCTTTTGCGGGGATCAGGCATGGTCTCGAAGGATATTCACCAGAGCATTTGTCTTTCTTGAGACTCTTGATCGGATCACTGGCTCTTGTTTGCTACGCGGCAGTAATAAAAATGAAACTTCCAGAAGTAAAAGATTGGCCTGTGATATTTTTGTTTGGATTCCTGGGTTTCGCAGTTTATCAAACAGCGCTAAGTTTTGGTGAACTAACAGTCAGCGCAGGTGCTGCCAGCCTGCTTGTTTCAACTTCACCAGTTTTTATTGGATTATTAGGGAGGATGTTCTTCCATGAGCGCACTGGGAAATGGTACTGGTCTGGCGTCTCCATCAGTATGGCAGGAATTGTCCTCATCTCCTTCGGGACTGGCGGAGGTTTCGAGTTAGGAATCGGAGTAATCCTGATATTAATTGCTTCGTTATCTGAATCACTTTACTTTGTCTTTCAGAAAAATTATTTAGATAAATATGGTGCTCTCCCATTTACGGCCTATACGATTTGGGCCGCCACCATTTTGATGGCTTTCTTTTCTCCTGGCACTGTGTCTCAGATTACTGAAGCCCCGTTAGGAGCAACGATGAGTGCTATTTATCTCGGCCTTTTCCCCACGGTGGTTGCTTACTTTGCTATAGCCTATATTACAGCCAAATCAGGTGCCTCTGAAGCAGCAAGTTCCTTATACCTTACACCTGCTGCTTCTTTCCTCATCGCCTGGATATGGCTGGGAGAAGTACCGGCGATCCTGACGATAGCAGGCGGAGTGATTACCCTTATTGGAGTTTCCCTGACCTACTTCAAAGGGAGGAATGAAATGACAGAATCCTCTTTAAAAATCAAAGGATAACTGCTCGGTTTCCCCTTCCTCTTTTGTTCGGCCTGGCTTTCCTTTGTTCTTTATGGACTGGTTTTGAAGCCTGGCTTTTTTATACGCCTTTTTCACATCGACCATAGGTGCTTCATAGTTAAGCTGATAAAATGCAGGATAAAGCCAAGGTTCATGAATGTATTCGTCCGGAAGCTTGCTTAATTCAGAGATATATCGGCGGATGAACGCGCCATCCGGGTCAAGCTGCCTGCCGACTTTAACGGGATCAATGATTTTCATCTTCCCTTTCACTCCCGTTTGTTGCTGAATATAGAAATCATGCACAGCTGGTTCGTAGTCTAAATACAACTCTGCCAGTGCAGCGGATAGCTTTTTCTCATCAAACAATAATGTATTGGCAATAAAAGACGTAACCATAGCACGCAACGAAAAGTTCATCCATCCCGTTTTATCCAGACTTCTCATGGCTGCATCGATAATCGGGATTCCCGTCCTTCCCTGAAGCCAGCGCTGGGACCAATCTTCATTCCATTCTCTTTTAATTCCCCTTACATCTGCCAATTGCTGACCTTGTATTTCCATACTGCAAATTTTGACTCGAGCAGTAAGCTTTGATAAAAACTCTTCAAGCTGAATTTTATCTTCCTCCAGCTCACATGCTTGCAATTTCTCATTAGTTTTTTGAAAAATAGTCCTGATCGATATATTTCCCCATGTTATATAAGCAGAAAGCCTTGATGACGAAAGCGAGGATGGCAGCGGTTTTTGATGTCTTTCAATGTAGTTTTCGAATCTGCCTTCGAGGAAAGAATCCAGCGTTTCAATAGCCTTCATTTCCCCCCCTTGCTGCCCAAAGCGGATTTTAGTTCCCTTAATCCTGAAATTATTAATTTTTTTTAAATCACCGAACAGAAAATCTGGTGTTTTTGACGGTACAACAATCCTGTTTGGAACTTCAGCTAACGGTTCTTTTAAATAAGATTCCAAACGATTATTAAAATGCTTTCCTGAGACATTATCAAGGTCCGGACCATAAGAAAACAGACTCTGCTGATTTTTCTCCACCCATTTCATAACTTTATCCATTAACCCGCTATCATTGTGCGTAAATAAATTTATAGAATCATAAGTGTCCAGCAATTTTTCCAAAACCGTCTCGATCTCACCGATTGCGAAAAAGAGTTTACCTCCCTTTCCCTCAATACCCTTTGTTAGCTCATCCAGACTTTCAACAACAAATTGCAAATGACGGACTGAAAGCGGCGTTTCCTTCCATTGAGATGATTCAAAAACATACAGCGGCAATACCTCTCCTGACCTGGCTGCTTCAGTCAATGGCTGATGATCGGAAATGCGCAAATCTTTATTGAAGAGGACAATGTTCATTCAAACCACTCCACTATTAACTCTTTTGTATGGCTCTATAGAAAGCTTAGTGCTATCAAAACCATATTATTGTACTCTTGAAACAGGAACAACTGGAGTTCAAAACCATTAAAGGTGCGAATGTAAGGTATTCTAATAATAATCCATTTTAATCAATACTAATTTAATACTTCTCTTAAAAGGATTCCGAACATGATACCCATGAACATGGACGTCAAGGTGCCAAGGAGAAAGTATTCCGCCCAGTCACGATCATCCATTTGTTTAAAACGGGCAATTGATTTTGCGGTAACAATGAAGGCGATCGCTGGATACGAACCGTAGTATGTAAGTAAAATAACCAGAAGTCGCTCGATATAACCTATCAGCTTTCCTCGTGACATATCGTGTTTGTTGAAGACCATATAGTTGTATTGCTCGGACAGTGCTCTTTCACCATTACTTTTTTGCGGATATGCCGGCTCCTTCAGCTCATTTTTAAAAGTATATTTCCCTTCAAAAGTTAATAGCTGCCCAGGCAGAGAGCCAAGAAGGATACGTATTATATGTCCGCTTACCGTTGTCCCCAATATTAAAATAATGACAATGATGAGGATCGTACTAGAAGCGTCCAATTGCCGCCCTTCCTCGAACAGAAGCTTTATAAATCTATCAACATTGGAAACTAGCGATTTTTGAAAAAACAATTGGAGAGCTATCAACAACATTAAAAGATGCAACAGTTGGTCTAAAATAAAAAACCAAAGTTTATTTAGATTTTCGCGTGCCGATAATTGATCCACAAGCTTAATCTTCACCAGGTCAATGATTAGGTGCGTACCTGTTATGAATAGAACTGGCCAGACGACAGTTTTTACAGTATCATTCTGTTGATAAATAAAGAGCCAGCCTGCCGTGAGTACAGCTGTGTTTACCAGGAAATGATGAAGTATATGCTTTTTAAGATTTTTCAGCTTGCTCTGTACCATATGATCAGTCTGAAGGTAAAAATCGGCTAGTAGATGCACAATAATTAAACTCAATAAAAGCATGCCTGCTCCTTTCACCAGAATCTAGAAGCTGAAAATATTCTGCACCTGGCTTTTCATATTTGTTCTAATGCTGTCTTCAAGAACCTTCGTTTGACTATTTCCCATTTCTGGGAACTCCTTTGCCTGACGATCATCCAAAACACTGACGATATCTCGGAAACCACGAAGGATTTGCTCGCAATGGCCTTTCTTAAAATGGCTGTAAACCGTAGGAGCCGATCGATCGAGAAGTTCGGCAACTGCATTTTGCTTTCCATAGATAAGATAAAGCGAGCAAACGAGCCGTTGGACTTGAGTTTGCTCCATTCTCAATACGTGCTGCAGCATGAGCATGCTATTTATTAATGTCTGCAAACCGGGCTCAACATCATTAAGTTGAAAATGGAAGGATTCCCTGTCCTTTTGTTTTTTTAGATGGTCATTCGCATTTTTAGCCTGCTTAACCAATGGATGGATCCACTTTTCAATATCAATTTCTTCTACATTCTTATCCAGGCTGCCGTAGGTAAGTCCAAAATACGGCAGGTTTTTTTCATATTTCCAAAGCGAGCTGACATAAAAGGCTGTGATAAAAGCGGATGAATATCCCTCGGACAGAAGAATAAGTTCATCACCAGACCGGTGTTTAACCTGAACTGAACCGTTCTTTCCGTACCAATCGCCAATATATGTCTCAAGTTGCGCTAAATAATTGCTCAGCTCCTCACCATAACCTGCGGAAGAAGACTTCGTTACATCCATTATGAAAACAGAAACTGGCTTCATTGCCATTCCACCCAACATTTATATTATACTAATTAATCTAATTTTATATAAATTAGATATTATAGTCAAATTTATTCAATGTTAGTCTTTACACTTTAATTATTTTTATACGAATACACTCTACTACATTTTAACAAGAGCGTATGTTCGATACAATGGGTAATTACGTACAAAAAAAAGAGCCCTCAGGCTCTTTTGTGAATTCTTATTCTTCAGTAACAACGACCTTTTCCATAACATCTCCGTTGCTCATCGCTTTAGCTGCTTCTAGATTAGAAGTAACTTTCCCGAACACAGTGTGCACGCCATTTAAGTGTGGCTGTGATTCATGTACGATGAAGAACTGGCTGCCGCCTGTGTCTTTTCCAGCGTGTGCCATAGAAAGAGAGCCTGGTTCGTGCTTATGCGGATTGCCTTCCGTTTCACACTTGATTGTGTAGCCTGGACCGCCAGTTCCTGTTCCTGAAGGGCACCCCCCCTGACTAACAAAACCAGGAATGACACGGTGGAAAGTCAAACCGTTATAGAAGCCTTCGTTTGCAAGCTTCTCAAAGTTCGCAACTGTACCAGGAGCTTCATTTGGATATAGTTCGAATTCGATTTTTTCACCATTTTGCATTTGTATGTATCCTTTTTTAGACATGTAAATCATCTCCTTATGGTAAAATCATTGTTATCATACCACTATTCCAAATAAAAATAAAAGTATCCACCTTCAAATTGTATTTTTCCACCATGGTTGTGTTAAAATATAACTGCCTCTGCCGGACATTCGCTTGTTGCGGGACACTTAACCACTGTACGGACGGCAGGGGCCCTGCTCTAGCAGGATGATAATACATATGATCAAACCTTGCCTTGTGGTAAGGTTTTTATTTTAATCGGAAATTGTCAGGCTGTTGTTTTAATTTAAATTGATGTATTGAAAATCAAAGTTTTATATACCCACTAATTAAATTGATAATTTAGTAGGTTAATTGATTCCGTGCAGGTTTCCATGGCCGTCTATATCAACAAACCTAAGGAGTAGTTATGCTAAAGCTAATAGATTTTAAACACAAGAAATGGATTTCAGCATTATCTTATGCATTATTCATCATATACATCATCTTTGCCGTAATTTTGTTGTTCCTTAGCCCATACAGGCAGGCTGCATATGAAATCAATTCTGCAGGCACCAACCCATATAACATAATCCCGTTTAAAACAATCACAGACTACATTAAGGCTTCTTCGCACATCAATCAAAGTATCTGGATGTCCAATTTATTTGGCAATGTTCTTGCCTTTTTCCCTTTAGGAATTTTCCTCCCCTGGTTATTTAAAAGGTTCATGGGGTTTTGGCGAACGATCAGTACTGTCTTTCTGGCGACTACTTCGGTGGAGTTCCTCCAGTTTGCAACCAGAGTTGGCAGTTTCGACATCGATGATATTATTCTCAACACAATAGGCGGTGCAATTGGATACCTGCTAATCAAAATTATCTTTCTACTTTTATTAAAGGGGAAAACACATGGACATTAAAATGTTAAAAGACGGCGAACAGCCGCCATGGAATCTGCTGCTACTGGCTGATCCTTCTAAAGATTGGTTTTACAATATTTAGGTAAAGGTTTTTGCTATGTCGTTGAGTCGGAAAACGAAGTTACAATCGGAGTAATCGTCCTTGTGCCGGTTAATAATCATATTATCGAAATTATGAACTTGGCAGTCGATGAATTCCACCAAGGCAAGGGTTTAAGCACCCTCCTGCTGAAGCATGGGATTCAAATTGCAGCCGAAAAAGGTTTTAATGCCATTGAAATCGGTACAGGAAATTCGAGCCTTAACCAACTGGCTCTTTATCAAAAAGTTGGCTTCAGAATCACTGGAATAGATCATGACTTTTTTATAAAGAATTATGAAGAACCCATTTTCGAAAATGGAATTCAATGCAGGGATATGGTTCGATTATCGATGCATTTATCAGAGTAAAAAAAAGGACCTCACCTGGTCCTTTTTTACTTGGATATTAAACGTTCTTTCAATAATGTGAGTTCTTTATAAATCCCTACTACTTCATCCATTTTCATTCTCACCAGCCCGCTTGAGGAAGGGGCAACGAAATCAACGGTACCAGCTACGACAGGTTCATCCTGTTTTCCCCATGGAATATCCTTTTTGCCGCTGTATTGCTGGTAAACGCCTTTCCCAACGAAACAAACGATTTTTGGACTGTATTTCTCGATTTTCTTCCTTAACTCAAGCTTCCCCTGCTGGTATTCCTCTTTCGTAATCTCATCCGCTGCTTTAGTCGGACGCCCAACTATGTTCGTCATCCCGTAGCCTAATTCCAGAAGATGATCATCCTCTGAAGAATCATACTTTCTTGGTGTGATACCTGATTCAAAAAGTATCTTCCAAAATCTATTGTTTGGGTTGGCGTAATGATGACCTGTTTCGGAAGAACGGATGCTCGGATTGAAACCAACAAAAATGACGTCAAGATTTTTACGTAAATGATCAGAAATCGGCTCCACAATCCCCACTCCTCTCCAATTTATGTATCTATGCACTCACCAATATCGGGGAGGCAGCTCATTATTTTTGCGGATATTCTTGAAAATTCTTAGATGGAACAAAAACTCGTCATAATACATCGTTTCGGCACTTTCAAATGAATAAGCGTCCGAAAAGTGATCCAATAGTTCGGTATCAATATTGTCTTCAAGGCCGCTCAGCCACATTTTATAGCCGTGTTGTTCATAAACATCTGATAAACCTGCCCATTCGAACATATCTTGCATTTCCTTTTCACCCATTCTATCACTCCTTCAGCTCTCACCTCCATTTTCCCATACTTTTACACACCTTATACAAGGTCCATTAGTCTCTCCCTAGGAATCTCAGAATCAGGAGTTTCCTCAACCATGCTCCTGTTCTCTCTAAAATAAGCCAGGTTTATTCAACCTGGCTTTCCTGGACTCTGAATTTTGCTTCTGCGACACGCTCCGGGTGTGTATAAACATTCAGGGAACGATGTCTTATAAAACCGATTGTCGTAATGCCCAGCTCATCCGCAAGTTTAAGCGCAAGCTCAGTAGGAGCAGATTTGGACAATACAATCGGGCAGCCAATTTTGGCAACCTTCAATAAAATTTCCGAAGAAATCCGTCCACTGAAAACAATTATTTTATCGTGAATCGGGATATCATTCTTCAAGCAATGACCATAAATTTTATCCAGGGCATTATGGCGACCGATATCCATCCTCGACACAACAGGGCCGAATAAACTACAAAGAGAGGCATTATGGACTCCCCCTGTATTTTGGAAAAGGTCAGCGGAATCCTGCATTTCTTCCATAAGCCTGAAACAATCCTCTACTTCGATTTCTGTCTCCACCTTATGCAGTTTTTTTGCGTTCATTGCGTCTGTCGCAAACACAAATCCCGACCGGCTTGCTCCACAGCATGATGTTAGGTAACGCTTACCTTGCAAGTTTCTATACACAGGATTTACCCTGGATGTTTTTACATGAACAAAGCCTTCTTTTTCCTGGATCCATATATCTTCTATATCTGAATACCTCCGGATGATTCCTTCTGAAGCCAGGTACCCAATGACCATTTCTTCAATGTAATTTGGAGTGCAGACCATTGTAACAAACTCCTGACCATTTAATTTAATGGTGACAGTATATTCTGTTACGATACTGTCTTCCAATTTTTCGGCCTGGCCATCTCCAAAACGAAGGATTTCCCTTTTAACTTCTACTGGTTTCAAAGCAGCCATCCTCTCTGATTGAAGTTTTGCTTTACAATAATCTACTTTTATCCAAAAAGCTGAGTAATCAAACTTAAGAAGCAGGCGACAAGCTAATGCTTGCTGCCTGCCTAATAGACTACTTTTTCTCCAGCGTACCACCCTGACTTTGATGGATATCCTGATTTTCAGGTAGCTGAGTTGTTCTTTCAAGCCCTTCAGTATCTTCACCCATCCCTTTAAGGAACTCAAAGAGCAAAGATAACGCGCGGTTTATTTCCGGATCTTTCAAAGAACGGACTATATCAAAATATCCTAGTTTGTCCTCATCTTCGCTATCAGTATATTCTGCTACTCTTGCAATACCAGAATTCAATTTTAACAGCAAAGGTTCAAGTTGCTGGACATTGATGGTACCGAGAACGCCAACCATCAGCAAAAGGTTCTTGATTGTATTGGTAGCCTCAGGCTTGTCTGCTGCTTTGACAAGAACATTCAGGACCTTATCCCCTTCACTGAACAATCCGTCCAAAAGCGTCAGCACCCCGCGCTGATTCATATGCTTAAGAATGTCCATCGACTGTAAAATCGCATCCTTGTTATCAAGCAGAGCATTCTCGATTTCCTCCAGGTCACTCTTACGTTTTTGTTCCTCTGTCATCTGTATACGATTGATGTTAGTGATTGCTTTAGCCATGATGGGTCCGCTCCTTTTTCACAAGATCTCCTGGAAAGCTGTAATCTGGACGAGCCCACTTCTTTTCGACTTGGACGCCGATTTGCGGCTGTGGATTGCCGTATCGGAAATTATTCCTTGGCAAAGGATTGACTCCTTCAAGTTGAAGTATTTCCATTTTGGCCTTTGTCTCCTTATATGCTGGAGTATCGGTGTTTTTATCACCGTAGCTGCTTGTCAGGAGATTTATTGCAGCATCGCCCTGGTCATTCATAGGCAAATAGACTTCCTTACCTTGCACTCTGTCGGTAACAACACATCTGACCTTAAGGTTGCCATACGGCGATGTCAGCCTGACGAGTGTTCCATCCTTTAAGCCCCTTTCTTCTGCAAGTTCTGGAGAGACTTCAAGGAATGTTTCAGGTGTCTTCGAGGTGATTCCTTCTGACTTATAAGTTAGGTTCCCTTCATGGAAATGCTCAAGCAAGCGGCCATTATTGACATGGATATCATATTCCTCTCCATATTGAATCGGAATCGACCATTTTACCGGATAGAGCCGCGCTTTACCATCCGGGAACGGGAAGCCATCCAAATACAGGACAGGACTGTCAGTTCCATCAGGCTGTACCGGCCATTGAAGGCTCTTATATCCTTCAAGGCGTTCATACGTCACGCCCGAGTAAATCGGCATCAGCCTTGCCGCTTCAGCCATGATTTCAGAAGGATGCTCATATGTCCAACCTGCCCCAAGATGATTGGCGACTTCAATCAAGATCTGCCAATCAGGTTTTGAGTCACCGACTGGCTCGAATACCTGGTACAAACGCTGAATCCTGCGCTCGGTATTCGTAAACGTCCCCTCTTTTTCGAAGCTCGGACTTGCTGGCAAAACAACGTCTGCAAATTGTGCAGTCCTTGAGAAGAACACATCCTGGACTACAAAGAATTCCAGCTTCTCATAGCCAGCCTGGACATGATTGATATTGGAATCCACAAGGCCCATCTCTTCACCCTTGATGTAAAGAGCTTTAAGAGTTTCGTTATGCATTCCTTCAACCATGTCATGGTTATTGATCCCTGGTTCAGCAGGCAGTTTGTTTCCCCATGCCTGTTCAAACTTCATGCGCGCTTCTTCATCTGTTACCTTTTGGTATCCTGGCAGTGAGTCCGGGCTGCTGCCAAAATCACCTGCTCCCTGGACATTGTTATGGCCACGCAGTGGATATGCCCCCGTTCCTGGACGGCCGTAGTTTCCAGTAATCAGCAATAGGTTCGAAATCGCTGTACTGGTGTCGCTCCCGCCAATATGCTGTGTAACTCCCATTGCCCATAGTGCACAAACACTTTTTGCTTTATGAATGCTCTCAGCAATCTCGATCAGCGTATCTTTAGAAAGGCCTGTAGTTTTTTCTGCATATTCCAAAGTGAAACCTTCAAGACTGTCAACGTATTCTGAAAGTCCATTGACTTTATTGTTCAGGAATTCTTCATCCGCCCAACCCTGGTCGATAATATATTTTGTCACAGCTGAAATCCAGACAAGATCACTGCCTGCCTTAGGACGAATAAACAAATCTGCTCGGTCAGCCATTTCATGCTCTCGCAAATCAGCAACAATAAGCTTTTGACCATTCAGCTTCTGTGCACGCTTTACCCTTGTTGCCAGTACTGGGTGAGCTTCTGCTGTATTCGATCCAACAATGATGACCAGATCAGCCATCGCGATATCTGTAATGGATCCAGCATCTCCCCCATGTCCAACTGTCCTGAACAAACCTACCGTCGCTGGCGTTTGGCAATACCGGGAGCAATTATCGACATTGTTTGTGCCAATTACAGACCTTGCTAATTTTTGCATTAGATAGGATTCTTCATTTGTACATTTAGACGAGGTTATGAAGCCTAGGGAGTCGGGACCATACTCATTCTTGATTTCTGTGAATTTACTGGAAATCAGATTCAATGCCTCTTCCCATTCTGCTTCCCTGAAGCTGTCTCCTTCACGAATCAGCGGCTTTGTCAGGCGCTCTTCGCTGTTGACGAAATCCCATCCGAATTTGCCTTTTATACATGTAGAAATTCCGTTGGCTGGAGCTTCAACCTGTGGCTCGACCTTCAGGATTTCGCGGCCCTTCGTCCATACATCAAAGCTGCACCCAACTCCGCAGTATGTGCAAACAGTCTTCGTTTTCTTGATTCTGGATTCACGCATGGCAGCTTCCATATCGGAAATCGCCAGAATGGAACCGTAACCTGTCTCGACATTCTTGGTAATATCAATCATCGGGCGCAAAGTTTCTTTTGCGATCCCTGTCAAAAAGCCGGCTTCGCCTTCCATTCCTTTTTCCATCATCGCATTACAAGGACATACCGTAGAACAATGTCCACATGAAACACATGAGGATTCATTGATTGGTACATCATTATCCCAAATGACACGTGGACGATCACGTTCCCAATCAATTCTCAGCGTCTCGGTTACCTGTACATCCTGACAAGCTTCCACACATCTCCCGCATAAAATACATTGGTCAGGATCATATCGATAAAAAGGGTTTGATTCATCTTTTTCATAAGGCTTTTGATCAAACGGGATGCTCTGGTGATTGATTTTCATTTCTTTTACTGTGTTATGTACCTCACACATCCCGTTATTGTAGTCACAGACAGTACAATACAATTCATGGTTAAAAAGGATCTTGTCCATCGCCATTGTTTGTGCCTTCTTAACATCTGGCGCCACTGTGTCGATGGCATCACCATCCTTCATGATCGTCGAACAAGACCTGACCATTTCTCCATTCACTTCTACAATACAAGTATCACACGTCTCGATTGGTCCAAGACTTGGGTGATAGCATACACTGGGCACTTCAACCGAGCTATCTGAAAGGTATTGAAGGATTGTTTGATTTTCTTCTGCCGTCACTTCGGCACCGTTGATACTCACATTTATTTTGCCAGACAAAGCCTCATCTTCCTTTCTGTAAAGAAATCACTTCCTTTCTCACTACCCCATCGTCGAATGACTTTAACCACTTTTTAAAGAGTTTTTGAAAAAAATAAGTAGAGACTTGCTGATACCCAAATAATATTTCTCTTCCACAAGAACAAAAATAAAAGCCCTACCTGAATCAGGTAAAGGCTTTGTTAAACCACACTAAAGAAAGCGGCAGGCATCATTCCCCACTTCATTAGAGGAAAGAATATACAGCGAGTTTCCACTATTGGATTTTTCTTTAGAAAAACCATAGCTTTCTAACTCATCGTAATCACCATTCACGATGATAGCTGAAGCGAAAAGCAATGCCTGAAGATGAAATAATGAAACATCAACAATATCTGTCAGTGAATCACAAGGCATAATGTCTGCCAGGACTGCAATCCTGCCACGAATTCCAAGGCGGTCATAAACAAATTCAACACTATCGGCCATGGTGTCGGAAATAGCTGCAGCAGCACTGATGATGTCATTCCAATTTTCATCAAAAACATAAGCATGCCAAGGAGATTTTTTTGAGGCACTTAGAAACTCAATTTTAAGAAATTGCTGGTCATTATCAAAGTAATAAACAGATTTCAGTTCATCCATAGTTCCCCTCCAATAGTAAAGTAGGAATAGTTTCCCACAGCAAGTAAAAGTTAATGAATTTGTTTTGCATGATTTAAAAACTTTAGTAAATACTTACAACGAAGTTACCAGATGCATGAATTTTGTTGATAAGGGAAAAAGGTAATAAACAAACATTAACCGGGTGTAAGGAGGACAAAAAAATGGAGCAAAAGCAAAATAATCATAGAACTCCAAAAGAGGAAACTGAAGAGCAGCATAGCATGGTGTGCAACGATCAATTATTTTTCCAGGAACTAAGGATAGCTGCTGAAGAGGCAGAACGCGACCACAACGATAAAGATCAAAGCAAGGCATAATAAAAGAGAAAGGCAATCCTGCCTTTCTCCGCATTCTTCATTACACTATTAATATTCCAAATTGCTTTACGAACATTACGCTTTAACTGATGAAACGGTCTCTTTCCGCCGCATCTTCCTCACGCTCCGCTTCTCGTTCTTCATACCAAAATTTAATATGGGTAAGGATCGAGAAAACAAGGAAAAAGTTCATCGACCAAACGCTCACAAACGGGGCCATTCCTCCAAACTCAATCGTCTCGTACTGTTTTAAAACCATCACAATATATGACTCAATGAACACAAGGACAAAGCCGGCTACACCTGCAATTGCCATACGCATCATAATCAATAACCACCTTATCGCATTATCAGATTATTTAAATAATACGACTAATTATTGATTATCGCAACTATTTTGTCACTAATTTGCCACATTTTCGAATTGACAATTTGGCATAGTACTTTTTATCTATTGCGCTTTCCGTAAACTTTGTTGCTTTCTCAACTAATTATTGCAATTCTTGTTCAGAAGTCGCCTCGAAAAGATCTCCCGAAACCTTTATATGACCTAGTAAAAGTTCGAAAAGCAACAATTTGTGCGAGAACCACTTTATCTATTCAACTTCTTTTGCTTTTGCATGATCTCATATGATTTTTCAATAATGTCTGTTAATACATCGCCTTTGTATATTCTGCCGACTTTCGTATTTTCTTGATAGTATTGTACAATTTCATCTAGTTTGTCAGATGTATCCTTGGAGACTCTAACGTTCAATTGAATTCTCTGGGCTTCATTCATGGATTCGGCTTCCCTCCAAATACTTCCACTTCTATATAAAAACAAAAATCTATCATATTGCTAGCAGTTTGATATTATGTAGATATATGTCGCTACCCCTTCTGCAACGTTCTCTATTTTAACATATTCCATCAGCTTGCAACACTATGTTGGAGTAAGATTCGTTTTTCACCCAGTCTTACAGGGTAATTTATATCGAGAATTGTTTTTTTGTGGTGTTCATGTGATTAGTTCCGTACTGGCAATGGCAGTCAGAAAAGAATCTCATTCATACTGAGCCCTATCACCCTTTAAGAGTTATTAAAATATATGGAGACTTTCTATGAAGCTTATAAAATGGTCTTACACAAAGAGATATAATATCAAAGCGCAATTTGACGTTTTTCCCAACTCGATCGCCACTTTCCGGCAAATCAAAGATTATTACTTCATCTATACTGTCAATTGGTCATTGGGTGACCCTGTTGTCTCGAAAATCGCGTTGGAGGAAATGGAGTGGCTGCTCAATAAGGAGCTCGGCACACTGGAAAGTTACAACAGAAGGAAATTTTTCCAGAACGATTCCGAATGATTTAAACTTTTAAATTTACCCATTTACAATTCAGACTATTGCCCTGCCGACAAACCCAATTCATTTTTTGCTTAGCTTGATGCAGCAATGCAGGCTTTCTCCGAAGATTGCTTATTCCATCATCGCTGGTTATCAATTTCTTTCTTTGATAAAAGATGAATTCGAGAAGCAGAAAGAACAGCTATTGCAATGGAGTCAAAAGGTTTCACAGGAAATAGAAACCGAGAATTTTATAAAGTTATCTCTGTACAAAGGATTGGCTGCTGTTATGTTTACTGATCTGCATAGTTCTCGTGAGTGCTTTTACCTCACACAAGCTTGGTTAACTTGAATTGTATAAAGGCGAACTATAATAAAACCCAGCCCTGCAAATGCAGGTGCTGGGTTTCTACTAGTCTTAATTTTTTACCGAGAGTATTGCTTCCCAATCGATTGTACCGTTTTTGACTTGCTCACGTTTTTCTTTATCCATGATGTCTGCCGGTCTCCCGCCTTTCGGCCAGTCGCCCTCATGCCCTTTGAATTCTGGTCGGTCATGCGAAAGGATAAATGCAGCCAAATCGATCGCTTGCTGGTCAGATAAAGTTCCTCCCTGCCCTTTAGGCATGTTCTTTTGTACAAATCCCGCCATTTTGGTCATTCTTGACATACCTGCACCGTCGTTGAAAGAATTTTCTCCCCAAACAGCAGGTCCTGTGTTTGTTCCAGTACCAGATCCATCGGCAGCATGGCAGCTTGCACAAGATTGGGCATAAAGCTTTTCACCGTCCTCAACGCTAGGAACAGGATATTGCTTTGGCTCTTTAGGCGCTCTCCACGGAAGGTCTGCTCCAGCAGGGACACCTTCTGACATGTATTGCAAATAAGCAATCATCGCGCGCATTTCTTTGCTGTCAGTCGGGAACATTTTTCCATTCATGCTTCGGATCATACATCCATTGATACGATCTTCCAGAGTGTAAACCTCACCTTCGCGCGGCCTGTATTCTGGATAGACTGCAGAAAGCCCGACCATCGGGGCTTCTTCTTTCACTGTACCTCCGTTTGCGTGGCAGCTTGCACATGAAAGATTATTGCCAACGTACTCATCTGCTACTGTATTTGTTTCCATTACTAGCTCATGTCCATATTTAATACTTTCCCCGAGAGGACCATCAGGTACATCCTCCATGCTTGGCGGGTTGAACTCAATTTCTTTGCTGGCACTCTCAGTTTGCGGCTGAGGTGCAGTAGCTGTTTCAGCTGGCCCAAGGTCCTGGCTAATTTTCCAGCCAACGAATAATGAACCAACGATTAAAAATCCAATAATGATTGCGAGACTGTTTTTCATAATGTTTTCCTCCTTATGTAGATTATTCTAATCTGCTATTCCATTTCCCTATACCCATTCTAGTATATATAACACTACTATTTTTATATTAAATATGTAGAAATAGTGAAAACTATAAGAATAGGAAAAAGGAGCTGGATTTCTCCAGCTCCTACTTTTCTTTCCCTATATAGTGGAGGAACCACACTGCATGGTTCTGTTCATCATAGGCTGCACGCCTGAACACTTCTTTTATGACTGGGTCTGCAGCTTCATCAGCTATTTCGTGATAAAAATCAGTCGTTTTTTGCTCATCCTTGAAGGATGCTTCGAGTCCTTCAAGATACGTTTCAGCGCATTCTTCAATCAACTGCGGGAGTGGTTGCTTTCCTGTCAGAGTTGTATATATTTGTGAAAACTGCCGAAGATGCTTTTTTTCATCATTCAGAATTTCATTGATTTGGTCTCGCTGTTCTGCATTAGGTGCCATGGCGGCAAGCTTTGCATAACATTGTATTGCACTGTACTCGCCATTTATAGCCTTAATCAGGTCACTGACAAGCTTTTGGTTCTGTCTGTAATGGTCATAATAAGGATACATATCATACCTCCCCAAACTATTTGTATTAGTGTATGGAGAGGAGAGAAGGGTGTGCCTGCTTCCATTTATTCTGGATTAAGTCCCTCATATTCAACAAAAATACCCTTTAAATACTTCTTTTCTTTTACCACTCTGATTCCAGATTCCTTCATGTAGCGACCTGTATCACGGTTTAAATGGCAGCCATCACACAGTCGTTTCCACGCGGGAGTCAGGACATCCTGCAGGACCGCAAGCGATTTTGACTCAGTCCTTACGTGTTCAAAAAGGACGATTTTCCCGCCTTTTTTACACACTCTTCTCACTTCCTGAAAAACCTTTTGCGGCTCACTCACGGAACAAAGAACAAGCGTGGCCACAACAGTATCAAACTCACCATCATTGAATGGGAGTGCCTCTGCCATCCCCTGATGGAACTCGACTGGCAATCCTACTTCCTTCGCCTTGAGTATTGCCTGATCAAGCATATGAGGATTGGGCTCCAATGAAACAACACTTTCAACCTTTGCTCTGGAATAGTAAGGAAAATTCGCTCCTGTACCCGCGCCTATTTCAAGTACCTTTCCCTCTAATTCAGAAACTATTTTTTTCCTAACTCTCGCAATCCATTTCTTTTCAAGAGGTTCCATGAGTTTATCATAAGAAAAAGCAAACATTTTTCCCAATATTAATGCTCCTAACTGTTACCTTTTTCTACATTATAATTAAAAAGGTCCTGGAAAAGCTATTGCTTTAGCCAGGACCTTTCTTTATAATTCCAAGATTTTACTATTGCCCATATTGTTGATTTTGTATATGCAATCCCATGTACCTTATGGCTTTAACACTACCTTGATACAGTCATCTTTCCGATCGTTGAACATTTCATATCCTTTTGCCGCATCATCAAGCTGCAATTTATGTGTGATAATATCAGTTGGGTCGAATTCCCCGTTAGTGACCATATCGAATAGTTTTGGCATGTAGTGAATAACAGGAGCCTGTCCCATTTTCATCGTGATATTGCGTTCGAAAAATCGGCCAAGCGGAAACATATTGTATCTTAATCCATAAACCCCGGTAATTTGCACGGTTCCGAATTTCCGTACCGCTGTATGAGCAATTTCCAGAGCGGAAAGGGTTCCTCCCTGCAGCTTCAGTTTTTGTTCTACTTTTTCCACGACAGACTTCTTTCCATCCATTCCTACACAATCTATTACCACGTCGGCACCGCCGTCCGTCAAGTCTTGCAGGAATTTTCCCGGATCATCTTCCTGTGTAAAATCAAAGATTTCTACACTATTGGTCTTTTTAGCATGCATCAGCCTGTAGTCGAGGTGATCAACAGCGATGACTCGTTTAGCGCCTTTCATCCAGGCAAATTTTTGTGTCATCAATCCAATTGGCCCGCTGCCAAGAACAATGACCGTATCTCCCTTCTTTACGCCAGCGTGCTCTACACTCCACCATGCTGTTGGGATGACATCCGACAGGAACAATAGCGACTCATCCTCCAGCTCACATGATTCAGGCACGACAAATGAAGTAAAATCAGCGTACGGCACTTTTAGATATTCTGCTTGTCCACCCGGATGGTTGCCATATTGCTCTGTGTATCCAAAATACGCTCCTGTATCTTTATATTCATTAGTGTTATCACATTGGCTTTCCATCTGATTTTGGCAGTAAAAACATTCACCACATGAAACATTGAAAGGAATGACAACACGGTCTCCTTTTTTCAAGTTCTTAACGCCGGGACCCACTTCTTCAACAATACCCATTGGTTCATGTCCGATGATGTAGCCAGGTCTTAGTGGCATGTTACCCTGATAAAGATGGAGATCCGACCCGCAAATAGCTGTTGAGGTAATCTTTACAATCATATCTTGTTCATGTTCTATCTTTGGTGCTTCTACATTCTTCACTTGTACATCCTTAGAACCTTGATAAGTAACTGCTTTCATCATTCGCCACCCCATTCCAATTAAGTACATTTTATGTTTCCCTCGAAGTTATCAGAGAAAACACCTATGGAACTTTTTCCAATAATTAGCTCTATACATAAACTACCCTTCAACAAAGCAAGTTATAAAATGGAGGTGTTGAAAATGGAGAATAAACAGCCCGGAAATAAAAACCCTCCTGACTTCAAGGAAATGTCAGACCGAGTTATCGCAGAACCTGCAAATGGACCGCAGCTGGTCATTAAAACAAATTTGGACCCGAGTGATGCAACAGAGGATAATCCATATTTCACAAATGATCAAACAACTGATTCTGACCAATTCAAAGAATATTTCAAGGAGTAGACTATGGAAAAAACACAAGCTTATCTGCGCGAAATCATTTCCAATTACACAGAGACGTATCCACTTAGCAAGAAGATTTATCAGCGCTTAGAACAAGGTGATTACCCTTCTGAGGGTGACTTTGTCAGGGACCTAACCGCTGAAGAAATAGAATTTTTAAATAAAATTCTCCCCGATGCGATTGAGTATGCAAAAAATGAATTAGACGAAAAACGTGCACAGCAATTGAACGAAGTATATGAATTACTCTATTGAACAGTGGAATCTTCCTTGCAACTTTTATTCATTAAAAGATAAAAAAACAGCAGAAGATTGATCTGCTGTTTTTTACTATGTTCATTTTCGTAAACAATTTTGCTTTCTTCAAGAAATGTAAATTGCGAAAACAGTCTTAACTATTCACTGAAGCTGCATGCTCTTCTACTGGCTCTTCACCCGTCTTGTCCCTGTGATAAATCGCATTGATTTCTCCGCCAAGAACAAGTGCAAGGCCGGTCAGGAACAACCAGAGCATCAATACGATGACACCGCCTATGCTTCCATATGTGGCTGAATAGTTTCCGAAATTGCTAACGTAAAAAGAAAATCCCAGGGAAATCAGCTGCCAGACTACTGTCGCGAAAATCGCACCTGGTATTACATGCTTGAATGGATAATGTTTGTTTGGTGCTACTCGATATAAGCCTGCCAAAACTGCTGCCATTACAACAATCGCTACAACCCACCTTACAATGTTGAAAACAATATCAAAGGGCTCAGGAATCTGGATGATTGATTGCACAGTATCCAATATTACTTTTCCGAATACCGGCAAGAGGAGCGCGACTACAAACGCCAGGATCAGCCCAAGTGTCAACATAATCGAAACAAGTCTTGCCTTAATGAATGATCTTGTTTCCTTTACATCAAACGCAATATTCATCGCTTTTATAAAAGCGTTCATGCCACTCGATGCTGACCATATCGTACCTATGATACCAAAAGTAAGGAGTCCTCCGTTTCGTTCGCTTACCAGCTTGACAACATTATCTCTTAATAACTCAGCTGATTGCGAGGGCAATAATTGATTTACAACATTTATCGCTTTCTGGGGATCGATATTCAAGTAAGGAACAATTGCTATCAACAGAATCAGCAATGGAAACAATGCTAGCATATAATAATACGCCTGTTGAGCAGCCAGGCCCGTTGCACGGTCTTTTTTCAGCTCCTCCAGCAGGCTTTTCCCATAGTGCTTAAGTTTCTCTTTCAATTATGACTCACCTCTCAATGACTTTTAAGTATGCTTGTCTTTTCCCCGTCAAGAGAGGTTTTAATCATGACAAAAAGACCTATATTAAAACGTAAAAAAGACCATTGCTGGTCTTTTTTTCACAATCTACTTGTCGTCTTCTACATATGGGTCATGTTCGTAAGCAGGAAGGTCTCCAAAGGATGTCATAATCCCCTCTTCATCCAGCTCGTTTTCGTATTTCTCATGCTGCTTATTTGGATAAACGGTTATTTCCTTGCCGGAAATATCGTTTCCGATAAAATTCTCAAAATCTTCAACATAGCCTACATTTTCTTCTGACTCAATATAAGTGTCATTATAGTGATCCTGTGGCGTCATAAAATCTGATGGAGTTTCGGAAGTCCCCCAGCTTGATACCTCTTGCCAGGAGTCTTCTGCATCAAATGCGACATTTTCATCCTTGTTATCCAGATCGAATTTTCCAAAAGGCGGCATGAGCACACCTTCTTCTATAGGTCTGTTATGGGAAACCGTGCGATCAGGTGTATGTTCAATACAAAATGTCGTTTCGGGTACAGCTTGAAGACGCTCATAAGGAATCTCCCGCGCGCAAACCTCGCATTTTCCGTATGTTCCTTTTTCAATGGCCTGTATAGCTTTATCTATACTCTGGATTTGATATTCTACATGATCGTTCAGTGCAATATCTTTCTCCCGTTCATATAACTCAGTCCCTTCATCCCCTGGATGGTTATCATAACTCGAAAGCTCACCAGTTGACTCATGAGCATGTCCACTTCTCAGGTCAAAATGGTCATTCCCGTCAAGGTGGGACTCAAGATCTTTTTTGTTTTTGAGAAGCTCTGCCTTAAATGCCGACAGTTGCCCTTGTGTTAGCATATCAGCTGCTCCTTTCTTTAAAGCGGTTTTTATTAGCTTGCTGCAATCTGCTCTATTTAATAAAAGGTAATAAGTGTTATCTTTCCCGCAAGTACCATTATTGCAACAGAAGTCATAGTATATATGACAACTTATAATCAGGAGTGATGCCTATGCCTTTATTTGTAAATGGATATGTTTCACCACAGGTTTTTCGAAATAACGATGAGATTGCAGAACAGAGCAACCAGGAGAAATTTCGTCTGAATTATTTACAAGAAATCCTAAATGAGCAGCAAAAGTTGAATAATGAATTGACAGGTAGCGTAACAAAATTCGATCGTAACCTGGAGCATAATAGACAAGAGCAATATACTCAGTTTCAGGAAATGTTTTCTTTTCTGGCGAAACAGGAGAATATTTCAGAAAAAGTCATGGAAAACATCTCGGAACAAAAAGAATCCACAACTGAAATCGATGATAAACTGATCAAACTCGAAGTCATGCATGAACAGTTTTCAAAAGCTCTCTTGAGTAGGGAGCTAACAAGTGAGGCGATTTTGAACCAGCTTGCCCATCAGCAATCAATGATACAGGACTTGAACCGAAAGCTTCTTGAATATGAAGATGTCACTAAAGCACTGGTTATACAGGCTAAAAAGCAGGAAGAGCTTCAGGATATGCTGGCAAAACATGCAGACTTGCAGGGAATTTTCCATGAAACAATTATGGAACGACTCGGAAAACAAGATGCTGTTGGTGAAACAATCACCGATCAACTTGGCGAGATCAAAATATCTTTATCGCAAAAAGCTAACTCTATCCTTGAGAAAATTGAAGAACAGTCCTCCAAATTCTCACAGTTTTTCTTAAGCCTTATCATGCCCAATATCACTCAAAAGAAATTTATCAAAGGTAAGACGTTTAAAACAAAAACAAAACAGGAAAAATAACAAAAAGCATTGGCAAAATTGCCAATGCTTTTCCGAACTAAATTCTCATCCTGTTTCCGTATGATATTTTTAATCCAAGATTGTAACTTTCACTTGCTTTCTTCCCCACTGAAGAGCACCGCTTTGAGTAGGGATAAAGACATCAATACGGTTTCCTTTAATGGCCCCGCCAATATCTTCAGCAGTGGCATAGCCATAGCCTTCAACATATACTTTAGATCCCAGAGGAATAACAGTTGGATCAACAGCGATTACCTTTGCATTTGGGTTAGCTTTCAGGTCCACACCTGTCTTTGTAATACCAGAGCATCCTGTGCAATTCGCTGTATAAGCTGTCGCTTCAACTGTAATCTGGTTTGTCGCTGCTGCTGGCTTTGTAGCAGCTGGTTGTGCTGTTACCTGACTTGCAGGTGCTGATGCGGGCGTTGCAACCGGAGTAGCAGCCGGCTTGGCAGATTTTTTCTCAACCTTCATCTCCGCAGGCATGTTTGTATACACAGCCAGACTCAGTCCTGGATGAATAAGATCGGATGATAATTTATTCCAATCTTTAAGATCATTTACTGTAACACCATAAGCCTTAGCAATACTCCAAAGTGTATCACCTTTTCTAACTTGTGCATATTTAATAGGAGATACTTCTAGTAAATCGTTTGGATGAATGACATCACTCGATAAGTTATTCCATTTTTTTAGTGAATCTACCGTAACGCCGTATTCCTTAGAAATACCCCAAAGCGTATCCCCCTTATGTACGACGATTTCCTCTGCCTGTGCTTGTGTGCCGGCAGCTCCAGAAATTGCCGCTGCTGCAACCAAAGATAATAATGACTTTTTCATTTGTTTGCCTCCCATCGGCTAATTTTTATCACGTGAATTATCGTAACATAGAATTTCGGTACAAAAAGAACAAGCATATTTAAATTGGATTACGAGAATAACAGAATTATAACGATAACATGTCATACTTACTGAAAATTCTGTCTATATAATACTTTCGTAGGAATAATTTCTAGTTAATTTGAAAAATATTCTATCTATTTCTTCTGTATCCATATCTTTCCTGGATAGTTTGTGTTTCTAAAAGGATCCCAAAGTCTTTAATTGGTGTCCTTATTATCTATTAATTTACTTTTTCGTAATAAATCTGCATTATCGGTGATCTCTTTTTCCATTATTAGGTTTTTCATTACGCTAATCAGCTTCATTGGTGACCTCTTTTTCTTCTTTTTTAATTTTTAGGGCGCCAATCAGTTCCATTGATCTCTTTGAATTTACGAAGCGTCAAGCGTATTCAATTATGATGACAGTTTTCAACACGATGTCTTCATGTCCTAGAAAGGATTTTCATCACACGAACAAAAAGCGCAAGCGCCTCGTTCAGCCCTGACAAGCGCTGGAGGGCCGACCGGTGAAGTCGTTCTTTGACTTCATTGGGCGGACCGAAGCGACTCGAGGGGCTAGGCGCTGGAGCTGGATTAAGATAACTTCATGAAG
>NZ_JBIQOE010000042.1:0-12401 GCF_047739415.1 Mesobacillus sp. | reverse complement strand
CCTTTTGTCTGTCCTCCATTGCTGTATGATCAAATATCCATATCATACAATGGCGACAACAGTTATTTTACTGGTATATTTGGGTAAGCAAGTGTTTCATCTTATCCAGCGAAAACTGTCTACTTTAGTTTAGCAGTCACAAGTGGAAGGTGGACTTCCTTCCATCCTAATAAACGATGGGAAGATTATTAATAAAAACCTCGAAAAATTAGGATATAGTCGGGAGTGGTTAGCAGGTGAGCTTAAAAAGTATGGTGTTATAGACATGAAAAATGTATACCTTGCAACAATCGACGGTTCAGGCAAAATATATTATTCATTGGTTAATTAGAAAGGAGTGGTGAATATGCTTACAGAGCAGGAGATAATTAACAATGCATTAAAGGAAATGCTTTTTTTAGAGGAACTTACAGCTGAAAAATATATGACTATGGAAGAGCAGACTACGCAGCCAAATCTTAAAGAAATCCTTAAGGGCATGGAGATGGTGTCTAGAAACAATTACAAGAGCTTAAGCGAGAAAATGTCTCAAATGAATATTAGCTAAAAATAAGGAAGGTGTACCATGAACGATATAAACAGACTTAACGACTTACTTCAAACAGAAATGAAGAACCAAGAGCAATACAACAGGTACATGATAAATATACAAAATCCTGAACTAAGACAAATGTTTACTCAATTAAGGGATATTAAGATGCAACAATTAACCCAATTACAACAAGAGATAGGGAAACTCATGCCAAAACAGTGAAAAGGGGAAATTTTAAAGACCCGATGTTTCGGCTTTGGCGGTGAAGAAAAATTGCACTATAAAAAAGCAAGAGAAAACGATGTTGATTTCTCTTGCTTTTTACATCTTATCGTTGAAATATGCTTAGCGTGTACAAAATTCGCATTTTTTGCTCTGGACCCCTAAAGGAACAAAGTTGACTTAAAAGATGAAGACAGAGGATTTACGTGCATAAACGACTTTCTTTATAAGTGTGATAGTGGATTAAGCGATTCGTTCAGGGCGGCAGATGCTACCTTGTATCCCCGTAAATGAAAAAACCGATTTTTCCCTTAACGTGGCACATTCTAAATCTATCTCAAACCGTCCAGAAGGAATATTATGGTTATAAATTAATTAGTTGAACAACGAAAAAAAATAGGGCCTGGATTTATATTTATCCAAGCCCTATTTTCATCTCAATTAAACTGTAAATTCTGAGCCAATATCCTATCGTTTTTTTGGCAAGGTTAAACATGGGTTAGAGCGATAGGAGATCGCGGTAGTTTTAAGACGTACGACAATTGTAATAATCTTGCTTGTTAGTTTACCAACCCATACAGTGATTGAATGGTCCCCGGTTAGGTTGCATTGGTAAACC
Organism: Mesobacillus sp.; assembly: GCF_047739415.1. Classification (GTDB taxonomy): domain Bacteria; phylum Bacillota; class Bacilli; order Bacillales; family Cytobacillaceae; genus Mesobacillus. Next base: position 11,028 of record NZ_JBIQOE010000042.1, on the reverse strand, counting down.
GCGAGAATTCATTTGTTCATCCTTAGGAGTTTGTGCGGGATTCATAGAAGAAAACCCATTTTGAACGCCATACGATTCTGTTGGTCGTCCATTGTTATCCGTCACACTATTTCCCCAGTACGAAGACATAATTTGTAGACAATAATCTCTCATTTCTTGCCAACTCGAATATTTTGCTGGTGCCTGGTTTATTCCGGGTCCTGGTTCAATGGTTGCCGCTTGAATACCAATTCCTAATCCTAATACTAATAAAAATCCTAAAAGTATAGATGTTATCTTTTTCATGTTATTATCCACCCCCTATCTATATACCTAGTATAGTATTTGTGTCTCATTATTTAAAGTGAACGTTTATTGAACTTTTATATAATATCTTGCTTTATCAGCCATTTTGAAAGGTTGATCCAGTAATGGCCAGTATGTTCCATCTCAACAATGATTCCTCTGATTTATGTAATCTTTTAAGATTAGTAATCCAGTTTAAAAGGGCTGAAAAACCGTCTTCATTTTTTTGAAAAGTGATTGGATCTCCTACAACAATCCCAAGAAAATTGAATTCTTTTATCATTCAAGTTAATACTTGAATGAAAAAGGGATATAGGGTATACTATATTCGAGTAAAGGTTTGAATGAGAAAGAGGTGGGAATATGAATAAAAATACTTACGAGATCTTATTGCTATGACGAAGAAAAGGTCAATCGATTACAACAGGATTTCAGACAGTAGATATCCCTAGTGTTTGCATAAAATGTTCAAAAGTTTATGTTGACACACAGGAAAGAGGAGGTTGAAAAATGATAACAACTATACTTACAGCCGCAGCTATTTATGTAGCAACTGGTATTGATTACCTTGTTATTTTAATTCTATTATTTTCACAAATTAAAAAAGGACAGGCAAAACATATTTGGTTAGGAAAGTATATTGGAACGATAATTGTTATAGGAGCAAGTCTTTTAGTTGCTTTTGGTGTTACGAACCTAATTCCTCAACAATGGGTTATAGGACTACTTGGGCTTTTACCACTTTACTTAGGTATAAAGATATGGATTAAGGGCGACGAGGATGCTGATGAAGGCAACATTTTATCGTTATTTTCCTCAGGTAGGTTTAATCAATTATTTGTAACGGTCACTTTTATTGTATTGTCTTCAAGTGCAGATGATTTTTCCATTTATGTACCGTATTTCACCACATTAAACGTGACTGAAATTATTGTCTCTATCACTACCTTTTTAATTATGATTGGGATTTTACTCTATGTCGGTTATCGTTTAGCCAACTTTGATTTTATATCGGAAAAAATTGAAAAGTATCAACGTTGGATTGTTCCAATTGTCTTCATAGGATTAGGAATTTATATTATGTTTGAAAATAGAACATTTAATGCCCTACTCACATTCCTGTTTTAATAAATAGTTGTACTAGTTAACAAGACAATAGCATTAAGAAAAAATGATTTGTATGAGATTCACTTGAATTTAATGGGGAAGAATGTGCATAGTTTATTGAAGCAAACATTTAAATGAATGAGGTGAGAATATGAATAAAGATACTTGTGAAATCTATTGCTATGACGAAGAAAAGGTTAATCGAATACAAGGAGATTTAAAAACAGCAGATATTTCTAGTGTTGCCCAAATGTTAAAAGTGATTGCTGATGAAAATAGGGCGAAAATCACTTATGCTCTCTGCCAAGATGAAGAGCTTTGTGTATGTGATATTGCGAATATCGTAGGTGTTACTGTCGCCAATGCCTCCCATCATTTGAGAAAACTTCATAAACTAGGTGTCGTTAAGTTTCGAAAAGAGGGTAAACTCGCATTTTATTCGTTAGATGATGAACATATCAAGCAGATAATGATGTTCTCATTAGCCCATAAAAAGGAGGGAAAAGTTAATGTCTGAACAAGTAAAAGTCAATGAACAAGAGTCAAAAACATTCCGTGTTCAAGGATTCACCTGAGCTGACTGTGCTAAAACGTTCGAAACGAACGTGAAACACCTGGATGGTGTTTCTGATGCGAAAGTTAATTTTGGTGCTTCTAAAATTACGGTTACGGGCAATGCAACCATTGAAGCACTTGAAAAGGCAGGTGCTTTTGAAAACTTGAAATTACGTGACGAAAATGAAAAAAAGGTAGAACATGAACCTTTTTGGAAGCAAAAAGAAAATATTAAAGTCTATATTTCAGCGATATTGCTTGTAATTAGTTGGTTTTTAGGAGAGCAATTTGGGGAAGAACATTTTCTTCCGACGATTGGTTATGCAGCATCCATTTTAATTGGTGGATATTCGCTATTTATTAAGGGTCTTAAAAATCTTAGTCGATTAAGGTTTGATATGAATACATTAATGACCATCGCCATTATAGGAGCTGCCATTATTGGTGAATGGGGTGAAGGGGCAACGGTAGTTATTCTCTTTGCCGTCAGCGAAGCCTTAGAACGATATTCAATGGATAAAGCTCGGCAGTCTATTGAATCATTGATGGATATTGCTCCAAAAGAAGCGTTAATTCGTCGTGGAAATGAAGAAATGATGGTCCATGTTAAGGATATTCAAGTGGACGATATTATGATCGTAAAGCCGGGGCAAAAATTAGCGATGGATGGAGTGGTCATTAAAGGCACTTCTACGCTTAATCAAGCTGCGATTACAGGAGAAAGTGTTCCAGTAACGAAAACGATTGATGATGAAGTCTTTGCAGGAACCTTGAATGAAGAGGGATTGCTCGAAGTTAAAGTAACAAAACGAGTGGAAGATACAACATTATCGAAAATAATTCATTTGGTGGAAGAGGCTCAAGCAGAACGAGCACCTTCTCAAGCGTTTGTCGATAAATTTGCTAAATACTATACACCAGCTATTGTGATTCTGGCATTCTTAATTGCAGTTATTCCTCCGTTATTCGGCGGTGATTGGAGCGAATGGATTTATCAAGGATTAGCTGTATTAGTGGTTGGTTGTCCATGCGCACTGGTTGTTTCAACTCCAGTTGCCGTGGTTACAGCAATAGGAAATGCGGCAAGAAATGGTGTTTTAATTAAAGGTGGTATTTATTTAGAAGAAGCAGGAGCCCTTAAAGCCATTGCTTTTGATAAAACAGGAACATTAACAAAAGGTGTACCAGCTGTGACCGACATCATAAACTTTGGTGAAAATGATAATGAGTTATTGTTAATCACAGCAGCGATTGAAAAAGGTTCACAGCATCCTCTTGCTTCAGCGATTATGCGAAAAGCAGAAGAAAAAGGGTTGAAATTCAATGATATATCGGTCGATGATTTCCAATCTATTACAGGTAAAGGTGTAAAAGCAAAAGTAAATAACCAAATGTATTATGTAGGAAGTCCGAACCTTTTTGAGGAATTGCATGGAAGCATTTCAAGTGATAGAAAAGAAAAAATTGCGGAGATGCAGACACAAGGCAAAACGGTGATGGTGTTAGGAACAGAAAAAGAAGTTCTATCGTTCATTGCCGTAGCCGATGAAATGAGGGAATCATCTAAAGAAGTCATCGGCAAGTTGAATAATATGGGCATTGATACCGTGATGCTGACAGGTGACAATCAAAGGACAGCAAAAGCAATTGGAAAACAAGTCGGTGTTTCGGATATTAAAGCTGATTTACTGCCAGAAGATAAATTGAATTTCATTAAAGAACTTCGAGGAAAACATCAAAGTGTCGCAATGGTTGGAGATGGCGTGAATGATGCACCAGCTCTTGCTGCTTCCACTGTTGGTGTAGCAATGGGTGGAGCTGGGACTGATACAGCACTAGAAACGGCTGATATTGCGTTAATGTCTGATGATTTAAGCAAATTGCCATATACGATTAAATTAAGCCGTAAGGCTCGAACAATCATCAAGCAAAACATTACCTTCTCTTTAGCGATTAAATTAGTGGCAATACTGTTAGTTATGCCTGGATGGCTTACATTATGGATCGCGATCTTTGCAGACATGGGAGCTACGTTGTTGGTGACCCTTAACAGTTTGCGGTTACTAAAAGTAAAGGAATAAAAATAAGATGGCAAGAGAAAAACACTGTTTGTTTCTCTTGCTTTATTATTTTAGTGCTAGTCTTATTCAACGAAGGGTGCTTTAGTTTAAGAAAGCTCCCAAAATATATAAATTAAACTCGTCCAATTTGGGAGCGAGTTTTTGCTTTTTATTTGCGCGAACTCCGACTGGGCTCTTTCGTTTGTCGAAAGTTTATGCCTGCAGTTTTTAGAAAATTGTGACATAATTAGGTTATCTTTAATTAAGGAGTGGTGCGGGTTGGCTAGTATATTTCCGATTGAACAGGTGAGGGAGAGATTTCCTGCTTTGAGTCGTAAGGATGACGGACGGCAGGTGATTTACTTTGATGGTCCTGGCGGTACACAGATGGTGGATTTTGCGTTGGAGTCGATGTATCGATACATAAGGAATGGAATGGCAAATCTTCACGGGACATTCAATACCAGCGCTGACACGGATGCACTGCTGGACGAAGCCAGGGAGGCTGTCGCTGATTTGCTCGGATGCCAGGCGAATGAGGTGGCGTTTGGTGCGAACATGACCACACATGCATTTGCGATTGCACGGAGTTTAGCCGGTTTTATTAATGAGGGTGACGAAATTGTGGTCACAGAGCTTGATCACCGTGCCAATGTAGATCCGTGGATCACCCTTGCGAAAGACTGTGGTGCTACTATTAAATTCATTAAACTGGACCCCGATACTTTCACTTTAAAATTAGATGATTTAGAAGATATTATCACGGCTAAAACCAAGCTGGTGGCAGCCGGGATGTCATCAAATGTAACTGGCACTGTGACGGCTTTAGAGCCAATAATAAAACGTACGAGAGAAGTCGGAGCCCTGGCAGTTGTCGATGCTGTTCATGGAGTACCACATTTATCGATAGATGTTCAGGAGCTAGATTGTGATATCCTTCTATGTTCAGCTTACAAGTTTTTCGGGCCGCATGTTGGCATCGCTGTAGTAAAGGAGAGTTTATTTGGAAAACTCCCTGTCTACAAGCTTAAGCCTGCACCTGTCGAGATTCCTTACAAACTCGAAACCGGAACTCAAAATCATGAGGGGATCGCTGGGGTTGTGGGAGCAATCCAATTCATTGAAGAATTGGGTTATGGAGAAACGAGAAGGGAACGGTTGTTGTCTGGAATGCATGCGATCGATGAATATGAAAGTGAACTTGCAGCTGAAGCGGAAGACTTTTTGCGCAGCCTTCCGGAAGTAAAACTCTTTCGGGCAGCTTCGGGCCGCAGAACACCAACATTTGCTTTCACAATAGAAGGTCATCATTCCCGGGAGGTCACAGCTTGGCTTGCGGAAAAATACAATATGTGTGTCGCAGATGGGGATTTCTATGCCTCCACAATGGCTGAAGTACTTGATGTCTATCCAACAGGTGGATGGGTGCGAATCGGCCTGGCACCATATAACACGAAGGAAGAAATCCAGCAATTCAAAAAAGCGTTAGCAGCTTTCATCGAACAGCATCAACAGAATGTTGTTTAATTGAACGTTATTTTACGGTAGGGGAAGATGGTTCATGTTTGGGATTAGTAATTTCGAAGTGTTTTTAGTAACAGCGATCCTTTTAAATTTAACTCCTGGTACAGATACAATGTACATAGTGAGCAGAAGTATATCTCAAGGCAGGGCAGCCGGGATTTACTCGGCTTTTGGAATTACTTCTGAAATCGTTGTTCATACACTTCTTGCAGCTTTTGGGTTATCCGTCATATTGACGCAATCAGCATTTTTATTTCAAACCGTTAAAATTGCGGGAGCCATTTATCTGGCTTATCTGGGGATTCAGATGTTAGTGGCAAAAAGCAATACAAAAGAACAGAAATCCCTGCCAATCCAAAGCAATAAGAAGATCTTTTTTCAAGGCATGATCACGAATGTAACGAATCCAAAGGTGGCTTTGTTTTTCCTGGCATTTCTTCCTCAATTCATCCATGCCGATGCGGGTGCTGCTAGCCCAATACCATTCATCATCCTGGGGATGACATTCACCTTTACCGGGGGAATCTGGTGTCTATTGACTGCTTATTTTTCCTCGATGGCAACAACAAGGCTAAGGAAAAATTCGAAAGCCGGGACTGTCTTAAACCGGCTGACAGGCATTGTTTTTATCGGAATGGGCATCAAACTGCTGAACACGAAAGCCACATCATAATAAGGAAACAGTGGAGCTTGGACATGGTCCAGGCTCTCTTTAGTATATAGTTATAGATATAAGTATAGAAAGCAGGAGGGAATAAAGTGAGAGAAGCAATGGAAGCATTCAAAAAGCGGATGAAAAAAATCAAAGAAGATATCTTCATAATTGCAGAGGCGTATAAACACCCGGAAACACCTTTTTATATCAAGCTATTAGCAATTGTAGTTGTCGCCTATGCTTTTAGTCCTATTGATTTAATTCCCGACTTTATTCCAATCCTCGGGTATCTGGACGACATAATTCTGGTTCCACTGGGAATCGCAGTCCTTTTAAAACTAATACCAGATCATATCATTCAGGATTCACGTAAAAAAGTGGCTGCGTCAGGAAAGGTAAAACAGAAGAATTGGATAGCTGGAACGATGATCATTTTGCTCTGGGTTCTATTTTTATATTGGATGGTTGATTATCTAATTTAATAAACTGATCAAAAAGACAAAGAACCTGACTTTCATAGCGGCAAGGCTTTCTATTTCACGGGCAGCTTATTAAAGAGGAAGCTGTAAAAGGAGAAGAGAAAGTTAAAGTAGATTATATGAATGAAAGCTTGGTGTATTGAAAAAAGATTGCTTAAGTGATTCTGAGTAAAAATCATATATTAGTGAAAAACAGTTGGCAAGAAATAGTAGAAAAACAAACTAAAAGAAGATAAAAAAGAACATCACTAGAAACTTTTCTGCCCATTTATACGTATACAAGATTAAAGATTATACATTGTGGGTGATTAGCATGATTGGCACAGAAAAAGTTCTTTACAAAATTGAAATGTTAAAGGATGCACAATACTATTCTGAATTTACCATTCTTGCCCTGAGGAATAAAGCTCCTTTGAGCAGGCCAAAAAAGGGGATTATCAGAAAAGGTATTACTGGGGAGATCATTAGAAAATGGGGCCGAAAATATTTCAGTCCTGATATTAACCAAACAGGAATCGAAGACTTTACACCTTCAGGCCAGCCGTATATTTTGATCCCGTACAAAAAGGTGAAAAATCGGTATAAAATTATAGGTTAAGTTGAAAAGCGTTAGTTTGACATGTGAAATTCGTTTTTTAAAAATGGAGGGATAGGATATATGAGTAAAGAAATCACAGATAATAGTAAAAATACTGAAGATGGTTGGAATAGGACCTTTTTTGGAAGTCCAACGCTTGGCGGTTTTGTTGTGGTAGGAATTGTAATAGCTTTTGTTGTTTTTAACATCATTTTTAAATAGTGGGAGAGCGACTGCTGTCATCACGGGCTATTCCCTTTGTATTTGCCCCATTAAGTAACATAACAAATAGGCAAAGATTAAGTATCTTTACCCATTAAATGCACTATAAGTGCCTTAGTATTTTCTATATCTTATATATTCATAGTTCGAGGTGGGAATCTGTTTAATTATGGTACCATCTTCATCCCTATGAATCTCATACTCCCTGTGAGTTTCAACTATATAACCATCCATTTCTTTGTCTTTATCCTTTTCATGTACATACTCAAATTCAGGTATGATCGTTTCCAGAATGTCATCAGTTGTGCCAATTCTGGCATTTGTCTTTAACGATTCTATGTCAGAGTATTTCTGGGATATTTGAGGACTGTTATATACCAAATAAATACAGAGTAACAGTAGACCTGATAAGGAAATTATTCGTTTCAATTTTATAGGCTCCTTTTGTTGAAGTTTCATTTTAACAATATGCCTGTCCATTGATTTATATAACTATGTAGTGATGAGTACCAAATAAGCACTCAGCTACTTTTATAAAAGGGTAAAGAAAATTTACACAAGGTAAGGGGGGATGAATAAAATGTTACTTGGTCGTGTTCTATATTTATTAGGAATGGCTTTTGTTTTCTTTAGTGTATTGGGAATTATTATGATTCTTTTATCAGATGGTGGTGGAGATATAGTACTTCCGATATTTGCTTTGCTTAATGGATTAATTGCAATGGGTGTTGGAGAAATTGTCATAGATTTAAATCACAGGCAGAGGGTTGAAAGGATGGACAAAGAATAAGGACTGTCTATTCACTGTCCTATTGACTTGTGTAGTAGATGTCGTATTGAAAATATAAGATTTGGAGGTACATAGAATGTACGAATATATATTTGTTGAAACTTCTCTGGGAGGATTTTTTTCTTCAGCAACACATAGGGAAACCATTAGTGAATATGCAGCTGATGGGTGGAGATTAGTACAAGTTTTACCTTTAGAGTATAATGGGCACGGAAAACCCACGTCTTATGAAATTATCTTTGAAAGACCTGTTCAAGGTTAGTTTATCATTCCATACAATTGGGTGATGAGGAAGGACGTACAAAACTATGGATATGCAGGAGTGAAGTGTTTAATGCAAAATAAAAGTACATAGTTTTGCAGGGGATTTATGCAGAATTCCCTGCATAAAAAATAGGCTTGCCAGCCCTCTAAATAACCTCTACTGTTTTGATTGACGAGATCTTAACAGATGGGGGAATTTGAAAGGATGCTAGCAATGCCTGAGGTTAATTATATCAAACATTTAAGAGATAACGAAGACCTAACGATAAACGAGATAGTTAAAAAAACAGGAAAGAATTGGAGAACAGTTAAGCGATATGCAGATGGGGAGGTTCCTCTTGAAAAGCTACCTTCTTCTAAGAATGGCATGATGTATGAAGATGGCTACGGAGAAATAGTGGATATTTGGCTTGAGGAGGACATGAAATTAAAGCGCAAAGAAAGAAGAACGAACAAGAAGATGTTCGAGCAGCTTCGGGACGAGCATGGATTCATGGGATCCTATCGCACTGTATGCGATTATGTGCAGTATAGGAAGCCAATTTTAAAGGAAGAAAAGAATACTAGATACGAGAGACTTGAACACCCTCCGGGTGAAGCGCAAGTGGACTTTGGCAATATGACAGTGGTAAAGGATGGCGCATACAAGGACATAAAGGCTTTGATTATGAGTTTTCCATACAGTAATGCTGGATTTGCCTATCCCCTTCCCGCTGAGAATTCCGAATGTTTTTTGGAAGGTCTTAAGCAATTATTTAAGCAGGCCGGAGGCATTCCGACCCACCTTCGTATTGACAATCTTTCCGCTGCGGTTGTTTCAATAGGCAAAGGCACAAAAAGAACTTATACAGACTCTTTCCTACGTTTTCAATCCCACTATGGCTTTGAAATTCAGGCGTGCAACCCCGCTAGTGGACATGAAAAGGGCAACGTTGAAAAGAAAGTGGGTTACACAAGAAATAATCTATTTGTATTGGCTCCTGAAATGGAGAGCTTTCCACAGTTGGCAAATTGGCTTCGGATGAAGATGGATGAGGATATGAATCGCCCTCATTATGAAAGAGGAGTTTCAATTAAAGAGCTATTAGAAGAAGATAGAAAGCAATTAAAACCATTGCCAATTACCGATCTGCCAATCTACTCCCTTGCCGAGGCCACTCTGAATAAATACGGTGAAATAAGTATGGATGGGGAAAAATTCGTCATTCATAAAGGACGAATTAAACAGACATTGATCATAAAAAAAGAGTGGGATTCATTTACCTGCTTTACCAATGATGGAGAAATTGTATACCAGGAATCCAGAGCCTACATGAATCAGACAAGAGCCATTCCATGGCAGGATATAATGGGAGATTGGGCAAAGAAACCCCGTTCAGCAGCATATTCACGCTTTTTCAAATACTTACCTGAAAGGGTAAGGGTTTATCTTACGATAATGCCTGAAGAATCTAAGACAAGAATAAAAGGGATACAGAATTTATTGGATAAGCATTCCTTAGAGGATATCCATAACATATTAGAAGTGGAGAACAGGTTTGAAAGGGCTCCACATGAGCTTGGGTACCTGATTGAAGCCAAGCAGGCTGCATATCCTGAAAAGATGACTGAATCCCATACACCTAGTATCCTGCTTGATTATCAAACAGACCTCAAAACGTATGATCAAAAGCTTTGCCCTCAACTTGATGGGAGGGTTTCGTAATGAAAGATCTCAAAGATGTTTGCAAAACCCTTCACCTAGCATATGTGGTGGAAGAGTTTGAAGAAATCGTATTTGAAAGCAAGGAACAATTCCTAAGGGATGTCCTTTTAAGAGAAGTTACTTCCCGGCTGAGCACAAAGATTACACGGCTGGTAAAAAAGGCTAAATTCAGGGAACTTAAATGGCTTAAAGACTATGAATGGACGAACCAATTGCACTTGCCAGCAACAACATCACAAAAAGAAATTTCTGAACTTAGCTTTTTAAAGGGTAAGCAAAATCTCCTTCTATTAGGTTCGCCAGGAACCGGGAAGACACACCTGGCTACGGCGCTAGGAGTAAAAGCCTGTGAGAAAGGATATGAAGTGCGTTTTTTTCGGGTGGCAGATCTGGTGGCTCAACTAGAAGAAGCGGTTAAGGCAGGGACACTTCAGAGACTAAAACGACAGATTGATAAATGCGATTTATTGATATTAGACGAACTTGGATATGTTCCATTTCAAAAAGAAGGATCTGAATTGTTGTTTCATATTATCGCAGACTGTTATGAGCATAAAAGTGTAATTGTCACTTCCAACTTGGAATTTGGGCAATGGAACCGCATTTTTGGGGACAACAGATTAACATCTGCCTTGGTGGACCGACTTGTTCACCACGCTCATATTGTGGCATTTACAGGAGAAAGTTACAGATTAAAGAACGCTCTTTCATCTGTAAAGTCAACTGATGGAATTTAAAGAAATCTGTGCTGCAAGCCTATGTATTTTTCGCTGCAATTCTCTGCACTTTTTGCTTGCAAAAAACA
>NZ_JBIQOE010000041.1:0-31539 GCF_047739415.1 Mesobacillus sp. | reverse complement strand
CAGAAACGCAGAAACTGGAGACTCCGACAAAGAAGCGCTTTTTGCTTCTGCCGGCGGAGTTGAAGTTTCGGAGTTTCTAGGAGGCGAAACTAGACAAGCGACTCGAGCTGCTCAAAGCTAACGCTTCTCGCAAGATACTCGAGGATGCACTCGCAGGGATGATAACTGGCTAGGCACTTGAGCCAGACAGTAATTTAATTGTAAGAATGAAAAAAGTTTAAGCCTTCGTAATCGGTGCGAATTTAGCCAGCAATCGTTTGATGCCTGTTGGGCTTGGGAACGCGATATCAAGCTCGGTGCCTTCTCCTGACCCTTTTACGCTGACAACGGTTCCTGTTCCCCATTTTCCATGCTGGGCTTTGTCGCCCACCTTCCAGTCGATGCCTTCGCCGCCGCTTGCAGCTGCGACCGGACGTGAGACAGCGCCGCGAGTTGGCATTGACGGTCTTGCTGAAGTGCCTGGTCTGCCGCCGCTGGTTGGTGCTGGTCTGCCACCGCTAGTTGGTGCAGGCCTTCTTACTTTTGGCACGGCGTCTTCAACCAAATCAGCCGGGATTTCCTTAATGAACCGTGATTCCGGGTTCATATTCGTACGGCCGAAAAGGGTGCGCATCTGTGCATTCGTGATGAACAATTCTTCTTCGGCACGAGTGATTCCCACGTAGGCAAGACGGCGTTCTTCTTCCATCTCATCCTCCTCCATCAAGGAGCGGCTGTGCGGGAATACGCCCTCTTCCATTCCAATCAGGAAGACGACCGGGAACTCAAGACCCTTTGCAGAGTGCAATGTCATCAATGTAACGAAATCTGTTTTTTTCTCGCCGTCATCATCAAGACGGTCGATATCAGCAACAAGTGCCAAATCTGTCAGGAACGCGACCAGGCTCTTGTCTTCACTGCTTTCTTCAAAGCTTTTTGTTACGGTTAAAAATTCATCTATGTTTTCAAGTCGGCTCTGTGACTCCAGCGATTTCTCCGCCTTCAGCATGTCACGGTAGCCTGTTTTATCAAGTACTTCTTCCACCAGCTCAGTCACTGAAAGGTACTCCTGCTGGTGAGTGTAATTGCTGACCAGGTTGCGGAATTCTGCCGCAGCTTTTTCCGCCTTTGGGCTCAGTCCGATCATTTCAATCGTCTCCAAGGCCTGGAACATCGAAAGATCATGCATTGTCGCGAAGTTGGCGATTTTATCGATAGAAGTTGAACCAATCGCGCGCTTCGGAACATTGATGATTCTCTGCAAACTAATATCATCATCAGGATTCGAAATCAAGCGGAGATACGCAAGGATATCCTTGATTTCCTTCCTGTCATAGAACTTGATGCCGCCGACGATTGAGTAATCGATGTTCGACTTCAAGAAAGATTCCTCGATCACACGGGACTGGGCGTTCGTACGGTAGAGAATCGCGATATCAGACAGATTGCGGCCATTGCGAATCTGCTCCTGGATTTTGCCAATGACGAACTGCGCCTCGCCCTGTTCGCTGTCCGCGCGATAGTACATGATTTTGTTTCCTTCAGGATTTTCCGTCCAAAGATTCTTTGGCTTTCGGTTCATATTGTTCTGGATGACCATATTCGCTGCCAGCAAAATCTTCTTCGTCGAACGGTAGTTCTGCTCAAGCAAGATCACGCTTGCCCTTGGATAGTCCTTTTCAAATGAAAGGATGTTCGTGATATCGGCACCGCGCCAGCGATAGATTGACTGATCCGAGTCACCAACAACACAAAGGTTCTGGAATCTTTGCGCAAGCAATTTTACCAGCATGTATTGTGCCCTGTTCGTATCCTGGTACTCATCCACATGGATGTACTGGAACTTGCGCTGGTAATACTCCAGCACTTCAGGCACGCGGATGAACAGCGTAATCGTCGTCATGATCAAATCGTCGAAATCAAGCGCATTATTCTTGCGCAGCCTGCGCTGGTATTCCGTATACACATCGCTGACTTTCTGGGAAAAGTAATCCCCCGCTGTCTTCGCATATTCCTCCGGCGTAATCAATTCGTTCTTCGCCGAGCTGATTGTTCCAAGGATCGCACGGGGATCATACTTTTTCGGATCCATATTCTTGTCCTTCAAAATCGACTTGATGACAGATTGCTGGTCAGTCGAATCAAGGATCGTGAAGTTTCGGTTGTAGCCGAGACGATCGATGTCCCTGCGCAAAATCCGCACACACATCGAGTGGAACGTCGAAATCCAGATGTCGTCTGCCGCTCCGCCCATCATCTTCTGGATCCTCTCGCGCATTTCGCGCGCCGCTTTATTCGTAAATGTAATCGCTAGGATGTTATAAGGGTTTACCCCTTTTTCCACCATTAAATACGCAATCCTGTGTGTTAAAACCCTAGTTTTACCAGAGCCGGCGCCAGCCATCAGCAATAGCGGTCCATCCACTGTCTTGACAGCTTTTTGCTGCTCCGGGTTCAAGCCGTTCAGTAATTTATCCGTTAAAAATTGCACACTCGTCACCACCATACAAACATTTGTTCTTATTTTATCTCATAAAATCCTTATATACAACTTCGTTATTTCTTTATTGCAGCAACTGTCTTCAATGCTTCGTCAAGGTTGCTGTAAACAACATTCCCGACCACGATGACATCCGCATGCTTGGCCATCTCTTCTGCCTGCTGCACTGTTTCAATTCCGCCGCCGTAAAAGAGCACAGTGTTGTCGAGAACACCTTTGGCTGCTTCCACATACTCAGGTTTGCCATATACCCCGCTGTATTCCAAATAGAAAATCGGCAGGTTGAACATTTTTTCCGCCATCATCGCGTAAGCCCGCACATCGTCAATCGAGAGCTCGGTTTTCGCATCAGTCAGCTTTGCCGCCTTGCAATCCGGATTCAGGATGCAATAGCCTTCCATTTTTATCTCGTCCCAATCCATCAGGTCGCCATACTCCTTGACCGCTTCGTGGTGCAAGCCAGTGACCCACTGTGGATTGCGGCTGTTCAGCACCGTCGGGATAAAATATAAATCGAATCCCGGCGTGATCGAATCAATCGTCGAAACCTCAAGAATGCATGGAACCGTATAGCGGCGGACTCGGGACATCAAATCAAGGACTCCTTCTAGAGTGACACCATCTGTCCCGCCCACCATGATCGCGTCGGTTCCAGACTCGCAAATTCTATCTAATTCTTCATCAGTTATCTCTTTATTTGGATCGAGTTTGAACACATGTCTCCACTCGCGAACATCGTACATCCAAGAATTGCCCCCATTCTATATATCCATTCCACCATTATAGCATTTGTTGTGTATATATAAAAAAGGAAACATGTGAGAAAACTGCTCCGTCCGGTACGATTTTCTCTCTAATATTACAGATCACAGTATTCCATTAAGTTTATTGGCAGAGTTCACAGATTTATTGGCGATTTTCACACATTTATTGGCGATAATAAGATTTTATTGGCGATTTTTGATTTTTATTGGCGATTTTCAAATTTTATTGGAGAACTGGAAATTATCAACGTTTTTTTCCAATTTTATTAGCAGTTTTTTGTTGAGTTGGGTAATCAGTTAAGGCTGATGTAATGAAGAATTACTTTTTATAGCGAAAAATTCATTTTATATAGCGACTTTTTCGTTTATATAGCGGAATTTCATTTATATAGCGGAATTTTCATTTATATAGCGACTTTTAGATTAATATAGCGACTTTTTCATTTTTATAGCGAACTGGAAATTTCGCTTGTTTTTTTTCAGTTTGCAGCCACTAGGAAATCCTATTTTATATTAATATTCCCGCTTGATACATCAGCCTTGATTTTGAACTTTCCACTTCCGTGTTTGCCGCGCAGGCGGTTATCGGATTGTTCTTTGTCCTGAAGCTGAAAATTGCTTGAAATGTTTCCGCTGCTTATTTTTCCGTTCAATGTGAAGTCGGCATTCTCAGGCAAATCCAAACCGATATAGCCGGAGTTGACGTCCAGGCTTACATCACCCAGCAACTGGTTTATTTGGATTTCCAGCTCACCGGAGGAAACATCTGCATCCAATTTTCCAGAATAGTTTTTGACAAGGAGCCTTCCGGAGCTGACATCAAATGAACCGGACACAGCATCAATGAGATTCATTTCCACCTCTCCGGATGAACTCTGGCTTTCAAGATTTTCAACATCGAAGTTTTCCAGTGTGAGCCTTCCTGAACCAATATTGAGTGCCAGATTTCTTAGCTTCATAGGTTTGTCGGCCGACTGACCGTTAAAATCAATCTTCCCGGAGCCCAGCTCGATATCCATGTCTTTATCATAGTCTTCAGGGATATAAACGGTGAGGGAAGTCTGATCCATCTCAAACCAGTTGAACCAGAAGAAGCCTTTGCGTTTGACAGAGACCTCTATTTCATCACCATGTCGCTTAACTTTTAACGTACCTTTGCCATTCAGCTCGGCGCGGACATCATCCCTATCTTCTGGCACAATCATCGTCTCGACACTGGAGATATCAATCGAGATATTTTCTGTTTGATTGGTCACCTTCACCGCGTCTTCAGCTTTTGCAAAATTAACCCCGCTTCCATCAAACATATAATTCCAACCAATATAAGCCCCGGTAATCACAAGGAATATAACTAAGATCCGTTTCATTTTGTAAAATCTCCTCTCAATCTCGTTCTATATCTAGAATAAGGGTAATCACTCTTTATCCCAATGCACCTCTGATTTAAATCTGGATAGGGCCAGAGGCGGATTTTTGGTTAAGTCGCTCATGAAAAAAGAAGCCAGATTCCGTTCAGCTTGGGAATCTGGCTTCTTGTTGTTATTAGTTAGGCTTTCGCTTCATAAAGTTTGGCAATCTCTACAATTGTTTCTACGGATTTAAGCATATTATCAACTGATATATATTCAAACCTTCCGTGGAAATTCTCTCCGCCTGTAAAAATATTCGGTGTCGGCAGTCCCATGTAGCTCAGCTGTGAGCCGTCTGTGCCGCCGCGGATAGGCTTGACGATCGGCTTGATCCCGAGGTTTTCCATCGCCTCGTAAGCAATGTCGACAATTTCTTTTACCGGCTCGATTTTATCCTTCATGTTGTAGTACTGATCGGTCATCTCAAGCTCAACGCGTGTCTCACCGTATGTCAGCCTTAATTCATTTGTGATTTTCTGCATTAAATCCTTCCGCTTCTTGAAGCTGTCACGGTCGAAGTCACGGATGATATAGTCTAGTGTCGTTTCCTCGACATCGCCATAAATGGAGCTGAGATGGAAGAAGCCTTCATATCCTTCAGTGTGCTCAGGTGCTTCTTCTGCCGGCAGCTTGCTGTTGAACTCCATCGCGATTTTTGCAGAGTTCACCATTTTTCCTTTTGCTGTGCCAGGGTGGACGTTCTTTCCTTTAAACGTCACCTTGGCGCTTGCTGCGTTAAAGCTTTCATACTCCAGCTCGCCAAGCGGTCCGCCGTCAACAGTATAAGCGAACTTCGCATTGAATGCTTCGACATCGAACTTATGCGGTCCTCTGCCAATTTCCTCATCCGGAGTGAAAGCGACACGGATTCTGCCATGTTTGATTTCCGGGTGGTTGATCAGATAAGCCATTGCTGTCATGATTTCAGTAATTCCAGCTTTGTTGTCCGCGCCAAGAAGAGTCGTTCCATCGGTCGTAATTAAAGTGTGGCCTTTATATTGAGGCAGCTCAGGAAAATCGGCTGGCGAAAGAATGATATTTTGTTCCTCGTTAAGGATGATCTGGTTGCCGTCGAAGTTTTCCACAACCTGAGGGTTTACATTTTTGCCTGTAAAATCAGTTGCCGTATCGACATGGGCAAGGAAGCCGATTGTTGGGACTTCTTTATCTGTATTGGCAGGAAGAGTCGCCATCACATAGCCATTCTCGTCAATCGTCACTTCTGCCATTCCAATCGTTTTTAATTCATTAACAAGCATGTTAGCAAGAGTTAGCTGGCCTTCTGTCGATGGAGTGGTTTCACTGTTTTCATTTGACTGGGTGTCCACTTTGACATATGAGGTGAGTCTTTCGATGATTTCGTTCTTCATTTCCTTTCATCTCCCATTCCTATGTATATTTTCATATTAGCATAGTTCGATCAGAACACCATTTTAAAAAGAATGAAGATTCCATTTTTTACAGGTATAATGGTAAAAAAGGAGGCTGGGGAATTATGGGATATATTTTAACCGCCATTGTCCTGTCTGTCGTGTTTTATTCGATCTATAAAATAATCACATCCGGAAAATTGCCAAGCAACAACTATACTCCATTTGATGATATTACTGAGGGGAAAGTGGATAAAGATGAATGAATTGGGCTTGATTCTTGTCCTGCTATTGGCCTTGTGGTCCATTACCAAAACACTGGAGAAATTGGCTAATAGAATCGTCGAAAAACAGAATAAGCAATATGAACTGCTCAAAGAAATCAAAGATTTGTTAAATAATGAAAAATAGCAGAATAGTATTTTATCTCTTTACATAAATAAAAGTTAAGGTTAGGATGGAAATAATTGAATATTCGATTTACTACTAGGGGTGCCCTGTTACGGGCTGAGAGAAAGACGTTATGTCTTTTAACCCTTCGGACCTGATCTGGGTAATACCAGCGTAGGAAAGTAGTGTGAGAGATGTTTTCTTACTTTGCTTTTAAGTCAGGTCCACTTATGGATCTGGCTTTTTTATTTTTTCAAGGAGGTTACAGGATGGAAAAGAAAGAGATTGCTAGATTGCTTGAAAAAGTCCGCAGAGAGAACCCGCTTGTGCATAACATCACCAATGTTGTGGTCACCAATTTCACTGCCAATGGATTGCTGGCTCTGGGGGCTTCCCCGGTAATGGCATATGCTCAAGAGGAGATTGCCGAAATGGCGAGGATAGCCGGGAGCGTTGTTCTCAATATTGGAACGCTGAAGCCTGAGGTCGTAGAGTCAATGCTTATTGCCGGCAAGGCGGCGAACGAGCATGGAGTGCCGGTTATCCTGGACCCGGTGGGGGCGGGCGCGACCCAGTACCGCACCGAAACGGCAAGAAGGCTGATGGAAGAATTGGAGATTGCGATTATCAGAGGGAATGCATCCGAGATTGCCAATGTTGCCGGGGATAATTGGAGTATACGTGGAGTAGATGCAGGTGAATCAAATGGGGATGTTTTCGAGCTTGCTGTTTCAGCCGCAAAAAAACTGAAGACGATTGTTGTCCTTACTGGTAAAGACGACATGATTACCGATGGGCAAACTGCATGTAAAGTCCATAATGGGCACCCAATGCTAACAAAAGTGACGGGCACCGGCTGTTTGCTGACTTCCGTAATCGGCGCATTCACTGCTGTTGAAAAAAATATGCTCAAAGCCGCAGCCGCCGCAGTAACCATCTATGGAGTGGCAGCGGAAATTGCTGCTGATAATAGTGCGGTTCTCGGACCGGGAAGCTTTCAAATAGAATTTTTAAACCAGCTCTATCTGATTGGTGGAAACGATCTGATTGAGAAAATGTCTTTTACTCGAAAGGAGGTCGATTGATATGGATAAAGCTTTGACAATTGCTGGGTCGGACAGTGGTGGAGGTGCAGGTATCCAGGCGGATCTAAAAACGTTCCAGGAGCTGAAAGTATTTGGGATGTCTGCGCTGACCGCTGTAACAGCGCAAAATACGCTTGGGGTACAGGGAGTCTTTCCGATGGAGGCAGAAGCAGTCGCCCAGCAAATCCAATCTGTCGGTGAGGATATAGGGGTCGATGCATTAAAAACAGGAATGCTTTTTAACGCTGAAATCATAGAAACCGTTGCTGAGAAAATAAAGCATTTCTCCTGGGATAAGGTAGTTGTCGATCCGGTCATGATTGCCAAGGGAGGAGCATCACTGCTCCAGCAGGAAGCCGTTTCTGCCCTGAAAGATCATTTGCTTCCGCTTTGCCTCGTGGTCACACCAAATATTCCCGAAGCAGAAGTGCTGACCGGGATGACTATTCACAGTCATGCTGACAAGAAGGAAGCAGCCAGGCGCATCCATGCCCTTGGAGCAAAAAACATCGTCATAAAAGGCGGCCATGATGAGGATGCGAATGAATCTGTTGATCTCCTTTTTAATGGTGCAGACTTTGAGTTCTTCTCTGTTCCGAGAATTGAAACGAAGAACACGCACGGTACTGGCTGCACTTTTTCCGCTGCTATCACTGCACAGCTTGCGAAGGGATTGACAGTATATGACGCGGTATCTTTGGCGAAGGAGTTCATCCATGCTGCCATCGCAAACCCGCTGAGTATTGGCCAAGGCCATGGCCCAACAAACCATTGGGCTTTTAACAGGGAGAAAGGAAGGATCGCGACATGGCAAGGATAAGTCACGGTAAAATGAGAAGCTTGCTTAAGGTGTATTTTATCGCCGGCAGTACGAATTGCCTGGAGGATCCTCGAGTAGTGCTGGAAGAGGCGCGCGGGGGTATCACTCTTTTTCAGTTTCGTGAAAAAGGGAGTAACTGCCTTGAAGGGGCGGAAAAGCTGGCGCTGGGAAAGGAGCTGCAAAGAATCTGCAATAAAAACGGCATACCGTTTATTGTGAACGATGATATCGAAATGGCTCTTGAGCTCGAGGCGGACGGCGTCCATATTGGCCAGGAGGATGAGGATGCACAGGAGGTCCGCAAAAAAATCGGTGACAGAATTCTGGGAGTTTCGGTGCATTGTGTAAAAGAGGCAGAAAAGGCAAAGATTGCAGGTGCGGATTATTTTGGCGTTGGCCCGATTTTTCCAACAGATACAAAGAAGGATACAAGAGCGGTTCAGGGAACTGGACTTATCGAGGAGTTAAAAAATTTTGAGATTCCTATTGTCGGTATCGGAGGAATTACCGATGAGAATGCTTCGCTCGTGATGGAAGCCGGAGCCGATGGAGTTTCAGTGATTACTGCGATCAGCCATGCAGATGACGTCAGTGAAGCAGCTTCAAGATTAAGAGGGGAAATTTTCCGCTAAACGGAGGGTGAAATTAGAAATACACAAAAGCTTACACTTACTGCGATGATGATAGCCATCAGTACAATGACCAGCCATATGCTGTTTATCCCGCTTGGTATTGTGAAGGTGTTTCCTGTGCAGCATTTCATCAATATATTGTCTGCAGTGCTGCTTGGACCATATTACGCGATAGCCCAGGCTTTTGGCGTATCACTGCTGAGGAATTTGATGGGGACTGGTTCAGTCTTTGCCTTTCCAGGAAGCATGATTGGTGCGCTCCTGGCTGCATATTTGTATAAGAAAACGAAGAAAATAGGTTTCGCTTTTGCTGGGGAAGTAGTTGGGCCCGGAATTATCGGTGCAATTGCCAGCTATCCAATTGCGGTGCTTTTTCTTGGCCAGGAGGCAGCTGTATTCGGATTCATTCCTGCGTTCCTTGCGAGTTCACTTGCTGGGGCAACATTAGGTTTTGTTCTTTTGAAGGTTTTTTTGAAGAATGCTGGTGGAAGTATTGAAATGACCAGCAAGCTTTAATTTGGAAATAGTTTCATACGTATGTCTTTAGCTGGAAATGGAAGAATTCCTGCTATATGATAAATGATAGAATCATATATTCCAGCTGAAAAGGGTGACATTTTTGAACAAAGAGAACAAGCTTGGACTAGTAGTGGACGTAGAGACAACTGGACTTGGTCCGGATTCAGATGAAATAATAGAACTGGCTGTGAAGCTGTTTTCCTTTCACGAGGAATCAGGAGAAATAATCGACATTCTTGATGAAGATTCTTATTTAAGGGAGCCGCTGTCGACAACCGCACAAAGAAATTATGACAGAGCGTACCGGATTCATGGGATTTCTTATGACATGGTTCGAGGAAAGACATTTTACGATGAAAAAATTATGGATTATTTCAATCGCACCGATGCGATTTTTGCCCATAATGCTTCCTTCGACAGAAGTTTTTTATTCAGGATGTATCCAGAAGTCAACGAGATGAAATGGTACTGCACGATGAAAAATGTTCAATGGAAGAACCACGGCTTTCCTAACAGCAAGCTGCTGACTTTGCTGCAGGCGCACAACATCTCGAAATTCCAGACGCACAGGGCGATGGATGACATTACATATTTGACGGAACTGCTTAAGCAGCAAAACCCAAATGGTGATTATTATTTGAAGGAAGTATTGGATTACGGTCCGATGCGGAAGTACCAGCCTGCCCAAAAACAAAAAAGAAGGATGTTCTATTAGAAAAAGGTGCCTGTTTACAGGCGCCTTTTCTAATTTTATAGAACATACAAGTAAACACTCAGGAAATGCGCAGTGCTTCCGAGCATAATGAAAATATGGAAAATCTCATGGAATCCAAGATGCTTGGAGCGAAGGAAGTCAGGTTTCAATGCATAAATGACGCCACCAATCGTGTACATGATTCCCCCGGCAACCAGCCAGAATATTCCGGCTGGATTTAACACGGATGAGAGGGGAGATACCACGAAAATAACCATCCAGCCCATGACAATATAGATAGAGGTCGACAGCCATCTTGGACTCCTGAACCAAATCATTTTAAAAAGGATTCCGCACAAAGCAGCGAATGTAATGATGCCGAACAAAGTCCAGCCTGTGACTCCATTCAGGCTGATCAGGCAAAACGGTGTATAGGTTCCGGCAATCAATACGAAAATCATGGAATGGTCGATTTTTCTAAGAAAGGCGATCACACTATCTTTGCTGATGACCATATGATAGGTGGCCGAAGCCGTATACAGCAAGATCATGCTGATGCCAAAAATAGTGACGGATGTAATAGCGAGTGCTGAGCCTGTGGTAAGCGAAGCTTTGATGACGAGCGCAAGCAGACCTGCAAAGGAGAGTAAAGCACCAGCCAGATGGGTCAGGCCATTGATTGGTTCGCGGATGTAGCTGTTCATATTCTTAACCTCCATATTGTTTTATGTAGTTTTAATAACTACTTATAATAATATACACATAACGATACGTAGTCAATGTTTACGATAGTGATTTTTTGCATTATAATAAAATAAAAAACATGAGGGATTACTATTGAATAATCTAGAACAGCTGCTGGCTGAGCTCAAACTTGAAAACAATATCGCACTGGAAGACATCCCGGAAATCGACTTGTACATGGATCAGGTAATCCAGCTATTCGAAAAGAATTTTGGAAGCTCGACACGGAATGAGGATGAAAAAGTCCTGACGAAAACAATGATCAACAATTACTCGAAGGGGAAGTTATTCTTCCCAATAAAAAATAAAAAGTATTCGAAGGAGCACTTGATCCTGATCAGTTTGATCTATCAGCTAAAAGGCGGTTTATCAATCCAGGATATCAAGCAGACTCTGGAAGGGGTTAACCAGAGGACTGAGTCGGGGGACATTCCACTAGGTCATTTTTATAAAAGTTATTTGAAGCTTTATGAGAAAAATGTTGAAATGTTCAGCGAGGATGTCCTGAAAACGGAGCAAGATGTTAAACAGGAAGTGAAGAGGCTGGGGGCAGATGAACCTGAGGAACTCGAAACGGTATTATTGATTGCTTCACTCATTAATATAAGCAATTTTTACAGAAGGACAGCAGAAAAGCTGGTTGACAGGCTTGCGGCTAAAAATAAGAAAAAGGACTGAACCAAGGTGTATTTGACAGTAAAAGAAGCAGCAGAATATTTATCGATCCCGGAATCGAAAGTAGAAAAGATGATTTTTCAGCGGAAAATAAGGGCCATTCACGATGGCGACGATTATTTGATATACAAAGATCAATTCAACACGCATATGAAACAGATGGAGAAATATAAAAAACTTGTTGAAGAAATCATGAATGAACCGGTGCCTGAGGATATCGATATTAAAGATGAGGATTAAAAAAACGCGAAAGGATTGATCCTTTCGCGTTTTATCTTGCTGTTGTTTCGATTCCTCTTACTTTACCTGCGTGCTTGATCGGCAATTGAACGATTACGTCTGTACCTATAGCAGGTTCGCTTTTGAACTTGATTGTACCATCATGAGATTGAACAATTTTAAAGCTGACAGT
Source organism: Mesobacillus sp. (assembly GCF_047739415.1). Taxonomy (GTDB): domain Bacteria; phylum Bacillota; class Bacilli; order Bacillales; family Cytobacillaceae; genus Mesobacillus. Next base: position 19,546 of record NZ_JBIQOE010000041.1, on the reverse strand, counting down.
CATTCCGAGTCCGGTACCTTTTTCTTTGGAAGAATAAAAAGGTTCACCAATTCTTTCGAGCAGCTCTTTGGATATCCCTACACCCTGGTCCTTAACCACAACTGTAACATTGTTATCAAAGCTCTCGAGTGTGATGTTGACGACATCCCCCGATGAAGATGCTTCAATTGCATTCTTTAAAATGTTAATGAACAACTGCTTCAGCTGATTCGGTTCGCATTCAATCATGACGGGCTGGCTTTGTACCTGAAACTCGATTTGGATATTATGCAGGCTCGCTTCTGATTTTAAAAGTGAGATGACATCATGTAAAATAACCTGCAAATCTGCTTCTATATATTTGATTTGTTGCGGCTTGGCCAATAATAGCAACTCGCTGACGATGTGGTTGATCCTGTTCAGTTCATCGATCATGATCTGGTAGTAAAGCTGATGCTTCTCATCCTCCATTTGCAATAGCTGAACAAGTCCCTTTAAAGATGTAAGCGGATTGCGGATTTCATGGGCGACACTTGCTGATAGCTCACCGACTACAGAAAGCTTGTCCGTTCTTCGCAAACGCTCCTCGGTTTGGCGAAGCTCCGTAACGTCCCTTGAGTTGCAGATAATCCCGGCGATTTTGTCATTCACAATAATCGGAAGGGAAGTACTCTGGAAAATGAGCGGCTTACCGTTCTTATGCAGTAATTCCAGCTCAAACATTTGAGGGCAGTGATTTTCAACCACATTGGCAACCTTATCTAGAACAATCTGCCTGTGGGAATCCGGAATTAAATCTGCCAGGTTTTTTCCGATATACTCGTCCCTGCTATAACCAGTGATTTTTTCAAACTGCGGATTAAGGTTTGTGATCGTCCCATTCAAGTCGAGCATTGAAACAATATCAGGACTATACTCAAATAATGACCGGTATTGCTGCCTGCTCTCTTCAAGGAGAGTTTCAACGTATTTTCGTTCAGTAATATCCCGGCCCATTATGACAAGGCCTTGCCGGCTTCCGTCATCATTGAAAAGCGGCACTTTAATCGTATCAAAGGTCTTGGTGGTTCCGTCCGGCTGTGGAAGCACTTCCTCGACACGGATGATTCCGCCTGCATTCCATGCTTCTTCATCGGATATCTCGCAATATCTTAATGCATCGCTGAAATAATTGCTGTATTCCGCAAGCTCCGAGTCTTTCTTTCCTCTATAGTCAACGTTTTCAATATCAAACAGTTTCAACCCAAAATCATTGGCCTGAATCCATCGGCCTTCTCCATCCTTGAAGTTGACGAAATCGACCATTGAATTGATCAGCGTGGACAGTCGCTCTTCTTCTTCTTTTGAAGCACTCAATTCCTCCATCTTCGAGATGAAAAAATAGAAAAACCATCCTGCCAACAAAACATAAAGGACTTCCTTAGTATGTTCGATAATGGCAACAAAGTCTGAAGGAGCGTATAAATTGAGCAGGTAATTTGTTCCGAAAATCCAGGCAATGCTCAGTATGAAAAAGATCAGGACATATTGCTTTTTTTTCATATCTTGACTCCTAAAAAGTAAGCATCAGGCTCACGAAATTTAAAAAAGTGTTACTTATCTATAGTAGCACAATTTATCCAACTAAAATTAAGATTATTTTTAATTTATCTTCTCTTTTATTTGGGAAAATATGCAAAGGACCGAATTAGATTCGGTCCTTAATTGCTATTAAAAATCTCCATCAGAGGCCTGGAACGGAATATTCAAACGGTTTTCAACCGTCCGGAGTCTCTGGTTCAAACGGTTTAAACGGCGCGTGTGCCGCTCGTCGTTTTGATTTAGGCGGGTAACCTCATTATTAAGACGTCCAATTTCCCTGTTAAGCCTTGCAATCTCCCTGTTTTGTCGGCCAATCTCTTTATTCTGTCTATCCAGCTCTGTTTTTTGAACCTGGATCTGCCGTTCAAGCTGACTGACTCTTCGTTCGAGAGCCGGCTGCCTTGAGTGGTCATGTGGTTCCTGCTGTTGCGTGTAATAATTGAAATCATAATGAGTATAAGGGTCAAATTGATGCGGACTGTAAGCATAGTGATTCGGATACATACGGGCACACTCCTTAGTTTTAGCCTGAGTATAAAATTCTCTATAAAATATGTAGGTGAACGCGGAGAGTGATGGGCTATTGCCTAAAAGAGGAAAAAACTGGTGAAGCAGCGAATGGATATATAAGGTGGTGAGTGTTTAATGGGAATGTCAAATTACTATCAGGAGCTCCGAAACAAAGTGGGAAGCGACCTGATTTTTATGCCCAGCGTGGCAGGAATCATCAGGAATGAAGCCGGGGAAATTTTATTCCAGAACAAAGGAAATGGAGAGAAGTGGAGCTTGCCAGCGGGAGCAATCGAATTAGGAGAAGCCCCTGCGGAAGCAGTTGTCAGAGAAGTATGGGAAGAAACAGGTCTTCATGTTGTTCCGGAAAAATTACTCGGTGTTTTTGGTGGGGAAAAATTTCGTTATGAATACCCAAACGGCCACAAGGTTGAGTATATTGTGTTCGTTTTTGATTGCAGCCAAATTGGAGGCGAATATAAGCCAATCGACAGCGAGACTGCAATGCTCCGTTACTTCAACAGTGAAAGTATGCCAGAATTTGCACTGCCTTATCCTGAGAGCATTTTTTTGAAAAATGATAATGAAGAGACTGAGTTTCAGTGGGATGAAGAATGGCTGAGATAGAGGAGATGAAGCTGTGGATTGCAAGGTAAGAAAGGGCAGTATTCACTATGAAGTCATTGGGGATGGGTTTCCCTTGCTGATTCTTCATGCTATGGGTACAGACCATCTTTCGATGATAGGCTGGCTTGAACCTGTTTTTAAAAAGATTGAAGGGTTCCAAAGAGTATATATTGATTTACCTGCCCATGGGCGGAGTACTATTGACGATAGTGTGAAATCAACGGATGACTTACTTGGAAATCTGCTTGACTTTATTGATGATACTTTTGAGGAACAAGAATTTTCGCTGATTGGTGCTTCCTTTGGGGGATATTTGGCCCAAGGGATTTTTCATAACAGGAGAAGCCATGTAAAAGGGATTTGCCTTTTGGCCCCAGCATTGCATGTAAAAGAAAGGAATCTGCCAGAACGAATTGTTTTAGAGAAGGATGAAGAGCTGCTTTCAAGTCTTGATCCTGATATCCGGGCAGCATTCGAGACCCTCTTCATCTATCAAAATGAAAAATCACTAGCGGCCTTCATGAAAGAAATCCAGCCTGGCAGATTATTGGCCAATCGTCAATTTCTTGGTTCGGATTGGAAGACCAAACGTTATTACCTAGCTGATGAACCATTTCACGATGTGCAGACTCTATCGAATCCGGCACTGCTGATTCTTGGCAAGCAGGATTATATTTGTGGTTACAAAGATCATTTTCCTTTGTTGGATAAGTTCCCGAATTCCACAATGGCTGTATTGGATCGTGCAGGCCATATGCTGCATGTTGAGAAGCGTGAACTTGTCCAGGGGTTATTTGAGGATTGGCTGACAAGCAGCAGTCATTAAAAAGAGAGCGCATATCCTGCGCTCTCAACCTTTCCTGAGTTGCTCCAATATAACCTGTGCCTCATAACCAGCGGCGAAATCAATAATTGTTGCTTCTTCACCTTTGATCGCTTTTACAAGATTATCAACCAATGAATCTGTCAGGGAGTTATCAACTTCCAATGGCAGGGTATCCTCGCCAAGCTTGCGGCCTGCAAGCTGTCCCCAGTTCAAGAGGGATAACGTACCCTCTTCTCCATAAGCGGTGAAGGCAATCTCCTCCTTGCCAGCAATCTGGCTCATGCCATCAATAAATACTGGTGTACCATCCGCCAGATTCAAGATTGCTAGGATCGCATTTTCACTGGCGTGCGGGTCCTCAGGGAATTGAATCTGGACATTCTTTACCTCTACTGACCCAAAAATCTTTTGCAGCTGCTGGATGAAATGGACCCCGACTTCAAGAACATAACCACCCTGTTCCTTGCTCGCAACCCATGCATTCTGTTGCCAAGGGCGCGGCCATTCTGGGAAGTGCATCTTCAATTGAACTCTTCTAAGCTTGCCAACAAAGTTTTCTTTGATTAATTTTTCAAATGTCTTGCTGCCAGCACTATAGTTCAGCGGGAAATTCATCGCATGGACCACACCCGCATCCTGCGCCTGTTTTAATAGACTCTCAGCTTCCTCAACCGAGTTGGCCAGCGGTTTTTCACATAAAATATGTATCCCTTTCGCAAGTACATCAGATGCAACGGCATGGTGGAACTTAGGGGGAACAGCGACATATACAAGATCTAACTTAGTATTCTCGAGCATTTCTTGATGATTGGCATAAGCCAGAATACCACCAAGCTCGGCTGCCGTTTCCTTCGCTCTTGCTTCCATAGAGTCGCACACAGCCGCAATTTCCATCTCCGGGTGTTCTTGAAAACCTTTTATCAAACGCTGGCCAATCGCACCCAGGCCAATCACTCCAACTTTTATCATAGGGAGACCTCCAAGTTTAATAGTTCTTTCCTTCCATTATACAAATTATTGTAAAAATTAAATAGTTTAGTAGGTCTAAATTTTTACATGTCGAAATACAGGACTTTCATAGCAGAAATTTAGTAGTTTTTTGGAAAATACACACGAAATTAGTAGAATAATTTGATAATTTAAAATATTGTAAAAATAAAGTTTAATTGATAAAATATTATTGCACTAAATATTCTGAAATCTATTCAAGGAGAGGGGTAGGAATTTGAAGAAAAATTTAGGTCTTAAGGTCCTATCAAGCATTACGATGACCGCAATGCTTGCAAGCACGCTATCATTCGCGTCTGCAGGTCCGGCAACAGTAAAGGCAGTTGAGAAGTCAAGCTACGAGGCCCATGGAGGAGCATCAATTGATTTAGGCATCGCGAACGACGAGAGATTGATAGAAATGTTGAAGAAAGAAGGAAAGATTGCTAAGGATGCAACACCCGCTGAGGCTGAGAAGGGGTTGCAGAAATACTTAAACGCAAGAGCTAAAAGTGGTTTGAAAGTAAGAGATGGATTGCCGAAACCAATTGATAATGTGAAGGAAGGATCTAAAGACTCCGAATCTACTTCTCTTAAAAAAGGTAAAGGAAATAAGTTAGGACAAGCTAACAAAAATGGAGTAAATGGAGTAGAAGAAGAAGAATATAACGGCGATGTCCGCACAGACAAAGTCTTAGTGCTTAAAATTGATTTCCCTGATTATCCAAGAAATTCAATTCAAGAAGATGAAACAGATTTTTATTATGACGATTATACTGAGGAACATTATCAAAATATGATTTTTGGAGAAAATGGATACGAAGGTCCTAATAAAGAAAAATTCATTTCCATGCAACAGTATTATGACCAGCAATCTGGTGGTAGCTATAATGTAGAAGGAACTGTAGCCGGATGGTATACTGCATCTCAGCCTGCTGCATATTATGGAAATAATGATCCTGCTCCTGATGGTAACGATTATTTCCCTCAGATGTTGGTATACGAAGCCCTTATTCAAGCGGCTAATGATCCAAAGGTAAATTTGAGCGAATACGATCAATGGGATCGCGATGACTATGATGATGACGGTGTTTACGCGGAGCCAGACGGAATTATTGACCATTTGATGGTTATCCATGCTGGTGTAGGTGAGGAAGCAGGTGGAGGTGCTCTTGGAGGAGATGCTATTTGGTCTCACCGTTCGAAATTAGGTACTGGACCTATTGCTGTTCCTGGTGGATCATCTGACAGTGATCGTTGGGGTGGTGTGTTAGCAGCTTGGGATTACACTATTGAACCTGAAGACGGAGCAGCTGGTGTATTTATTCATGAATACGGTCATGATTTAGGACTGCCTGATGAATATGACACGGTTTATAGTGGTACTGGGGAAGCTGTAGCTTACTGGTCAGTTATGGCAAGTGGTAGCTGGGCAGGTAAGATTGGCGGAACAGAACCACCAGGATTTAGTCCATATGCAAAAGAAAAACTTCAGGAATGGCATGATGGTAATTGGTTAAGTGGAACAACATTAAACTCTGATGATATTACAAGTGAGGGTACAACCATTTTACTTGATGAAGGAGTAACAAAGGGTACCAACAATGATGCAGTAAGAATTGACCTACCTGATAAAGAGAATACTGTAAATACTCCGACGAGTGGTGAGTATGAGTATTTCAGTGGAAGTGGGAACCTCTTAGACAATTCTATGGTTACAACAGTTGATCTTACAAATGCTGCGAATGCTAAATTAAATTTCAAGGCATGGTATGATATTGAAACAGATTGGGATTATGCTTCTGTAAAGGTAAATGGTGAATCAGTTGCTGGTAATATTACAACTGCGGATGATCCGAATCAACAAAATCCCGGAAACGGAATTACAGGATCAACCAATGAAAAGTGGGTAGATGCTGAATTTGACCTATCATCATATGTTGGTGAAGAAGTTACAATTGAATTCAACTATTGGACAGACCCATATGTAGCAAATCCTGGTTTTTATGTTGATGATATTACCGTTACTGTTGACGGTAATAAGGTTCTTACAGATGATGTAGAAGGTGACTCCAAGTTTACTCTTAATGGTTTTAAAAAGGATAACGGTAAATTCTTTTCTAAAAACTACTATTTACTAGAGTGGAGATCCCATAACGGTGTTGATGAAGGACTGAAAAACATCCGCCGTGGAGATAGCTTAATGACATACGATCAAGGTTTAGTCGTATGGTATGTCGATGAAACCTACGATAACAACTGGACAGGTGTTCACCCTGGAGACGGATTCCTGGGAGTCGTAGACGCTGACCAGCATACAAATTACTGGAGCGATGGAGCTGTTGGTTCTACTCGTTACCAGGTTCATGATGCTGCATTCGGTCTTGATAAGTCAGAAAAAATGTTCTTGAACTATCCTGGCCTGTTTACAATGAAGGACAACTTTACTAAGCGCAATCCATTATTCGACGATAGCGCTGATTACAGCAATCTAGGCATGGTTGACGCTGGCCGCAATGTTCCTAGTCACGGTTTGAAGTTCCGTGTAGTAGGACAAAGTGCTGACGGTTCAGTTGGTAAAGTATTAATCTTTAAGTAAAAAATGTAGAAACGCTGCCGGATCTTTCGGCAGCGTTTTTCTACTTTCTAATCAACATCCGGCTGAAACCCGATTAACTTGGCCTTCTTGTCAGCCATTGGATCTGCATCCGGGAAGGTGATCACAGAGGCGATATAATCCCAGCGCAGGAACATGTGGGTGATACATGTTTCCTCGACCTGGTCTTCGGAGGGAATTGCGGTTCCATCTTCTTTCTGGACGGGAGTCCGCTTATAGCAAGGGTTTTCAACCCAAATCCCCATATTCTCCGCATGTACTATTTTTACAAGATACCATTCATCTGGCTGGTAAATTCCTGTGACATCGCCAATCATGCTTTCGGGAAAATTTTTCAGTTTAATTTGCACCTTTTGGTTAACATAAGCGTCTAAAAACATGGACAATCTCCTTTCCTGAAAAGACTCATCTTATACCTACTTCCTTTTTCAGCAAAAAATAAACATGAAAAAAAGGCCAATTCAGGCCTCTTATAAAAATAACACCATTAATTCTTCATCATGATAGATGCCATCAATACGCATGGCTTTCTTATCCACTCCATAGGTTTTAAAGCCAAGAGAAGCATATAGCCCTTTGGCTGGCTCATTGCTGGCATTGACTGTGAGATAGATTTGCTCAACGCTTTCTAATTGTTCAGCCTGTTGAATTGCTGTTTTTACAAGTTCCCTCCCAGAACCCCGACCGCGCTGTGAGGAGGTCACATACATGGCAAAGATATTTGCGCGGTGCTTCAGCTTGACCTTTCCTTCTGGCACAAGCGTGACAACACCGACCAACTGACCTCCGTCAAACGCGCCAAATGTATATGTTAATTTACTATCCAGCCTCTGCCTGTAATCTAATGCTTCATAATTCATCTCGTCCTCATAACTCGAGCTAAACGCCTCAGGATTCTTAAGCAAGGCTTCATGGCGGAGATCCCGGTAACTCTCAGCATCCCCACCATTTAATCGTCGTATTTCCATTATGCTCACCTCTGTTAAAATTGTTGCTTAATAAAATTCTAGGTGAAAAGCAGATTTCCTTTAAAATTGAGATTTTTGTGTCATGTGTTTCAGACAGATTGGGAGAGATTTATGTGAAAGCTATCAAAAAACAGCCATTATTGTGACAGGTTTGGGGGTGAACACGGAAAAGCTGTCAAGAAAAAGTCGTTATTATGACAGGTTTGGGGGCGAGCACGGAAAAGCTGTCAAGAAAAAGTCGTTATTCAGCAAGGTTAGTTGTCGAACTCAGCCCGCTAGCAACTAGCCTGAACAACAATAAAACAAAAACCTCCCCGTACTAAACTCCGGGGAGGTCACTATACCAATTATTAAAGCTTAAACGAACTCTTCAACGATACAATGCGGTTAAAGACTTTCTTGTCTTCTGTTGTGTGCTTTGGATCGACGTTGAAGTAGCCGTGGCGGAAGAACTGGAATTTGTCCTGCGGCTTGGCGTCCTTCATGTTTGGCTCGATGAAGCCGTTGACAATTTCCAGGGATTTTTCATTCACGTAATCCAGGAATGATTTGTTGTCTGCTTCTTCAGCTTCTTCTTCTTCGCTGTCCAAAATCAACGGCTCATACAGGCGGAATTCTGCTGGAAGTGCATGTGTTGCATCTACCCAGTGGAGAGTTCCTTTTACCTTACGGCCAGTGAAGCCGGATCCGCTCTTTGTTTCTACATCATATGTGCAGTGAAGTTCAACCACTTCGCCATTTTCATCCTTAACTACTTCATTACATTTAATGAAGTAAGCATGCTTCAAACGTACTTCATTGCCAGGGAAGAGGCGGAAATACTTCGCTGGTGGGTTTTCCATGAAGTCGTCCTGTTCAACATAAATCTCGCGGGAGAATGGGATTTTGCGCGTGCCCATTTCCGGGTTCTCAGGGTTGATGTCTGCATCGAGCCATTCCACTTCGCCTTCCGGATAATTCGTGATGACGACTTTCAATGGACGAAGCACTCCCATCGTACGCGGAGCCTTCAACTTAAGGTCTTCACGTACAAAGTGCTCGAGCATTTGTGCGTCAACCGTGGAGTAACCTTTGGAAACTCCTGCTGCTTTTACGAATTCACGGATAGCTTCTGGCGTGAAGCCGCGTCTTCTCAAGCCGGAAATCGTCGGCAGGCGAGGGTCATCCCAGCCATCGACATATCCTTCTTCGACAAGCTGCTTCAGTTTGCGCTTGCTCATGACCGTGTTTGTCAGGTTCAGGCGGCCGAATTCGATTTGCTGAGGTGTTGCTTCCATTTCACACTCACGGACAACCCAGTCGTACAGCGGACGCTGGTCTTCGAACTCGGTCGTGCACAAGCTGTGGGTTACACCTTCAAGCGCATCCTCGATCGGATGGGCAAAAGCGTACATTGGGTAGATGCACCATTTGTCGCCTGTGTTATGGTGTGTTGCATGGGAAATTCGATAAATGACCGGGTCACGAAGATTGATATTTGGTGAAGACATGTCAATCTTCGCACGCAATACTTTTTCTCCATTACCGAATTCACCATTCTTCATGCGCTCGAATAAATCAAGGTTCTCTCCCACTGAACGATCACGATACGGGCTTTCCTTGCCAGGCTCTGAGAGTGTCCCGCGGTACTCACGGATTTCGTCAGCCGACAAGTCATCGACATACGCCAATCCCTTTTTGATCAACAGGACAGCACGGTCATACATTTCATCGAAGTAATCAGATGCAAAGAACAATCCTTCCCATTCATAGCCCATCCATTCAACATCTTCCTTGATGGCATCGACAAATTCCTGGTCTTCCTTTAGCGGGTTCGTGTCATCGAATCGGAGGTTTGTCTTGCCGCCGAATTCATCTGCAAGGCCGAAGTTGATGACAATGGATTTTGCGTGACCGATATGTAGGTAACCGTTTGGTTCTGGAGGGAATCGAGTCACGACTTTATCGCGCTTGCCACTCTCCAAATCTTCCTTTATGATCGTTTTTATAAAATTAGAGTTTTCTACCAATTAAATCAGCCTTTCCTTTGATCAGTCTCATTATCTTTATTTTAATGATTACTATAATATATTTCCACTGAACTATATAGTAATAAGAAAAAAGCGGAAAAACAAGTGGTGAAATATCAAAAAGGTGCCTTAAATCAAGGCACCTGCTGATTATTCCGCTAAAAGATTCCGGATGACTTCGAAAGTCAGGTTCGGGACTATTTTAACAGAGTAGTCTATTTCCATCCGTTCATATCGTTTATGGGCATCCAGCCCATAAGGTCCAATGTTAATCACTGGCACATTGAGCTCGCGGATTTCCTGGTAGTCCACGAAAAATTTCGTTCCCCAGCTTGGATTGTTCCGGGATGCGAAGTCCAAAGCTTCATCATCATCACTCAAAGCGACAAAACTCATATCGGATATATAAGGAAAGAAACTGCGGACAACGATTGGCTCAGCGTATCCCGGCTGTACCGTTTTGACAGCGCTGTCCAAAGCTTTAATCAGATTTTGCTCATCGTCGGTTTCACCGGCCACTTCAATCCTCGGTGAGTAGAGGGAGGAGTAAAAGATAATGATTGCCGGACTCTGGTCTGGCATCCATTTCCAGGCTTCTTCGACCACTCTGGCTGCGTACATCCTTAGGTCCAGGCTGGCATCTAGAAGAAGATCATCCTTAAATTCCACCATGTGGGCAGTGTAATCAGTGCCATGGGTCTTGATGAGTTCAGCTTCCATTTCTTCATAAGTCATTACCCTAGGCTTCCATTGAATCACCCTACTTGGCTCACTGATCATTTTGCAAAATTGCTGATAACGCTCTTCGTATAGCTTCAATGCTTTTTCAAAAGCAATATGAGCTTGCTCCTTCAATTTCTCCAAAACATCCTTTGGCGTCCAGGAGTGAATGAAGAAATTGTAATAAACATAAGCAGCCAGAGCCGTTTGCACAGTATAGTTTGGCTTCAGGTCCATCTGTTTCAAAGAAACCGGCGGCATTGTCGTTTCACCGAGTGATTCATTGCACAGTTCAGGATTATAGTCGATTTGTCTGGTCAGTTCAGCAGCAATCAGGTTCGGATCCAAGCCTTCGAAAGCGGAACCGACATGCGTTTCAGAGCCTGTAATGTAAAAAGAAGGGAGCAGCTTTCCGACAGTTCCTTTATAGATATAGCGGTTTTTATCTCCCGAATACCGTGGTGAGACAAAGTCGCTATTGACTGCAGCGACATATTCAAAGTTGTGATCTTCTTTCCAAACGTTCAGGTCTTTGACGGCAGAGAGGATTCCATACGAACTGTCCTCTTCATCACACTCCGTTAAAAAAACAAGATTGCCATCGAGCTCCTCTGGGTGTTCAGAAAAGTATTTCAGGAGATAAAGGTTGGAAGCGACGCCGCTCTTCATATCAAGCACCCCGCGTCCAAACATCCATTCACCTGATTGCGCATGCTGATCTACAAGCGGTGGCAGCTTCTCTTTTTTAAGCTCAACAAGCAGTTGGTCTGGATCGAATGCCAAATCAGCCAGCTGTGTAAAATCATCAATTCCTACTGTGTCAAGATGTCCCATCAAAATGACAGTACGGTTGCTGTTTCCTTTTGTGCCTTTAACAAAAGCCATGACATTGTACCGTTCGAGTACATCATTCTGTGTTTGCGGTTTGATCACGTGTGACGGATTCTCTATAAAATAAGGAAACGATGAAATCATCGTATAAAGTGCCTGGGCAATTTCGTTCTCTCCACTTGTATTGACAATGCTCCCGATGTTCACAAGCTGCTTCGTATAAAATAAAACCTCATCCCTGCAATCAAGCATCCAAAGCATCCCCCTTTCAGAATATTCGGGTTTTAATATCAAGCTAACTCAAATGAAAGGGAAATACAATAGAAAAAAGTGGTTAAGAAAAAGCCTATAAGGGATTCCCTTTATCTAGATGGACTATAATCTGTTACTATTTCTAAATTTGTACAGATTGTTAATCTTTTCACAATCTGTACAAAACATGATGAACCTTTTGTGTACCTTGCGTTTTAGTGAATGATTTTTCGGAAAAAAATGGAAAATAAAGGTGTAGAATAAAAGGAGGGAATATCATGCCAAAAGAAATTTTTAAAGCCACTGCTGAATTGCAAGAAGGTGTAAAGGTTGATGTCCAGGCGAGGGGGTTCCATATCACGATTGACGAGCCTGTCAATTTAGGAGGGACCGACCAGGGGATGAATCCTGTGGAAATGCTACTTGGTGCCTTAGGAGCTTGCCAATCCATCGTAGCCCGAGTGTACAGCCAAAAATTCGGAGTGGAATTAGAGGATTTCCGCGTCGAATTGGAAGGGGACCTTGATACCGATGGTTTCATGAACAAGTCAGATGTGCGTCGCGGCTATTCAGATATTCGCTATACCTACTATATTAAATCGCCATCTCCGGAGGAAAACATCAGAGCACTGGCAGATTTCATTGCTAAGACCTGTCCGGTGGATGATACAATCTCAAATCCAGTGAATGTGGTTAGAAAAGAAATTGTCATTGAGAAGAGAGCAGGACAAGAAGTTTAATAACCAAGAACGGCATTACACTTGTATATGCCGTTTTTTTAAAACGCTGGGCGACCTAACAAATTCATCATAAAAATTCCTTTTTTGGAGAAATTATTAGAAGTAATTCCAGAGGAGGATGGATAATGGAGTTAGACTTTATTTGGAAAGCTTTTGTGTTAATTGTTTCTGGAATTTTGTTATTGAGGGTCGCGGGAAGAAAGTCAATTTCGCAAATGACCCTTGCCCAGACGATTGTGATGATCTCAATTGGTACGATTATTGTTCAGCCGATTGTCGAGAAAAGTGTGTGGAAGGCTATTATTGGTGCGGCCGTATTTGTAGCTGCTATCTTGATTATGGAAACTATGGAATTAAAAATGAATTTCTTTGAAAAGTTCATTACGGGAAAATCCAAGGTCGTGATTCAAAATGGACAGTTGAATGTCAAGACGCTGAAAAAGATGCGCCTTACTGTTGACCAACTGGAAATGAGAATGAGAAATAAAGGAATCAGCAGGCTGGAAGATATAAAGACGGCAACAATCGAGCCTAATGGCCAGCTGGGATATGAGTTGATGGATGACGCCAAGCCCCTGACTGTCGGCGAATTCAAAAAAGTCCTGAATGACTACCTTCCGGAAATGGTCATGAGCATGGAAGGAAGGCAGGAACCTGCTAAGTCGAGCATTTTTAATGAATTAAATAAATCGAATAAGCAACACAATCCCAAGTATCTTCAATGAAACAATTTTTTCCTTTTATTTATAGAGCTTGCTGTGCTATTATTTAGAAATGCGAAATATGTATATATAAAATCTTCTCGTGTGGAAGATTTTTTTCTTTGTTTAAGAACAGCTGCAAATAAAGGGGAGAAACAAATTGTCACAAACAAAAGAGCCTTTATGGACTTCTTCGTTCATAAAACTGATGGTAGGAAACCTGTTTATTTTCATGTCCTTCCAGATGCTGATTCCAACATTGCCACCTTATATAAAGTCAATTGGCGCCAGCGGGACTGAAATCGGACTTGTCACAGCGCTTTTTTCAATCGGGGCAGTCTTGAGCAGGCCGTTTATCGGTTTTTTGCTGGAGTACAGAGCGAGAAAACCTCTCGTCTTGATTGGGGCGCTGTTGCTGTTATTGATTACATTCCTGTATCCGTTGTCTCAAGTAGTTGTTATTTTCCTGGGGTTTCGCCTGCTTCATGGTCTTGCGTGGGGATGGTCAACAACGGTGAATGGAACGGCTGCAGTCGATGTAGTCCCCAACTCCCGTCTAGGTGAGGGTATGGGGTATTATGGTCTTTCAATCACCATCGGGATGATCATCGCTCCAAGTCTTGGAATATTCTTATTCCAGGTCACTTCATTCGAAAATCTCGTCTATATATCAGGAGCGCTTGGTGTCATAGCACTCATACTACTTGGGACAGTACAATATCAAACTCCTGATGAAGTACTTAATGCTAAGAGAGAGGATTTAAAATTCACCTATCTAGGCTCCCTGGTTGAAAAATCAGGATGGTTCCCGGCATTTGTTACCCTGATGGTATGTTTAGGGTATGGAGCTATTGTTACGTTCATTGTCATTTTTGCTGAGGAACGGCGAATCGATCAAATTTTCCTTTTTTATCTGTTTAACGCGATTCTCGCTTCTTTTTCTCGCCCGGTTGCAGGAAAGTGGTTTGACCGGAAGGGGCCAAGAGGGCTGGTCATCGTAACGATAGCCGTCACTTTCATCGGCATGTGGGTACTTTCCTTTGCCCATTCCAACCTAATGATCGCCGTTGCAGGGGTGCTATTCGGCATTGGGTTTGGCTCATTGATTCCGACACTCCAGTCGTGGACTTTATCCATGACGACGCCGTCAAACCGCCGTGGAGTCGCTAACGGCATGTTCTTCTCCTCGATTGACCTTGGAATAGGCATCAGCGGTTTTGTTTTTGGTGTGATGGCACAATATTTTTCAATTGCTGCTTTATTCCAGATATCAAGTTTGTTTTTGATCATTGCCTTGATCTTAACCATTATGCAGGGACGCAAATCAAAAGAAGTCCGCCAGCCAAAAGAAGCAATTTCATAGTTTTGATGCCAGAGGCCAGTCCGTTTAATAGGACTGGCTTTTATATTGTTGCTAACATGCACTCTTATGATTTAAACTGATAAAGAAATTTACACAGTACGGATTGGTAAGTGAGGACTTTTATGGAGAATCAGGATCAAACATTCGAAGTTATGCGTGCCTGTATGCTGGCTGGAAAAATCATGCTTCAAAGCGGTGCTGAGACATATCGGGTGGAAGACACGATGTCGCGGATGGCTTCTGCGTTCGGCATTAACCAGACGCATAGCTATGTAACACCAACCGGGATTATTTTTTCAGTAGAAGGGGTAGGCCCCGAACGTACAAAGCTTGTGCGGATTTCGGAGCGGACGACAGATTTAAGAAAAGTCGCCATGGTCAACAGCATCTCGAGGAAAATAAGCAGCGGTGAAGTGGGATTGGCAGAAGCATGCAAACTCCTTGTGGAGATTGAGCAAGCTAATTTAACATACTCGTTTGCAGTCCAGATTGCTGCGGCTGCTATCGCAAGTGGTTGTTTTACAATTATGTTCCAGGGAAGCTGGCTGGACTTCCTGCCTTCGATGGCTGCCGGGGGAATTGGCTTTTTCCTGGTTGTTTACTTTCATAAGATTGTCCCAGTTAAATTTTTCGCTGAGTTCCTGTCATCCTTCTTTATTGGGATGGTGTCGTTCTTCTTCATTAAATTTGGTCTCGGGCAGGAGCTTGATAAAATTATCATAGGCTCAGTTATGCCACTAGTACCGGGATTGCTGATCACGAATGCGGTTAGGGATCTGATGGCTGGGCATTTGGTTTCAGGGTTATCAAAAGGTGCAGAAGCACTGTTGACGGCATTTGCTATTGGGTCGGGGATTGCGGCCATTTTATCTTTTTTATAGGAGAAAAAGCGATGATTTATGTTGAACAGCTACTAACGAGTTTTATAGCATCCGCGGCTTTCGGGATCATTTTCAACGCACCGAGAGAGTCGCTGGTCAAATGCGGCATTTCCGGGATGGTAGGCTGGCTGCTTTATTTTGCACTTGATGTCAATGGATTTGGGGCAGTTTTAGCCACATTGATGGCCTCATTTTTAATTGCCGTTGTCAGCCAGGTATTCGCGAAGGCCTACCGGACGCCGATCATTATTTTTAGCGTAGCGGGAATTATCCCGCTTGTGCCAGGCGGCCTTGCCTACGATGCGATGAGGAACTTCGTGGAAAATGATTATAGTGTAGCTCTTTCCTTGGCAGCTAAGGCATCAATGATTTCAGGTGCAATAGCCGTCGGATTAGTCTTTTCTGAAGTAATTAACCAGGTAATCAGAAGGTCAAGCCTTGGTCCTGTAAAATAGGGGAAATGACTCATGTGAAAATGTGAGTCGTTTTTTATGGGAAAAAAAGAGTTCACTTAATGAATTTATCCAAATTCTACCGTCGTTAAAAGGGATTTTCAGGACCATGCAGAATTACTTTTAATATACTTTTTTAAAAGGGGAAAAGACATGGAAATTCTATTGATCAGGCATGGTGAGTCGGAAGGGGATATCCTTCAGGTGCATGAAGGCCGGGCGGATTTGCTGCTGACGGATCATGGACGCAGGCAGGCAAAGGAAATGGCTAAAGTGGTAAAAGAGAAATACATGCCAGAAGTCATTTGGGCAAGCACTTTGAAACGTGCTCGAGAAACGGCAGAAATCCTCAGTAAGGAAACGGGAATTCAGGTCATCGAAGAGGAAAGTTTGAGAGAGTTTAACAATGGAGTCTTGGCAGGGGTGCCATATGCAGAAGCAAAGATTCGCTATCCAGAGCCTGAGGGAGGCAGGAAACCTCATGAGGCGATTGAGGAAGGGGAATCCGAACTTGAATTCCGTTTCCGTGCGCAAACAGTATTTTCAAAGATTCTTGCAGAAAGCGCAGGAAAGAAACGAATCGCGATTGTCTCGCACGGCGGAATGATTTCTAACCTGTTAAGAGCGTTCTTGAATCTGCCAGTTTTATCGGATACTTATTTTCCTACTGGAGATACCGGAATCCATTTGCTTAGATTGAATGGCAGCCAGAAGGCTGTAATGTTCCTGAACGACTGCGGTCATCTTGCAAAAGTAGATTCAGAGCAGCTGGCAGCACATAGTTAACGAAAAAAATATCAATTAGTCTCTTAAAAAGCCCGAAACCAGTAAATTAAACTGGATTCGGGCTTTTTTTTACATTTTCACAATCGTCCGTCCGCGATTCTCACCTTTTAATATTCTGGAAAGGACGCCAGGCAGTTCATCTAATGACACTTCGTTTTCAATCGTTTCCAATAATCCTTCTGGCTTCAAGTCGGTTGCCATCCTCTGCCAAAGAAGCTTTCGCATCTCCATTGGGCAGTATACGGAATCGATGCCAAGAAGGTTTATTCCTCTCAGTATGAACGGGAACACGGTTGTTGGGACATCTGTTCCGCCAGTCAAGCCGCTGACTGCGACAGAACCGTTGTATTCTAGCTTACTGAGGATCGCAGATAACGTTTTTCCGCCGACGGGGTCAACGGCTGCAACCCAAAGCTGCTGATCGAGAGGCTTCGTCTTTTCACCAACGAGCTCTTCACGGCTGATGATTTCTTCAGTTCCAATTTTGCGAAGGTATTCTTGCTCCGAAGCTTTCCCTGTGCTGGCAACGACGTGATACCCTCTTTTCGCCAGCATCGCCACAGCAACGCTGCCAACTCCTCCAGTTGCTCCTGTAACGAGAACCTTTCCTTTTTCTGGAGTAAGCCCATTCTCTTCCAATCGGTGCACGGACAATGCTGCGGTGAACCCAGCTGTTCCGAAAACCATTGCTTCCCTTAAACTTAACCCCTCAGGCAAAGGCACAATCCATTTTGCTGGAATACGCGCAAATTCACTGAACCCTCCATAGTGGGAAACACCTATTTCATAACTGGTGGCGATGACTTCATCGCCTTCCTTGAAGCGACTGTCATCTGAACGGACAACCGTGCCGGCAAGATCGATGCCAGGCACGAACGGATAGGACCTGACAATCTTGCCGTTCGGTATGCTCGCAAGTCCGTCTTTAAAGTTGACGCTCGAATAGGCAACCTTGATCACTACATCACCAGCAGGCAAATCATCCAGTCCAATCGTTTTTACTTCTGCTGAAAAATCACTATCTGTCTTGTTTACCATAAAAGCTTTGAAATTGTCCATAACTTCCCAACCTTTCTAGCTTGATAGTTTAAGTATAGGGCATAAGCATGCCTGACTTCTAATAACTCAACTTACCCAAGGCTCCCCATTTTAACATCCATTAAACAGGCTGAATATGACTTTTGTTGTTGCCTAATACCAGCTTCCAAATTGTTAAGTCCATCACGAATTTATTACGATTTTGTGTCCACTTATTCTGGTGTGACGGACTTCACATATCTTTTAATCTGCCTCCCTTAAGATTTAGTTAAGTAAGGTACACAGTGGAGGTTAGGGCTACTAAACATTATTAAATCAATTTTTCACTATTCACAAAGTGTTTACAATTTAACCCTATTATGACTGTTTTTCCATGATAAGATGAATTTTGAAATCGGGAACGATTTACAGGGAGGTAGCAAAGTTGTACAAATTCGAGAAATCTTTTTACTCCAAAACAAGCATGTATTCCTTTGTCGTTGTGATGATATTGTTCTTCTCAATGTGGTATTCAACTTCGAAGTTTGTCCATATCGATATGGCGCTTCTGGGATATGTAATTTCATCGGTGGTCTTTGCGATTGGCCTGACTATCAGGGTGAGCTTCTGGATGTGGCGCAAAGCCACGAACAGGGTGGCAAAGCGGAGTGTTGATAATCTTTTTAATAAAGAAAGAGTGAAACGAAATTCAAAAGCTTTAGTCAAAACATTGATTGATAATATCATTTTGCAAAAATTCATTTTCCAGCGGGGTATTTACCGCGGAATTCAGCACTTCATGATTTCATGGGGCTGCATCATCTCATTCGCGATTACATTCGGGCTTACATTTGGATGGATGCGTTTTGACCTGATTGACCCGGGAACATACCAGATCATCGTGTTCGATATGCCGACCATCACGATGGCAGCTGACGGGGTTTTCGCCGAGATCGTCTATAACGGCTTGAATATCGGCGCAATCATGGTGTTGATCGGAGCGGGGATGGCCCTTTACCGACGCATCACTGACTACGATGTAAAAGTAACCCAGCGATTCGAGTTCGATATTCTGCCATTGATTATTCTTTTGGCAGTGACAGTTACAGGCTTGATTCTGACAATCATGTTCACATTCCTTGATGGCTGGATGTATCATTATATGTCACTCATCCACCAGGTAACAGTCATCATCATGCTGATGTACTTCCCATTCGGAAAACTGTTCCACGTGCCAATCAGGCCGCTGGCAACAGCTGTACCAATGAGTTATCAAGAGGTGGTCAAAGTGGATACGAAATCATGTAAAAGCTGCGGACAGCCATACAGCAATGATGACCAGATTGCGGATGTCCAGGCAATATTAAAAAGCCAGAATTTCGACCTGCAGCTTGCGGACGGCTCATACCTTTCAGATTATTGCACAGGCTGCCGCCGCAGGATGAGAGCATTAAAACAAATGAATCTAGAAGCACCAAAAGGCAACCCATACGGACCGGTTAATACAAATAACGGTATTCACATATCAGGCTTCAGCAAAAAACGTTCGGAAGAGTTTTACGGACTTGACCAGGATTCAAAGGAGGAAAAAGTAGATGAGCCAGTTTCTCGTTAAAGAAGGCGTAAAGAACCAGATTCGCAAAGGTGAAAAACTAGTCACAACGCATTGCTGCTACTGCGGGATGCAGTGCGGCATGCA